>NZ_JBSKHS010000009.1:0-197577 GCF_057128685.1 Pseudomonas artemisiae
CCCTGCAACAGGCTTCCACCGCGATCCTGTCCCAGGCCAACCAGATCCCTTCCTCTGTACTGAAATTGCTTCAGTAATATAGGCAGACGGTCAATGACGAGGGGGTGCGCGGTGCGCGCCCTTTCGTTGTTTTCACCCTGAGGTGACGGTTATGGACATGAGTGTCAATGCAGTAAAGGCGCTTGAAGTCAGTAAACCCATGACCACGCCAACCCACGTCGACGCTACTACGCTCGCTGCTGCCAAACCCAGCAACGATGCCGTAGCCCCGGCTGGCAAGGTTGAGCGTGATCAGGTTGAAAAGGCTGTTCAGGATATTCAGGCGTTCGTGGATTCCAACCAGCGCAACCTTAACTTTTCCATCGACGAAACCACAGGTGACGTTGTGGTGAAGATAGTCGCGACCCAAAGCGGAGAAGTCATTCGGCAACTTCCTTCCGAGGAAGCCTTGAAGATGGCCGAGCGCCTAAGGGACCCTCACAGCCTGTTGTTCGATGAGCAAGCGTGAGTTGGGCACGGAACTTGTAGTGTTCCGGTGAATAAGGCAGCGCGCCGGAATCTCGGCGGCTGACCTCCAGGAGAAGATTAATGACCAGTACTTCATCCACCACGTCAGTCAGCTCGAGCGGCGGGATTTCGGTCAGTGGCGTAGGTTCAGGCATCGATACCACATCGATCGTCAACGCCTTGGTAAACGCCTCCACCAGCCCCAAGCAAAGCCAGATCAAAAAAGCCGAAGCGGCCACCAATACCACGTTGTCCGGCATCGGTAGCCTCAAAAGCGCGCTGGAAGCGTTCCAAACCGCGGCGGCTGCGTTGAACAACACCAACACCTTTATGGGCTTGAACGCGGCTTCCTCTATGGAAACCGTGGTCAAGGCAACGTCGGATAACACCGCCTCGCCGGGTAACTATGCACTGGACGTCAAAAACATAGCGACGGCCTCTAAAGTCGCCAGTAAGCTGTTCAGCAGTGGCAGCAACACGGCGATCAGCTCTGGCACCTTGGCCATCACCCAGGGCGGCAAAAGCTATTCGGTGGACATCGGTTCCGGGGCGACCTTGGGTAGCGTTCGCGACTCGATCAACTCTTCGCTGTCCTCCAGTGGCATTAGCGCCAACATCGTGACCGATGCCAATGGCTCGCGCCTGGTGTTTAGCTCCACTACCACCGGTGCGGGTTCGGATATTTCCACCAGTGGCATCTCCGAGCTGACCATTGATGGCACCCAGCAACTGGCGGCAGGTGATACCAGCAGTGCAGGCTATATCACTGCCAGACCTGTCGACGCGTCTTATACCCTCGACGGTTTGTCGATGACCAGCAGCTCCAACGCGATCACCTCGGCCGTGAGCGGGCTTAGCCTGACACTGACAGGTGCTGGGAAGTCAACGGTTACCGTGTCATCCGATACGGACACCTTGAAAAAGTCGGTGCAAACCTTTGTAGATGCCTATAACACCATGATGACCGTGGTGAACAAGCAGACCAAAGTGACGTCCACCGGGGCTACCAGCAGTAGCAGCGACTCGGCTACTACCTCCGCTGGCGCCCTGACCGGCGACGCCATGGTGCGCAAGTTGGTGTCCCAGGTGCGCGGTGCCTTGACCGAAGTGAGCACCAGCAGTGGTTCGCTGAGCGTGTTGTCCCAGTTGGGGGTAGGTACCAACTCCTCCACAGGCTTGCTGTCGCTGGATGACACCAAGTGGAACACAGCGATGAAAACCCAGTATGGCAACGTTGCCAATTTGTTCACTGGGGACAAAGGCCTGATCACCCGGATGAACGGTATCCTCAAAGGCTACACCCAGGGCGGCGGAGTGCTTGAAAACCGGCAAAAAAGCCTAAACGCCACCCTGACCGACCTGGACGACCAACAGGATGCCCTGGACCGCCGTACCGCGTCGCTCACTGCCATTCTGACGGCCAAGTACACTGCCATGGACACGCTGGTCGCCCAGCTCAACGCCACCAGCAACAGTGTGTTGAACACCCTTGAGGCGATGAACAAGTCCAAGGACTGATTCAGCGGATCGCGGCCTTTCGCCCGGTAATCTTCGCAGGTTATCGGGCGTTTTCATTTCAGCCAGCCATAAAGTTCAGGCGCTGTGTGTCGATAAACTTAACGAGAGAACCTTCGGTTCCACCGTTACTGCCCACTTCCGAGGCCAACCGCAATGCATCCGATGAAGGCGCTTCGCCAATACCAGAAAGTCAATTCCCACGCTCAAGCGTCGGAAGCTAGCCCGCACCGCCTGGTGCAAATGCTGATGCAAGGCGCCCTCGACCGCCTGGCCCAGGCCAAAGGCGCCATGGCTCGCGAGCAACTGGCCGAGAAGGGGATGCTGCTGGGCAAGGCCATCGAAATCATCGGTGGCCTGCGCGAAGGCCTGGACCCTGAAAAGACCGACGACAAAAAAGGCATCGCCCGCCTCGATCAGCTTTATGCGTACATGATGAAGCAGTTGATTCAGGCAAACCGTAAGAACGACCCGAACATCGTCGACGAGGTTGCTCGCCTGATGATCACCGTCAAGGCTGGTTGGGATGCGATCGGCCATGTTGCTCAGGAATAATCGCGAGGACTCGACCATGAGTGCCCTGGAGCGGATCGAATACACCCGGGCGGCCTTGAGCGATGCGTTGGCGATCAAAGACTGGACCGCCATAGGCCAACTGGACCTGCAATGCCGGGCGTGCCTGGATGGGCTGTTCGACGGCGTGACGGTGGACCCCGCCGTGCTTCGCCATAATCTGGAGTCCCTGCTCACGCTCTACCGCCAACTGGTCGACGCCAGCAGAGGTGAGCGCCAAGCTGTGGTTGACGAACTCAAGCAGGTACGTCAGGGTCAAAGCGCTAGCAAGGTGTATCACCTGTTTCGCTGAGCAGGTTTAAGTAATATCGCTTTGCAGCAAGGCTTGAGAGGCCGTTGAACGCATTTAGCGCGCCAGGAATTTGACTGCGCCACTGTTTTTGACTTTACTAGTGCCTGGTTGAAGGGTTCCGGCGTCTCACGGTTTCGAGCCATGAGTTGGCAAATCGCCGTAGCGGGCATTGGGCCGTATCGGGCATTGACTAGGGAAGTTGCTATTGCATGTGGCGTGAAACGAAAATTCTGCTGATCGATGACGATAGCGTTCGCCGCCGTGACATGGCGGTGATTCTTAGCTTCCTGGGCGAGGACAACTTGCCCTGTGGTAGCGCGGACTGGCAACGGGTAGTCGAAGGCTTACCCTCCACCCGTGAAGTGCTCTGCGTATTGGTAGGCACCTTGAGCGCCCCGGCCAGCTTGCCGGGGCTGTTAAAGACAATCGCCGCTTGGGACGAATTTCTGCCGGTGCTGTTGCTGGGCGATAGCCCACAACTGGAACTGCCGGAAGACCAGCGTCGGCGTGTGCTCTCTACGCTGGAAATGCCGCCTAGCTACAGCAAGCTGCTGGATTCGCTGCACCGCGCGCAGGTGTACCGGGAAATGTACGATCAGGCTCGGGACCGCGGCCGTCATCGCGAGCCGAACCTGTTCCGCAGCCTGGTAGGTACCAGCCGTGCCATTCAGCACGTGCGCCAGATGATGCAACAGGTGGCCGATACGGACGCCAGCGTGCTTATCCTTGGCGAGTCCGGTACTGGCAAAGAGGTGGTCGCGCGTAACCTGCATTACCATTCCAAGCGGCGCGACGCGCCGTTCGTGCCGGTCAACTGCGGCGCCATCCCCGCGGAGCTGCTCGAAAGCGAACTGTTCGGCCACGAGAAGGGTGCCTTCACCGGCGCCATCACTAGCCGTGCTGGCCGCTTCGAACTGGCCAACGGCGGTACCCTGTTCCTCGACGAGATTGGCGACATGCCACTGCCCATGCAGGTCAAACTGCTGCGGGTACTACAAGAGCGCACCTTCGAGCGCGTGGGCAGCAACAAAACCCAAAGCATCGACGTGCGTATCATCGCTGCCACCCATAAAAACCTCGAAAGCATGATCGAGATCGGTAGCTTCCGCGAAGACCTCTACTACCGCTTAAACGTGTTCCCTATCGAAATGGCACCGTTGCGTGAGCGGGTAGAAGACATCCCCTTGTTGATGAACGAGCTGATCTCACGCATGGAACACGAGAAGCGTGGCTCCATCCGTTTCAACTCCGCGGCCATCATGTCGCTGTGTCGCCATGCGTGGCCGGGGAATGTGCGCGAGTTGGCCAACCTGGTGGAGCGCATGGCGATCATGCACCCCTATGGCGTGATCGGCGTGGCGGAGCTGCCAAAGAAATTCCGTTACGTGGACGACGAAGACGAGCAACTGGTGGACAGCCTGCGTAGTGACCTGGAAGAGCGGGTAGCCATCAACGGCCACGCCCAGGACTTCAGTTCGAGCGCGCTGTTGCCGCCGGAAGGCCTGGACCTCAAGGACTACCTGGGTGGCTTGGAACAGGGGCTGATCCAGCAGGCGTTGGACGATGCTAACGGCATCGTGGCCCGGGCCGCCGAGCGCCTGCGTATCCGGCGTACCACCTTGGTGGAAAAAATGCGCAAATATGGCATGAGCCGCCGGGAAGGCGACGAAGCTGGCGACGACTGAACCGGGTAAATGGCTAGCGTTGCTGGCCATTCCAGGCAGGCCTAGCGGGACGCTTTCTTCAAGGCCTTAAGGCGTTGCCTGGCCAGTTCGACCACCTCTTTCTTTTCCGGGCGTTTCATCTTCTTCCACTTTTTGATCTCCTGCCTTAGGCGCCCGCAGCTGACGCACATCTCGGCGTTGAGCTTGCAAATGGACACGCAGGGGTTTTCGACTTCTTTTGCCAAGGGTATTGCTCCTCATAACGCCACGGCGGATGCCCAAGGCTGGCTGGTTGGCTGTATGCAACTGACCGCGCCGCAGCCTTGAAATTGCGGCTTAAATGACCGTCGTGCTCAGTTGCTACGGTGGCCCCTATCGCCTGTGGGAGCGAGCGCAAGCTCGCGAAGAGATGGCACATTCGCCTGCACGCCTGCCCAACCTTCGGGCGCAATTCACGGCACATTCGCCAGCTCTGCTGGCTCCTACAGCAATCCCGTTTGTGCGATGAGTATCAAGACGGTATCCACGGGTTACCGATGTTGATTTCTCCGGCACATCCATTGCACCTTTATGGTACCCCGACCGTCTTCTGACGGTGAGCCACGAGAATTGATGAGCGGATGAGCCTAAAGATACTGCTGATAGAAGACGACCCTGGTCTGCGTGAGGCCCTGCTCGATACCTTGACGCTGGCCGGGCATGAGGCCGTGGCAGTGGCCGACGCCCAAAGCGCCTTGGCCCACGTGGCCCAAGAACCGTTCAGCCTGATCGTTAGTAACATGAACATGCCGGGCATGAACGGCCATGATCTGTTGGATCGGCTGCAAGCAGGGTGGCCGCATTTACCGGTGCTGCTGATGGCCGCCGATGGCCACGTGGAGCACGCTGTCAGCGCCATGCGGCAGGGCGCGACGGATTACCTGGTCAAGCCTTTCGAGCCCCAGGCCTTGTTGCAACTGATCAGCCGCTACGCCCTTGGCCATTTGCCTTTGGGCGAGGGTGAAAGCGCGGTGGCCTGCGAACCTGCCAGCCAACGGTTGTTGGCCCTGGCCTTGAAGGTAGCGCGCAGTGATTCAACGGTGTTGATTTCCGGCGAATCCGGTACTGGCAAAGAAGTATTGGCTCGTTACATTCACCGCCATTCGAGCCGCGCGGGGCAGCCCTTTGTGGCCCTCAACTGCGCGGCCATTCCCGACAACATGCTCGAAGCCACCCTTTTCGGTTACGAGAAAGGCGCCTTTACGGGGGCCGTGGCCGCCCAGCCGGGTAAATTCGAGCAATCCAATGGCGGCACTCTGCTGCTCGATGAAATTTCCGAGATGCCGTTGGCACTGCAAGCCAGGCTACTGCGGGTGCTGCAAGAACGTGAAGTGGAGCGGGTAGGGGGACGTAAGCCTATTGCCTTGGATATTCGTATCTTGGCCACGACCAACCGTGCATTGCAGGACGACGTGGCTGCGGGCCGTTTTCGTGAAGACCTCTACTATCATTTGTCGGCCTTCCCGCTAGCCTGGCTGCCCTTGAGGGACAGGCCCGCCGACATCCTGCCGTTGGCCGAACGGCTGCTGGCGCGCCACAGCTTAAAAATGAAACTGGAAAACGTCCGGCTGTCGGACCGTGCCAAAGCCGCTTTAGAGGCGTATGCCTGGCCCGGCAACGTACGTGAGCTGGACAACGCTTTGCAGCAGGCACTGATTCTGCAACGCGGCGGGGTGATCGATGCGCAGGATTTTTGCCTGCCTATCCTGGCCAGCCCGGCTATACAGACCGTTTCCGAGGCGCCCGCCAAGGCGGCGGTACCCGTTGAAACCCTGGGTTTGGGCGACGACCTGCGCCGCCGCGAGTTCGAATTGATCCTCGATACCCTGCGCAATGAGCGCGGGCGCCATAAGGAAGCCGCCGAGCGGTTGGGCATTAGCCCTCGAACCTTGCGTTATAAGCTTGCTCAAATGAAAGACGCCGGAATGGACGTGGAGGCCTACCTCTTCGCCAGCTGATTTACCGCATTTGTTGCCGTTGGCATCGCTCTTGCTACCTCTATGGTAACTGACGACGTTAGCGTCAAAAATTTGCAGGCCCCGGAGAGCAGCCCATGAGCCAAGGTGTTGAATTCAATCGCTTGATGATGGACATGCGTTCCATGCAGATGGAAGCCATGGGCTCGTCCAAAGCCGCTGCCGTTTCCGCGGTCAGCGCCGCTGGGGGCAGTAGCTTCGCTGACCTGCTTGGCAATGCTGTAGGCAAGGTTAATGACACACAGCAGGCAGCCAGCGAACTGGCCAATGCGTTCGAGATCGGTAAAAGCGGCGTCGATCTGACGGACGTAATGATTTCCTCCCAGAAAGCAAGCGTGTCCTTCCAGGCAATGACCCAGGTTCGTAACAAGCTGGTGCAGGCCTACCAAGACATCATGCAAATGCCGGTTTGAGGGCAGATTAGGCCATGGCGGACGCAACAACCGACAACGTACCGGTCAAGAGTGGCATGGCAGGCAACAAAGCTATGCCCGGCATGGCCTTTCTTGAAAACATCTCCAAGATGCCCGTGCTGCGGCAGGTGGGCCTGTTGGTGGGGCTGGCGGCCAGCGTGGCGATCGGTTTCGCCGTGGTGCTGTGGTCGCAACAACCTGACTACCGCCCCCTGCTGACCAGCCTGCAAGGGATGGACGCCAAGCAGGTGACCGATACCCTGGCCGCTTCGGACATTCCCTATACCGTGGAGCCCAACTCTGGCGCGCTGCTGGTCAAGGCGGACGACATCGGCCGCGCTCGGCTCAAGCTGGCCTCTGCTGGCGTGGTTCAAGGCGACGGTAACGTTGGCTATGAGCTGTTGGACAAAGACCAGGGCCTGGGTACTAGCCAGTTCATGGAAGCGGCCCGGTACCGGCGCGGCCTGGAAGGCGAACTGGCACGGACCATCTCGGCGCTTAACGGCGTAAAAGGCGCGCGGGTTCACCTGGCCATTCCGAAAAGCTCGGTGTTCGTGCGCGACGAACGCAAGCCTACTGCCTCGGTATTGGTAGAAATGTACGGCGGCCGTACCCTCGATCCAGGTCAGGTGATGGCAATCGTTAACCTGGTGGCGACCAGCGTGCCGGAAATGGACCGCTCGGGTGTGACTGTCGTCGATCAGAAAGGCACTTTGCTGTCAGACTTGGGCGAAAATTCCGAGTTGAGCATGGCCGGCAAGCAGTTCGATTACACTCGGCGCATGGAAGGCATGCTCACCCAGCGCGTACAGAGCATTCTGCAGCCAGTGCTGGGCAACGACAAATTCAAGGCCGAAGTGTCCGCTATGGTGGACTTCAGCGCGGTGGAGTCGACCTCCGAGCAGTTCAACCCTGACCAGCCGGCGCTGCGCAGTGAGCAATCGGTGAGCGAGCAGCGCTCTAGTGGCAGCAGCAATGGTGGGGTGCCAGGGGCGTTGAGCAACCAGCCGCCGAGCCCAGCCACTGCGCCACAAACCACACGTGGCGGTGCAGCCGCGGGCGCCCCTGGGGCAATTCAGCCTGGGCAACCGCTGCTTGACGCCAATGGTCAGCAGATCATGGACCCGGCCACCGGCCAACCCATGCTTGCGCCATACCCGGCAGACAAGCGTCAGCAGTCTACGAAGAACTTCGAGCTTGACCGTTCCATCAGCCACACCCGCCAGCAGCAGGGCCGTTTGACCCGATTGTCGGTAGCCGTTGTAGTGGATGACCAAGCCAAGCTAAACGCGGCCAATGGCGAAATCACCCATGCTGCCTGGAGCGCCGACGATTTGGCGCGCTTCCAGCGCCTGGTGCAGGACGCTGTCGGTTTCGATGCCAGCCGTGGGGACAGCGTGACGGTGATCAACGCGCCTTTCAATCCTGACAAGGGTGAGGTCATCGCCGAGCCGTCCTTCTACCAGCAGCCTTGGTTCTGGGACATCGTCAAGCAAGGCTTGGGCGTAGTGTTCATTCTCCTGCTGGTGTTCGGTGTATTGCGCCCTGTGCTCAACAACATCACCGGCGGCGGCAAGTCCAAGCAACTGGCATTGGACGGCGAAGGGGTACCGGGCGGTGGCGGCATGGCCGGCCCAGGTGGCTTTACGGGTATGAGTAGTGAGCTGGCCGATGATCGGGTCAGCCTAGGCGGGCCGCAGAGCATCATGCTGCCAAGCCCGACAGAGGGATATGACGCCCAACTGAACGCAATCAAGAGTTTGGTGGCCGAAGACCCGGGCCGTGTCGCGCAGGTCGTGAAAGAATGGATCAACGCAGATGAGTAGTAATCAGGCGATTGCCGCACCCAAACTGACCAAGGTCGAAAAGGCCGCCATTCTGTTGCTCTCGCTGGGTGAAACCGACGCGGCCCAAGTGCTTCGCCATATGGGCCCGAAAGAAGTGCAGCGGGTGGGCGTGGCCATGGCGCAGATGCGCAACGTGCACCGTGAACAGGTCGAGGAGGTGATGACCGAGTTCGTGGCCAGCGTGGGCGACCAGACCAGCCTGGGCGTGGGCTCGGATGGCTACATTCGCAAAATGTTGACCCAGGCCTTGGGCGAGGACAAAGCCAACGGTTTGATCGACCGTATTCTGCTGGGTGGCAACACCAGCGGGCTGGATAGCCTCAAGTGGATGGAGCCGCGCGCGGTCGCTGATGTTATCCGTTATGAGCACCCGCAGATTCAGGCCATCGTGGTGGCGTACCTGGACCCGGACCAAGCCGGTGAGGTGCTGGGCCACTTTGACCACAAGGTGCGGCTGGATATTGTGCTGCGCGTGTCGTCGCTCAACACCGTGCAGCCCTCGGCGCTCAAAGAACTCAACACCATCCTTGAGAAGCAGTTCGCCGGCAACTCGACCACGGCTCGGACCACCCTGGGTGGCATCAAGCGTGCGGCGGACATCATGAACTTCCTCGACAGCTCGATCGAAGGTCAAGTCATGGATTCGATCCGCGAGATCGACGCCGAGCTGTCTGGCCAGATCGAAGACTTGATGTTCGTCTTCAACAACCTCAAGGACGTAGATGATCGTGGTATTCAGGCGCTGCTGCGCGAGGTGTCTTCCGAAGTACTGGTGGTAGCGCTCAAGGGTGCGGACGACGGTATCAAGGAGAAGATCTTCAAGAACATGTCCAAGCGCGCGTCCGAACTGCTGCGCGACGACCTGGATTCCAAGGGGCCTGTTCGCGTCAGCGACGTGGAAACCGCCCAGAAGGAAATCCTCACCATTGCGCGGCGCATGGCCGAGGCAGGTGAGATTGTACTGGGCGGGAAGGGCGGCGAAGAGATGATCTAACCTCCCGAGGAGGTGTCTTAGTATTGGCGCGGCTCAGCCTTTTGGCTGCCGCGCCAATCGCCTATCCGTTTGCCAGGAATCATTGATGAGCCAGTCGAGCAAGGAACCGGTCAGCGAGCTGATTCGCGCCAAGGATTTACTGGGCGTGGACGTCTGGCGGCTGCCCAGTTTCGACCCGCCACCGCCGGAGCCAGAGCCTGAACCGGAGGGGCTTGGCGAAAGTGAAGAGGTGCCCCTGGATGAAGTGCAGCCGCTGACCCTTGAGGAAGTGGAAGCGATTCGCCAGGAAGCCTATAACGAAGGCTTTGCCGTGGGCGAGCGTGACGGTTTTCACGCAACCCAACTGAAGGTGCGTCAAGAAGCCGAGGTTGCCCTGCAGGCCCGCTTGGCGCCTCTTGAAACACTGATGGCGAACCTGATGGCGCCTATTGCTGAACAGGACACCGCGATCGAGCGTTCGCTGGTGGAGCTGGTCAGCCATATCGCCCGCCAGGTGATCCAGCGTGAACTGAAGATGGAGTCGTCCCAGATCGAACGGGTGATCCAGGAAGCGCTCAAGCTGTTGCCCATGGGCGCCAACAATATTCGCATTTTTATCAACCCCCAGGATTTCGAGCAGATCAAGGCGCTACGTGAGCGCCATGAAGAACAGTGGAAAATCCTTGAGGACCCAGCGCTCTTGCCGGGTGGCTGCCGCGTAGAGAGCGAGCACAGCCGCATCGATGGCAGCGTGGAAACCCGCATTACCCAAGCCTTGGCGCTGCTGTTCGACCAGTTGCACGAACAGGGCATGCACCCTGCCGAGGCAGACCTGCACCTGGAACTGGAGAGCAGCGATGCGCCTTGACCGTACCAGCTTCGCCCGGCGTTTGGTGACCTATGCGCCGGCGGTAGACTTGCCACGTCAGGCAGTGGTGGAGGGTCGGTTGCTGCGCATGGTGGGCCTGACCCTAGAGGCCGAAGGCCTGCGCGCAGCCATGGGCACCCGCTGTATGGTTATCAATGACGACTCCTACTACCCCTCCCAGGTAGAAGCCGAAGTCATGGGCTTTTCTGGCAGCAAGGTATTTCTGATGCCTGTAGGCAGCGCCGCGGGCATCGCGCCAGGTGCACGGGTCGTGCCCTTGGCTGATACCGGGCGCCTGCCCATGGGCATGAGCATGCTCGGCCGCGTGCTTGATGGCGCCGGCCGCGCGCTCGATGACAAAGGCCGGATGCGTGCCGAAGACTGGGTGCCACTCGATGGCCCCACCATCAACCCCCTTAACCGCGACCCCATCAGCCAGCCGCTGGACGTGGGCATCCGCTGCATCAACGGCCTGCTTACGGTCGGCCGTGGGCAGCGCTTGGGCCTGTTCGCCGGTACCGGGGTGGGTAAGAGTGTGCTGTTGGGGATGATGACCCGCTTTACCGAAGCGGAAATCATTGTGGTGGGGCTGATCGGAGAACGTGGTCGCGAGGTAAAGGAATTCATCGAACATAGCCTGGGTCCCGAGGGCCTGAAGCGTTCCGTGGTGGTGGCGGCACCGGCGGACGACGCGCCGCTGATGCGCCTGCGGGCTGCCATGTATTGCACGCGTATTGCCGAATACTTCCGCGACAAGGGCAAGAATGTCCTGTTGCTAATGGACTCGCTGACCCGCTATGCCCAGGCTCAGCGTGAAATCGCCCTGGCGATCGGCGAACCGCCCGCCACGAAGGGGTACCCACCCTCGGTATTCGCCAAGCTCCCCAAGCTGGTAGAGCGGGCCGGCAACGCAGAGGCGGGCGGCGGTTCGATCACCGCGTTCTACACGGTGTTGTCCGAAGGCGACGACCAGCAAGACCCTATCGCTGACTCTGCCCGTGGCGTATTGGACGGGCATATCGTGCTGTCCCGCCGCCTGGCTGAAGAAGGCCATTACCCGGCAATCGACATCGAAGCGTCCATCAGCCGGGTGATGCCGTCGGTGGTCACGCCTCAACACTTGACCCAGGCCCAGCAATTCAAACAGTTGTGGTCTCGCTATCAACAGAGCCGTGATTTGATCAGCGTCGGCGCCTATGTAGCGGGTGGAGATCGCGAGACCGACATGGCGATCAGCTTGCATCCACAGCTGGTGCACTTCCTGCGCCAAGGGCTGCACGACAACGAAAGCCTTGCCGCGAGCATGGAGCGCCTGGCTACGGTGTTCCGGCCCTTGGCGCCGGGTTGATAAGCCATGGCCGTTAGCCGCGCGGCGCGCCTGGCGCCGGTCGTTGAAATGGCGGAGAAAGCCGAGCGCACGGCTGTCCAGCGCCTGGGCCACTTCCAGGGGCAGGTACGCCTGGCCGAAGCCAAGCTGCAAGAGCTGGAGCAGTTCCGCATGAATTACCAGCAGCAGTGGATTGCCAATGGCACCAAAGGGGTATCCGGGCAGTGGCTGATGAATTACCAGCGCTTTCTTAACCAACTCGAAACAGCCGTGGCGCAACAACGCAAAAGCCTGGCCTGGCACCAGAACAACTTCAATAACGCGCGTGACGCTTGGCAGAAAGCCTACGCACGGGTAGAAGGGCTGCGCAAACTGGTCCTGCGGTATATGACCGAAGCGCGTACGTTGGAAGATAAGCGTGAACAGCGGTTGCTCGATGAACTTTCTCAGCGGTTGCCACGGTCTGATTCTTATTGAAACCTGATTTTCAGCCTGGTGGGCCCCCACATTGGGTGTACCCGCCTCGTTATCTCAAAGACGCCCAAGCATAGAGAAGGATCGATGTATGGCAGACGTAAGCGCAACGCCGTCCGAAGACGGCCGCGAGTTAAACATCAAGATCAACGGCCGATTTGACTTCGGCTGTCACCAGGCTTTTCGGGATGCCTATGAAAGACAAGCGCCCAAGCCTGCAAAGGTCATCATTGACCTTAAAGACACCACTTATCTGGACAGCTCTGCCTTGGGAATGCTGCTGTTGTTGCGTGACTACGCGGGAGGCGACAACGCCGATGTGAGCCTGGTCAACATCAGCTCCGACACGCGTAAGATCCTGGCCATCTCTAACTTCGAAAAACTGTTCAACGTGTCGTGATGCTACCGGACAGCCCCTCCGTCTCGGTATTGATCGCCGACGACAACATGACCGACCGTATGCTGCTTTCGAGCATCGTACGGCGCCAGGGCCACCATGTGCTGCAAGCCGGCAATGGCGAGGAAGCCGTGCGGGTGTTCGAGCAGATGCGGCCGCAGATCGTACTGCTGGACGTGATGATGCCGGTGATGGACGGGTTCGAAACCGCTCGACGCATCAAGGCCTTGGCGGGGGAGGCACTGGTGCCAGTGATCTTCCTCACCTCCATGTCCGAGGACGATGCCCTGGTTCGCTGCCTGGAAGCCGGGGGCGATGATTTCCTGCCCAAGCCCTATAACCAGATTATCCTGGCGGCGAAGATTCATGCCATGGAGCGCATGCGCAGGCTCCAGGCAACAGTGCTTAAACAACGTGATGAGTTGGCCCGCCACCACGGCCACCTGCTCAACGAGCAACGGGTGGCCAAGGCAGTGTTTGACCAAGTAGCGCACTCCGGTTGCCTGGGCGCCGCCAATATCCGTTACCTGCAGTCGCCCTATGCGCTGTTCAACGGCGACTTGCTGCTGGCCGCCGCCAGCCCCGGTGGCGACCTGCACGTGTTGCTTGGTGATTTCACCGGGCACGGTTTGCCTGCCGCGGTCGGCGCCATGCCCTTGGCGGACGTGTTCTATGGCATGACTGCCAAGGGCTATGGCCTGGCCGAGACCTTGCGGGAAATGAACGCCAAGCTCAAACGCATACTGCCGCCGGACATGTTCTGCTGTGCCACCTTGCTGAACGTGAGCGTGAACCGCCGCGTACTGGAAGTGTGGAACGGCGGCATGCCCGACGGCTACTTGCTGCGTCAGAACGGCGAGCGCCTGGTATTGCCTTCAAAGGCCTTGCCATTAGGCATTCTTTCGCCCGAACGCTTTGACCCGATGACCCAGGTCTACCCGGTGGAGGAGGGGGATCGTATCTTTCTACTGTCCGACGGTGTGATAGAAACCGCCAATCACCAAGAAACCCTATTCGGCGCGGAGCGCCTAGAGGCGGTGCTGGACCATAACACCGACCGTGATCGGCTGTTCGAGGACATTCGCGAGGCATTGCAGCGTTTTCATGGGGAAACCCGCGATGACGTCAGCATGGTACAGGTAAAGGTTGTGGACTCAGCCAGCCTGCCGCCTGTGGCGGTGACGTCCGCGCGCGGCCAACCCACCCCGACCGATTGGTCAGTGTCGTTCGAATTCCGGGCCGAAACCCTGAAACATTACAACCCGTTGCCTTTCCTGTTGCAGCTGCTTCAGGAAGTGCAGGGGCTTCGTGCCCAAAGCGGCGCCCTGTATACGGTGCTGACCGAGCTGTATTCCAATGCCCTGGAGCATGGTGTGCTAGGGCTAGACTCTAGTTTGAAGCGCGATGCCCAGGGGTTCGCCAGCTACTATCAGTTGCGTGAAGAGCGGCTCAAGGAACTGCAACAGGGGTATGTGAAGATTGGCCTGACGGTGGAGCCAGAGGGTGAGCACGGCGGGCGGCTGGTTATCGCTATCGAAGACAGTGGTATAGGCTTCGATGTGGCTGAAACCATGCGCCAGTCGGGTTTGGGGATGGTGTATTCGGGCCGTGGGGTGAAGCTGGTCAAGGCACTGAGCCGTAGTGCGCAGTGGGCTGACGATGGGCGTAGCGCGCGCGTGGAATTTGCGTGGGAGGGCCAGGCATAATACGCCGCTCAAGGAGGATAATGTGAACACACAGCCTGTGGACGCCGCTGTACTGGCAACGCTCAAGGACATCATGGGTAACGATTATAGCCTTCTGGTGGACACCTACCTCGGTGATTCCGAGCATCGGCTCGCTCAACTGCGGGGCCTGCCCAATGGTCGCCCATTGCGTGAAGCCGCCCACAGCTTTAAAGGGAGCAGCAGCAACATGGGTGCGGTTTGCCTTGCCGCCCATTGCGCTCAACTCGAACACCTGCCCCTGGATGCCGCCGACGAACACATTGATGCGCTGCGCCGTTGCATCGTCGAGGAATTCGACCAGGTGAAGGCGTATTTCTTGGCCGAGCGCTGACCTCTCGAACGCATACAGTTGTCTCGGCCGGCCTGGCCCACCTTTTGCTTTAAGCCATGTAACTGATCATTCACCCACTCTGCGGGGTCGCTGTCATGGCTGTCGCTTCAAACCCATTACTGCAAATTGGCAGCCCTTTTGGGGCAACCGGCAAGGCCCAGCCTGGAGCCGTCAACCCCACTTCAAAAGTGGCTGATAGCGGCAACGACGGGGGCTCCAGCTTCGCTCAGGTGTATGCCCAGGAACACAAGGCGGTGCCACAGAAGGCCCCGGCGTTGGCTAGCGCGCGCGTAGCCACCCACTTGGCCAGCAGCGACAAAAAGCCAGCGGTTGCCGTACAAGGCAAAGACGATAAACCGTCGGTTGCCGATAGCGGCAAGCGCTCGCCGGTTAGCAAAGCTGACAATACCGCCACCGACAAGGTAGACGACCCCAAGGCCACTCAGAGCCCTGATGACGCTCAAGCCAGCAGCAAAACCGACGACAGCAAGGCCGCAAGCGATAAAGCCAGCGAAGAAGACACGCTGGCTCAGGCCACTGTCGAGGATGCTACGCCGCCGTCGGCCCCTGTCACCGACCTCACGCTAGCGACCGCGCCGGTGGCCGCGCCTGTGGTGGACCCCACTACGCTGCCTCAGCCGCTGGTTGACCCGGCCCAATTGCAAGCGGCCGTGCAAACCCCGACGCCTGCCTCCGCGGATACCTTTGACCCTGCGGCAGACCCCTTGGCTGACATGCCTATGTTGCGTATGGCGCTTGAGCAAAGCGCAAAGGACCAGGGCACTACCTCCGTGCATGCGCACACCGAGAGCAGTCCCGCGCAAGCGGCCACTGACCCAGTGGCTGACGCCTCCTTCTCCGAGCTGATGGGGGCCATGGCTGATAAACAGGCCGTGACTGAAAGCACGGCTGATAGCGATGCCGATGGGCTGGGGGCGATTGGTGAACTCAAGGCCGGTTCAGGCACGGACAAGGGCGATACGCGCCTAGACGACTTGACTAGCCGCCTGGGCCAACTCAACCAGGCAGTGGGTGCCAAGGGCCAGGCGGCGGCTGCGCCACCGGCGCAGCCCTTGAATATGCAGCAAAGCGGTTGGAGTGAAGGCTTGGTCAACCGGGTAATGTACCTGTCCAGCCAGAACCTGAAAACCGCTGACATCCAACTGCACCCGCTGGAACTGGGGCGCCTGGATATCCGCGTAGACGTGACCCCTGATCAACAGACCCAGATTACCTTCCACAGCGCCCACCTGGGGGTGCGCGAGGCCCTGGACAGCCAGCAGAATCGGCTGCGTGACATGCTCGCCCAACAGGGCCTGACTCACGTTGACGTCAGCGTGTCTGATCAGTCCCGGCAATCTCAGCAGCAACAGCAGCACCAGGCCCACGCCAGCCAGGGCAACGGCAACGCCCAGGCCCGTGGCGGCGGGGCGGTGGATGACGTCGATGAGGTCAGCGCGGTAGCCGCGGCGGCCGCCAATCAAACCGTGATCGGCAGCAGCCTGGTGGATTACTACGCCTGACCCGGCTTTACCTTACCGGGTATGTAACCAACTGGAGGTGGCGCCAATGCGAATGTGCCACGCCAGCGGGCAATAGTGGAGGGTCTGTACGCGGATTTGCTTATGCAGGGCGGCCAAATGGCGCGCAGGCACGTACAGTTCCGTGGCGATACGGCACACCGAACGGAATTGGCGCACATCCGCCTGTTGCGCCATAAGCACATCATTGAACACCCCGGGGCCGGTGACCTGATTGATCCGCCGCGCGTAGGCGGTCACCTGTTCATGGGGGTCGGCGCCTTCATAGGGGCGCTGACGGTACAGGTCGCGATTGGTCAAATAACGCAAGTAGCTCTCTTCGGAAATGGCCTCCAGCAAAGGGTTATTGGGTAGGCTGGCGAAGTTGCTGGTATTGAAGCCGCAATGCAGCCCTAGCCGCGGTTCGCTCACCAGGCCATTGAGCAGCAAGCGCCCCGGTGCTACGGTCCACTGCTGATCGGCGAAGCGCCCCTGGCTGGGGGTGCCGGCATAAATCACATCGTCCACGTCCATGTATACGCCGCCAAAATGATGCACCAGGCGGTAGCGCAGCACGTCCGTGGCGCTTGCATAGTTGATGCCGCTGCCCTGGGTAGCCGCCAGGTATTGCTGGTGGTAAGGCGTGTTTTGGAATTCGCGAAAGAACTGGGTTTGCGCCAGCTTATGAATATGCAGGTTGGGCGGCGCCGCAGCCAGGTCCGCCAAGGTCAGCGCATGGTCAAGGGGGTCGTTGACCGCCAGGTACAGGTGATAGTCGAAGGGCGCTTGGCCCAGGCCGGCCTGGGTAGCGTTGCGCAGCAGGTTATCCGCCAGTTTGCCGGGCATGCGGCGGCCCAGCCATACGCTGTGGATCATTCGCGGCAAAGGCAGGCGGTCAGTGGTAGGCAAATCTGGAATTTGCCAAGGGTAGGTAGCAGGCATGCCCAGTTCAGCGGTTGCGGCCTCGATGGTGGGTGCCAGAGCCTCAGGGGCGTTGGTCGCGTCGAAGCGTTCGAACAGGCTACGGTCGCCGTTATAGCGAAAGGCAGTGCCCCCCGGGGTGCGCCAGCTTTCACTGAAGGGGTCGAAGCGAACCAGGCGCAGGCTGTCCTCGGTCTCGATCAGAAACCCCGGCGCTACTACGCTGTTGAGCCGCTGACGCTGCACGCCACGTAGAACGCTCAGCGCAGGCCGCCGCCAAGGCTGCACAGCCATGGGTGATAGCAAGCGCAGCCGCGCAGGGTGCAGGTCGGCAGCCGCTACATGCACTTCATGTTCCAGCCAGGCGCCATCGCCCAGGGCCCGGAGGTCCTCACTGCTCAGCTGATGGTCCTCCTGGCCGAGCAGCGCCAATGTATTGGCTCGATTCAGACGCAGGTTATGGCGTAGCGACACAACGCGTATCCCACGGGCATGCAAGCGAAACAAGTGGAAGGGCCCATCGAAATTGGCCTTGGCATGAGCCAGGGCGCCCTCGGCGTTTCCAAAGGCCCGGACCACCGGGCCGCTGAGCATGGGGGGAACGTTCTCAAAGCGCAACGTGATCGGCAGCCCTTCCTCCAATAAGGTGGCAGGGGATTGGCCGCGCATTGAGGGCTGAACCGCGAACAGGAAGTCCATATCCGTACGCTCGATCATCCCTTGGGCGTTCAATGGCCAGAATGACACCGGCGACGTGGGTACGGGCGTATTGTCTGCCAAGGCTACCGGCTCGGCTTCGTCCACTTCCCAGGGCCAGTCGGGCACCTCTGCGGTGGTTAAAAAGGGCAAGGTCAGCAACGCGCTCAGCCCGGCGCCCACGGCAGCAACGATGGCCTGGGTACGCTCTGCCGTGGAGCGTGCATTTACAGCCTTTTCGATATCCAGGCCCGTGGCGATGCTGGCACTGGCCACCGCCACCAGTGCGATGGGCCAGCCTGTCGGTGCCAGGTTCAGTGCCAGCCCCGACAGCGTGGACAGAAACGCGATGGCTTCGTCCTTGCGCAAACGGTTATTGCTGGTCAATGCCTGGTGGGCATGCTGTTCCATTTCTGCCCGTGCTCGCTCAGCCAGCCAGGCAAATGGGTCGCTACCCAAGGGCAAGGCCTCACCACCGAGCCATCCTGGCGCCAGGGCGCCGTTCGCCAACTCGGCCAGGGCACTACGAATCCCGGTTTCCGTGGGCGCGAAATGCTGCTGCAGTTGCCTCAGGCCTTCGGGCGTGCTGGTTTGCCCAGCCAACCAGATGGCCAGGGCGTCGTCTGACTCGAAGCGGTGAAAGGCTTGCCAGGCGCCAGGGATATACAAGTATTGTCCGCCACGGGCGCTATGAATACGCAGCAGGTGTCGGGCGCTATGGCCTGCAAGGCTCAAATCGGTGATACGCACCTCTGGCCTTGGCGGCAGGAGGCGGCCCAGGGCGCCTGGGGAAAGGTCTCGGCCTATCCCAGGGGCCAGGGCGCCACGCAGAATAGAAAGGTCCTGCGCGCTCAACAGCCCTTGGTTGCGGCCATGGCCTAGGCTGGCCAACGCGCTGGCGCGGCTCAAGGCAATAAAGTCGGGGGTACGGGTGCGCCAGAAATAAGCCAGTCGGGTTCGGTAGTGGCCGGCGAAATCAGCGCGCCAAAAATCAGCGCTCAATTGGCTGGGCAGTAATCGCACTTCGCAGGTTTCGTCGAAGGCGCCCGCACCGGCCGGCGCGGTGTAGAAACCACTGAGCACATCCAGCTGATCCAGGTTGTCCTGAGCGGCGAAGGGAAAGCGCTGCGCTACCAAGGCCGGCAGGCTCAGGCTTTGCACCGGTGGGCCGCTGTGGGCCCAGCCGGTAAACGCCCGTGGGCTAGAGCGGGCATTGTCGAAGCGGTGCCAGTACAGGCTGTGCACATCCACCGGAGGCATGGGATGCAAGCGTACCAGCCGCTTGGCTTCAATTTCAGCCGCTTGGCCCAGGTCAGGATAATCGTTCAACCAGCGCTGGCTCATCTCGAGCAATTCGGCCATTTCGCGGGTATGTGCATCTACAGGCATGGTATTGACTCCAAGAAAAAAACCAAGCCTGACCAAGCCTGTAGAAATCGGGTGGTGCATATGCGCATCTGCCGGAAACATGGCATAACACTTGCTCGACCTGAGCCAAAGCAACTGTATCCTCTTAACGCGACGGATTATTGGCATGGCTAAGAAAGACGAAGACGCAGGCGCCGGCCCTGAAAAGAAAAAGGGCAAGCTCAAGTTCATCCTGATCATTGTGGTGGCGCTGTTGCTGGCGATCGGCGCCTCGGTGGGTGGAACCTGGTACTTCATGCACAAGTCCCAGGCTAATAAGGACGAAAAAGCGCCGGGCGCCGCCGATGCCGCCGCCACCAAGGCCGTGGCGATCTATGAGCCGCTCAACCCAGCCTTCGTCGTTAACCTGAATCAGAACGGCAGGCAGCGTTACCTACAAGTGAGCATCACCTTGATGACCCACGACCAGGCGGGGCTCGATGCCTTGAAAGAACACCTGCCGGTTATCCGCAACAACCTGGTAATGCTGCTGTCGGGTCAGGATTTCACTACCTTGGCCAGCCCTGTAGGCATCGAGATGTTGCGTCAGAAAGCCACCGCGAGCGTGCAGGAAGTCGCTCAGAAAGAGGTTGGCAAGCTGGTCGTGGATCAACTGCTGTTCACCAATTTCGTATTGCAATAGGAAAACCTCATGGCCATGCAGGACCTGTTGTCACAGGACGAGATCGACGCGCTGCTTCACGGCGTGGATGACGGCCTGGTACAGACCGACGCGCCCGCGGTACCCGGCAGCGTTAAAAGTTACGACCTCACCAGCCAGGACCGGATCGTGCGCGGGCGCATGCCCACGCTGGAGATGATCAACGAGCGTTTTGCCCGCTACACCCGCGTGAGCATGTTCAACATGCTGCGCCGCTCCGCCGACGTGGCCGTGGGCGGTGTACAGGTGATGAAGTTTGGCGAGTACATCCACTCCCTCTACGTGCCCACTAGCCTCAACCTGGTAAAGGTCAAGCCGCTTCGGGGCACGGCGTTGTTCATTCTCGACGCCAAGCTGGTATTCAAACTGGTCGATAACTTCTTTGGTGGCGACGGCCGCCACGCCAAGATCGAAGGGCGCGAATTCACCCCTACCGAGCTGCGCGTGGTGCGCATGGTGCTGGACCAAGCCTTCGTGGACCTCAAAGAGGCTTGGCAGGCGGTGCTGGAAGTAACGTTCGAGTTCATCAACTCGGAGGTCAACCCGGCCATGGCCAACATCGTTGGCCCAAGCGAAGCGGTGGTGGTGTCCACCTTCCACGTGGAGATGGACGGCGGCGGCGGGGATTTGCACGTGGCCATGCCGTATTCGATGGTCGAGCCCATACGGGAAATGCTCGATGCCGGGTTTCAGTCCGACCTGGATGACCAGGACGAACGCTGGATCAAAGCGCTGCGTGAAGACGTGCTAGACGTATCGGTGCCCTTGAGCGCCACCGTGGTCCGTCGGCAGCTCAAGCTGCGGGACATCCTGCACATGCAGCCAGGGGACGTGATCCCTGTGGATCTACCCGAAGAACTCATCATGCGCGCCAACGGCGTGCCCTCGTTCAAGGCCCGCCTGGGCTCGCACAAGGGTACCCTGGCATTGCAGGTCACTTCACCGATAGAGCGCCGCTGAACCGGGCCGCGCTGATCAACCGAGTATATTGAGGAACACCATGGCTGACGATAAAAACACTTCCGCTGACGACCAGGCCCTGGCCGATGAGTGGGCCGCGGCGCTGACTGAATCCGGCGATGGCGGGCAAAGCGATATCGACGCACTGCTGCAGGCCGACGCCGCCTCACAACCGGCCGGTACTCGCCTGCCGATGGAAGAGTTCGGCTCCTCGCCGAAATTCTCAGAAACCCAAGGCATGGAAGGCCCGAACCTGGATGTGATCCTGGACATTCCAGTGACCATTTCCATGGAGGTGGGCAGTACCGAAATAAACATTCGCAACCTGCTGCAGCTCAACCAGGGTTCGGTCATCGAGTTGGACCGCTTGGCTGGGGAAGCCTTGGATGTGCTGGTTAACGGTACCCTGGTGGCTCATGGCGAGGTGGTAGTGGTGAACGAGAAGTTCGGCATTCGCCTGACCGATGTGATCAGCCCGGCTGAACGCATCAAGAAGCTGCGCTGATGAGGGCCGTAGCGGCCGGTCTGGCCTTGCTACCTGCCTTGGCGCTGGCTGCCACTGAGCCTGTGACCGTGCCCGCCACGGCACCGGCGCAAACAGTAGCCCCTACTGCCGCTTCAGCCGTAGGAGGGGGCATGGCCTCGCAACTGGGGCAGACCGCTCTGGGGTTACTGGCCGTAGTCGCGGTGATCCTGGCGCTGGCCTGGGTGCTGCGTCGGGTGCAGCATAACCAACCGCGCGGTGGGCAGGTCATCGAAATGCTTGGCGCGCGCGCCCTGGGCCCACGGGACCGGCTGGTGCTGGTGCAAGTAGGGCGTGAACAGATCCTGCTGGGCCTGTCGCCTGGGCGCATCACCCCCTTGCATGTACTGCAACACCCGGTCGAGGCCCCCAAGCCTGGCGAGCCGGTTACGCCTGAATTCGCTCAGCGGCTCATGGAACTGCTTGGCAAGGATCATAAGGATAAAAAGTAATGCGCAGCCTGCGCTGGCTCATTGTGCTTTCTGGGGTATTGCTCGCCCCAACCGTGCTGGCGGCCGACCCCTTGTCGTTGCCGGCCATTACCATGACCACCGGCGCCAACGGCCAGCAGGAGTATTCGGTCAGCCTGCAGATCCTGGCGATCATGACGGCGCTGAGCTTTATTCCAGCGTTTGTGATGCTGATGACCAGCTTCACCCGGATCATCATCGTGTTTTCCATCCTGCGTCAGGCGCTGGGCCTGCAACAAACTCCCTCCAACCAGTTGCTCACTGGCATGGCGCTGTTTCTAACCCTGTTTATCATGGCGCCGGTATTCGACCGGGTGAACAACGATGCCCTGCAGCCCTACCTGGCTGAGCGTATGAGTGCACAGGACGCCCTGGCGAGGGCAGAGGTGCCAGTACGGGACTTTATGCTGGCGCAAACCCGGCAGAGCGACTTGGACCTGTTCATGCGGTTGTCACGCCGCACGGACATCCCCAGCGCCGATCAGGCCCCGCTGACTATCATTGTGCCGGCCTTTGTGACGTCCGAGCTTAAAACCGCTTTCCAAATCGGCTTTATGATTTTTATCCCGTTTCTGATCATCGACCTGGTAGTGGCCAGCGTGCTCATGGCCATGGGCATGATGATGCTCTCGCCGCTGATCATTTCGCTGCCCTTCAAGATCATGCTGTTCGTGCTGGTGGATGGCTGGGCGCTGATCATTGGCACATTGGCCGGCAGCTTCGGCGGCGTCTGACCTGAGGACGTGTAATGACCCCGGAAATCGCAACAGACCTGTTCCGCGAAGCCCTGTGGCTGACCACGCTGATGGTGGCCATCCTGGTGCTGCCCAGCCTGCTGGTAGGCCTGGTCATCGCCATGTTCCAGGCCGCCACCCAGATCAACGAACAAACCCTGAGTTTTTTGCCGCGCATGCTGATCATGCTCGTCACGCTCATCGTGCTCGGGCCCTGGATCGTGCGTGAATTCATGGATTACATCACCACGCTGTATGGCAGCATCCCTGGGTTGATCGGCTAGCATGCTGCAACTCACCGATGGCCAGATCGGCGCCTGGGTGGCCATGTTCATCCTGCCGCTGTTTCGCGTAGCGGGCTTATTGATGACCATGCCACTGTTCGGCGGCAACATGGTCTCCACGCGCATTCGTCTGTATCTCTCGCTGGCCATTACGGTGGTAATCGTGCCAGGGCTGCCGCCCATGCCGGAGGTACATGCCCTGGACCTGAGCGCGCTGTTGCTGGTAGGCGAGCAGATCATCGTCGGCGCGCTGATGGGGCTGTCCATTCATATGCTGTTTCAAGCCTTCGTGATTGCTGGGCAGATCGTGGCCATCCAGATGGGTATGGCCTTCGCCTCGATGGTGGATCCTACCAACGGCGTAAACGTGGCGGTGGTCAGCCAGTTCTTCAACATGCTCGTCACCCTGCTGTTCCTGACCATGAACGGCCACTTGGTGGTATTCGAGGTGCTGACCGACAGTTTTACCACCTTGCCCATCGGCCACGCGTTGTTTACCGGGCAGTTCTGGGACCTGGTTACCCGCATGGGCTGGGTGCTGGGCGCGTCCTTGCTGTTGGTGTTGCCGGCCATCACTGCGTTGTTGGTGGTGAACATCGCCCTGGGCATCATGACCCGCGCCGCGCCTCAGTTGAATATCTTCTCCGTGGGCATGCCCATGACCCTGGTGTTGGGCATGGTGATCCTGTGGATCAACATGGCGGACATTCTCAACCAGTACCAGCCCCTGGCCACTGAGGCCCTGCGCTGGCTCCGTGCACTGACAGAGGCGAGGTGAGCCATGGCGGAAAGCGAAAGCGGCGCGGACAAAACAGAAGACCCCACGGACAAACGAAAGAAAGACTCCCGTGAAAAGGGTGAGATCACCCGTTCCAAGGAGCTCAACACGTTCGTGGTCATGCTGGCGGGCATTGGGGCTGTGCTGGCGTTCGGCGGTGCCCTGGCCGAAGCGCTGATGGCGATCATGAAGTACAACTTTACCCTCAAGCGCGACGTGCTGACCGATACCAACCAGATGGCGCTGTTTCTGTTCAGCTCCGGAAAGATGGCGCTGCAGGGCATTCAGCCCATCATGATCGTGTTGATCCTGGCGGCTATCATTGGCCCCATCTGCCTGGGCGGCTGGTTGTTCGCCGCAGGCTCCATGGCGCCGAAATTCAGCCGCATGAACCCGGCCAGCGGCTTGAAGCGCATGTTTTCCAAGCATGCCCTGAGCGAACTGCTCAAGGCCCTGGGCAAGTTCGCCATTACCATGGCCGTGGCGGTCTGGGTACTCAAGCGCGACCAGCCAGAACTGCTGGCCATTGCCCACGAGCCCATGGAAAAAGCCATCATGCACTCCATTCAGTTGGTGGGGTGGAGCGCCCTGTACATGGCCATGGGGCTGTTGATCATTGCCGCCATCGATGTGCCCTTGCAACTGTACCAAGGCAAGGAAAAGCTCAAGATGACCAAACAGGAGGTGCGCGACGAGCATAAGGATTCCGAGGGCCGGCCCGAGGTGAAAGGCCGTATTCGCCAATTGCAGCGGGAGATGTCCCAACGCCGCATGATGACCAATATCCCCCAGGCGGATGTGATCATCACCAACCCCACCCACTTTGCCGTGGCGCTCAAGTACGACGCCGACACGGGAGGCGCGCCGATGCTGGTGGCCAAAGGCGTGGATATGCTGGCGCTGAAGATCCGCGAAATCGGCGTGGCCAACCAGGTGCAGATCATGGAGTCGCCTGCGCTCGCGCGGTCGATCTACTACTCCACCGAGCTGGATCAACCGATTCCTTCAGGGCTGTACCTGGCCGTGGCGCAGGTGCTGGCCTACGTGTACCAGATCCGCCAATTCCGCCCCGGCCAAGGCAAGCGGCCCGAGCCGCCCAAGGACATGCCCATTCCCGATGAGCTCAAGCGCGATGAACGCGGCGAGCCCTTGTAGGCGCCAGCCAAGCTGGCGAACAGATTTCACCGACTCTGCCGCGCAATCATCAACACCGCGTTCGCCAGCGTTGCTGGCTCCTACCGCTGATAAATCAGTAAGTTGCTTTTCAAATAGACGAACCGTTATCCAGCCATTGAACACTCCTCGGCAGCGATTGCCAAAACTGGAGAGCTTCTTGCACTGCCCCCGTTAGCACGCATGAGCGTCAAATGTTTGTGGGGAATACTAGATGGCGGTGGATCGCACACAATTACTGAGCAACGCCCGGAGCCTGAGTCAAGGCAACCTTGGGGTACCGTTGCTGTTGCTCATCATGCTGGCAATGATGATGTTGCCCGTCCCGCCGTTTCTGCTGGACGTTTTCTTTACCTTTAACATCGCGCTGTCACTGGTGGTGCTGTTGGTGTGTGTCTACGCCATGCGGCCTCTGGACTTTGCGGTGTTCCCGACCATCCTGCTGGTGGCCACCCTGCTCAGGCTGGCGTTGAACGTAGCCTCCACCCGTGTGGTCATGCTCCACGGCCACGAAGGCCATCAGGCCGCGGGTAAGGTGATCCAGGCCTTTGGTGAGGTTGTGATCGGCGGTAACTACGTTGTCGGTGGCGTGGTGTTCGCCATCTTGATGATCATCAACTTCGTGGTGGTCACCAAGGGCGCGGGGCGGATTTCCGAGGTGAGCGCGCGTTTCACCCTCGATGCCATGCCCGGTAAACAAATGGCCATCGACGCCGACCTCAACGCAGGTTTGATCGACCAGGCCGCTGCCAAGCATCGCCGCGCGGAAGTCGCCCAAGAAGCCGAGTTCTACGGCTCGATGGACGGTGCCAGCAAGTTTGTGCGCGGTGACGCCATCGCCGGCTTGTTGATCCTGTTCATCAACCTGCTCGGCGGTATGGCCATCGGTATTCTCCAGCACGGCCTGACCTTTGCCGACGCCGGTACTACCTACGCGCTCTTGACGATTGGTGATGGCTTGGTAGCGCAGTTGCCTTCTCTGCTGCTGTCTACCGCCGCCGCGATCATGGTGACCCGTGCCTCGGGCTCTGAGGAAATGGGCAAGCAGATTGGCCGCCAGATGTTCGATTCGCCCAAGGCCTTGGGCGTGTCCGCTGCGCTGATGGCGGTCATGGGCATGGTGCCAGGCATGCCCCATATCGCCTTCTTGTCATTGGCCGCCGCCGCGGGTGGCGGTGCCTATCTGCTGTGGAAGAAAAAGAATCAGATCAAAGTCGAAGCGGCGGCTGAAGTACAACGCCAGCAGGAATTGCTGCCTTCGCCCCAGCGGTCCCAGGAAACCAAGGAGCTGGGTTGGGACGACGTTACCCCCATCGATATGATTGGCCTGGAAGTCGGCTATCGGCTTATTCCACTGGTGGACCGCAACCAAGGCGGCCAACTGCTGGCCCGTATCAAAGGTGTTCGCAAGAAGCTGTCCCAAGACCTGGGTTTTCTGATGCCAACGGTGCACATCCGGGACAACCTGGACCTGGCCCCGAGCGCCTATCGTTTGACGCTGATGGGGGTGATCCTGGCCGAGGCGGAAATCTATCCGGATCGGGAGCTGGCCATCAACCCTGGCCAGGTATTCGGCTCGCTCAATGGTATCCAGGCCCGGGACCCAGCCTTTGGTTTGGAGGCGGTATGGATCGAAATCAGCGCCCGGGCCCAGGCGCAGTCCTTGGGTTATACCGTGGTGGACGCCAGCACGGTGGTTGCAACCCACTTGAACCAAATCCTGCAAAAGCATGCCCATGAATTGATTGGGCATGAAGAAGTACAGCAATTGCTGCAAGTATTGGCCAAGGGTTCGCCCAAGCTTGCCGAAGAACTGGTGCCAAGCCTGATCACCTTGTCTGCTTTACTCAAGGTGCTGCAAGCGCTGTTGGCCGAACAGGTGCCAGTGCGGGATATCCGCAGTATTGCCGAAGCCATCGCCAATAGCGGGGCCAGGAGTCAAGATACCGCCGCTATGGTGTCAGCAGTTCGGGCCGGGTTATCCCGGGCAATTGTGCAAAGTATCGTAGGGACTGAGTCTGAGCTGCCAGTGATCACCTTGGAACCGAAGTTGGAACAGATATTGCTCAATAGTATTCAGAAGGCGGGGCAAGGCCAGGAAGATGGCGTTTTGCTGGAGCCGAGCATGGCGGAGCGGTTGCAGCGGTCGTTGATCGAAGCCTCGCAACGCCAGGAAATGCAAGGCCAGCCTGCCATATTGTTGGTTGCAGGGCCGATCCGGACCATGTTGTCGCGCTTTGGCCGGTTGGCTGTACCAAACCTGCATGTGTTGGCGTACCAAGAAATACCGGATAACAAGCAAGTCACGATCGTAGCGACAGTAGGGCCCAACGGCTGAGGTAGCGGGATATGCAAGTGAAGCGTTTTTTCGCCGCGGATATGCGTCAAGCCATGAAATTGGTACGTGACGAACTGGGCGCTGACGCTGCGATTATCGGTAACCGCCGGATCGCAGGCGGCGTGGAGCTCACCGCTGCGCTGGATTACAAGCTGTCGGCGCTGGCGCCTCGGGTGCCTAACATCGAACTCGAAGACGAGCTGCGCAAGACGCAGTCGCGTATCGTCTCGGCCCAGGCTGAGCTGGACACCCGTGGCAACACCGATGGCGTGAACAACCGCCAGCTGTTCGCAGGCCTCCCCCTGACCGCCGCCGAGCCTTTGATCGAACCCACCCTCGACGAAGCACCCCGTGTGCCTGCCGCGCTCGCGGCACCCGCACCTGCCGCCGTGGACCAACGCCTGTTCGACTCCATGCGCTCCGAGCTTTCGGGCCTGCGCGAGCTACTGGAAGTCCAGCTCGGTTCCCTGGCCTGGACTCAGTTGCAAGGTAGCCGCCCCGAGCAAGCTACGCTGTGGCGCAAGATGCAACGCATTGGCCTGTCTGGCCCCATTGCCCGGGACCTCCTGGCACAGGTGGGGGACATTGATGAGCCCCGCCATGCGTGGCGCATGTTGCTGGCTCACCTGGCGCGGATGATTTCCACCCCAGACCTGGAGCCTCTGGAAGAGGGCGGGATTATTTCCGTGGTTGGGCCGGCAGGCATGGGTAAAACCACCACCCTGGCCAAGATGGCGGCGCGCTATGTACTCAAGTACGGCGCGCAGAACATTGCCCTGGTGAGCATGGACAGCTTCCGCATCGGCGCCCAGGAACAGCTCAAAACCCTGGGCCGCATCCTTAACGTTTCAGTGACTCACGTCGACCCAGGCCAATCCCTGGCTCAAGCCTTGGAGCCGCTACTGCGCAAACGCGTGGTACTGATCGATACCGCTGGCCTGCAAGCCAGCGATCCGGCCCTTAAGCTGCAACTTGAAAGCCTGGCCGGGCGGGGCATTCGGGCGCGCAATTACTTGGTGCTGGCCACTACCAGCCAGAAACAGGTATTAACGGCCGCGTACCATAGTTACAAGCGCTGTGGGCTCGCAGGCTGTATCCTCACCAAGCTTGACGAAACGGCGAGCCTGGGTGAGGTATTGAGCTTGGCCATCAGCCATGAGCTACCGGTGGCGTACCTTACCGATGGCCCACGTATTCCAGACGACCTTCACCTGCCCCGCAAGCACCAGTTGGTGAGCCGCGCGGTGAACGTCCAGATGCAGGAAGAGCCGAGCGAGGAGGCCATGGCCGACATGTTCGCCGACCTGTATCACAGCCCTAGCAAGCGCGCGGGTTGAGGGCATGACAATGAATGAATGCATGCGCAAGTGGTTGCGCGACAGCAGGCCAAAGGGCTTGCTGAATGGTTTGAAACCTACCTGCATCACGCGCGGCAAGCCGTCGAAGCACTTAGGTGTGCAACGGTGTTGTCGTGCCGGTTCGCCACAAGGGCGGCCCGGCGGTGGTGTAGCCAGCGTCTCAGTGACAAGGTAAAAAACGAATGGGCAGCATGCATCCCGTACAGGTGATTGCGGTGACCGGCGGCAAAGGCGGCGTCGGCAAGACAAACGTGTCAGTGAACCTCTCATTGGCATTGGCCGAACTCGGCCGGCGGGTGATGCTGCTGGACGCTGACCTGGGCCTGGCCAACGTCGATGTGCTGCTGGGCCTTACCCCTAAACGCACCCTGGCCGACGTGATCGAGGGCCGCTGCGATCTGCGCGACGTGCTGTTGCAGGGCCCGGGCGGCATTCGCATCGTGCCCGCGGCCTCCGGTACCCAGACCATGGTGCACCTGACCCCCGCGCAGCATGCCGGGCTGATCCAGGCCTTTAGCGAAATCGGTGACAACCTGGATGTGCTGGTGATCGATACCGCGGCCGGGATTGGTGATTCGGTCGTCAGCTTTGTCCGTGCGGCCCAGGAAGTGTTGCTGGTGGTGTGCGATGAACCTACCTCCATCACCGACGCTTACGCGCTGATCAAGCTGCTTAACCGTGACTACGGCATGAACCGCTTCCGTGTACTGGCCAACATGGCTCAAAGCCCTCAGGAAGGGCGGAACCTGTTTGCCAAACTGACCAAGGTGACGGACCGCTTTCTGGACGTCGCCCTCCAATATGTGGGCGCGGTGCCGTATGACGAAACCGTGCGCAAGGCCGTACAGAAGCAACGCGCTGTGTACGAAGCCTTCCCACGCTCGAAATGCGCTCTGGCCTTCAAGGCCATCGCCCAGAAGGTGGATACCTGGCCGCTGCCCGCCAACCCGCGGGGGCACTTGGAATTCTTCGTCGAACGTTTGGTACAGCAAACCAGTGCGGGGCCTGTCTCATGAGCGCCAGTGGATACCGGATGTACAACAATGCTTCTCGGCAATCGCAGCAGCATGAACTGATCGAGCGCTATGCCCCTTTGGTCAAGCGGATCGCCTACCACCTACTGGCACGGCTACCGGCCAGCGTTCAGGTGGAGGACTTGATCCAAGCGGGAATGATCGGGCTGCTGGAGGTCGCCAACAAATACGATTCCAGCAAAGGGGCCAGTTTCGAAACCTACGCCGGCATTCGAATTCGCGGCGCCATGCTCGATGAAGTACGTAAAGGCGACTGGGCACCGCGCTCGGTACACCGCAATACCCGCACCGTGAGTGAGGCAATCAGAAAGATTGAAGCGCGAACCGGGCGTGACGCTAAAGATCACGAGGTTGCTGCCGAACTCAACATGAAGATCGATGAATATTATTCGATCCTCAATGACACACTGGGCAGCCGCCTGTTCAGCTTTGACGACCTGCTTCAGGACGGCGAGCATGAAGGGCTGCACGAACACGGCGCCAGTGGTAGTGGCGAACCGGCCCGAGGCCTGGAGGACGAGCGCTTCCAAACAGCCTTGGCCGACGCCATCGCCAACTTGCCGGAACGTGAACGCCTGGTGCTGGCGTTGTATTACGACGAGGAGCTTAACCTCAAGGAAATCGGCGAAGTGCTTGGGGTGAGTGAGTCCCGGGTGAGCCAGCTACACAGCCAATGCGCCGCGCGCTTGCGCAGCCGCCTTGGCGAATGGCGGGCCGCCGCGCGGTAAACAGTGCCGTGACAGTAGGGCTTGCTCGCGATGGTCTTCGCTTTGGCGTTGTGGCTGGTCGCGGGCAGGCCCTCTTGTTGCGGGGTGTAGCGCATACATAACGAATTCGATTGATTGCGCGTCCCGGAGCGGGCGTGTTTGAGACTGCTTGGAGGTCTACTTGGACAAGAACATGAAAATCCTCATCGTTGACGATTTCTCGACGATGCGGCGGATCATTAAAAACCTGCTGCGCGATCTGGGCTTTACGAATACCTCCGAAGCCGACGATGGCGTCACTGCTTTGCCGATGCTGCTAAACGGCAGTTTCGATTTCCTGGTCACCGACTGGAACATGCCAGGCATGACAGGCATCGACCTGCTGCGCCAGGTCCGTGCCGATGACCGCCTCAAGCACCTTCCCGTGCTAATGGTCACCGCCGAAGCCAAGCGCGAGCAGATCATCGAAGCGGCCCAGGCCGGGGTCAACGGTTATGTGGTCAAGCCATTCACCGCACAGGTCCTTAAAGAGAAGATTGAAAAAATCTTCGAACGCGTGAACAGCTAAGGCCGCCAGGGGGCGCTATGGAGTCCAGAAATCTGCCGTTGGGTGAGTTTGAAAACACCCTGAAAACCCATGCCCGCCGATTGGTCGACAGCCTTGAAAAAGGCCAGTTTGGCGAAGCGGTGCAGCTGATTCACGAGCTTAACCAGACCCGGGATCGTGGCCTGTACCAGGAAGTGGGCAAGCTGACCCGCGAGCTGCACAGCGCCATCGTCAATTTCCAGATCGACCCACGGTCTCCCAAGGCCGAGGAGGTGTCGCAGATTACCGACGCTACCGAGCGCCTGGACTACGTAGTGCGCCTGACGGAAAACGCCGCCAACCGCACCATGGACCTGGTAGAGCAAAGCACGCCGGTGGTCCATGGGTTGGAAGAAGACGCCAAGGCACTGCGTGCCGATTGGCAGCGGTTCATGCGCCGCGAAGTGCAGGCCGATGAGTTTCGCGAACTGGTCAAGCGCGTGGATGGCTTTTTGGCGCGCAGTGAAAGCGACGCCAGCGCGCTCTCTTCTCATCTCAATGATATTTTGCTTGCCCAGGATTACCAGGACCTCACCGGCCAGGTGATCAAGCGGGTGACGACCCTGGTCACCGACGTGGAATCTAACCTGCTCAAGCTGGTGCTCATGGCCAGCCAGGTAGACCGGTTCGCGGGCATCGAGCACGACGCCGAAAGCATGCGTCAGGAAAAAAATCCTGAAAAAGACACCTCTCGGGGTGAAGGTCCGCAGATCCATGCCGATAAGCGTGAAGACGTCGTATCCGGTCAGGACGATGTGGACGATCTGCTTTCCAGCCTGGGCTTCTGACGCGGGTTTAGCAGGTTCGTCGAACAGGTGCTAACGCGCGCCATCCAGGCCGGATGTCATTTCTAAGAACCCCAGGGAGCACCCACATGAGCTTCGGCGCCGATGAAGAAATCCTCCAGGACTTCCTGGTAGAGGCCGGCGAGATCCTCGAGCAGTTATCCGAGCAATTGGTAGAGCTGGAAAGCCGACCCGATGACGCGAACCTGCTCAATGCGATTTTTCGTGGTTTTCATACCGTCAAGGGCGGCGCCGGCTTTCTTCAGCTCAATGAGCTCGTGGAATGCTGCCACATCGCCGAAAACGTGTTCGACATCCTTCGTAAAGGTGAGCGCCGGGTTGACTCCGAGCTCATGGACGTGGTGCTCGAAGCACTCGATACCGTCAACAGCATGTTTGGCCAAGTGCGTGAACGTGCGCCGCTGACCCCCGCCACGCCTGAACTGCTGGCCGCACTGGCTCGCCTAGCCGAACCAGCCGGCGCCCAACCGCTGGTGGCACAGGCGCCAGCACCGGCACCGATGGCCGATGCAGGCTTCGATGCCTTGATGGACAGCCTGGACAGCACGGCTGAGGCCACGGTCGAGGGTGATGAAATCACTGATTCGGAATTCGAATCGCTGCTCGATCAGTTGCACGGCAAAGGCCAGTTCGCCCCCAACGCTGCTGCCCCTGCCGCCGTGTCTGCCGCGTCAGGTACCAGCTCGGACGAAATCACCGACTCTGAGTTCGAGGCGTTGCTCGACCAACTGCACGGCAAAGGCAGCTTCGCGGCGGATAACCTGCCTAGCACGCCCCAGGCCACTGCTACACCTGCCGCGCCAGCGGTAGCCAGTGGTGACCTGATCACTGATAACGAATTCGAAGCCCTGCTGGATCAACTTCACGGCAAGGGCAAGTTCAGCGCCGAAGGTGCAGACACCGGAACCACCCCGGCGCCTGCCGCCGCCCCCAAAGCGGCCGCCCCTGCGCCTGCCGCGGCGCCGGTGGCCAAAGCTGAGCCTGCGCGGGCCGCCGCGCCTGCCGCTGCCCCAGCAGCGCGGCCTGCGCCGCCGCCGGAAAAGCCCGCCGCCAGCGAAGCGGAAACCACCGTGCGGGTAGATACCGCCCGGCTGGACGAAATCATGAACATGGTGGGCGAACTGGTGCTGGTGCGTAACCGCCTGGTGCGCCTTGGCCTCAACAGCAATGACGAGGCCATGTCCAAGGCTGTTTCCAACCTGGACGTAGTGACTGCCGACCTGCAAACCGCGGTAATGAAAACCCGCATGCAGCCCATCAAGAAAGTGTTCGGGCGTTTCCCGCGCCTGGTTCGCGATTTGGCCCGGCAGCTTAAGAAAGAAATCAACCTGGAGCTGGTGGGCGAAGAAACCGACCTGGATAAAAACCTGGTCGAGGCCCTGGCCGACCCGTTGGTCCACTTGGTGCGCAACGCCGTTGACCATGGCGTGGAAATGCCCGCTGAGCGCGACGAGGCCGGTAAGCCCCGTTCAGGCAAGGTGGTGCTATCGGCCGAGCAGGAGGGCGACCATATTCTGCTGTCGATCTCCGACGACGGCAAAGGGATGGACCCGGCAGTACTGCGCGCCAAGGCGGTAGAGAAGGGCGTGATGGACAAGGACGCCGCCGACAGGTTGTCTGAGACCGATTGCTATAACCTGATCTTCGCGCCGGGCTTCTCAACCAAGACCGAGATCTCTGACGTGTCCGGCCGTGGCGTGGGCATGGACGTGGTTAAAACCAAGATTTCCCAGCTCAACGGCTCGATCAACATCTACTCGGCCAAGGGCCAGGGATCGAAGATCGTAATCAAGGTACCGCTAACCTTGGCCATCATGCCTACGCTGATGGTAATGCTGGGCAACCAGGCCTTCGCCTTCCCGCTGGTTAGCGTGAACGAGATCTTCCACTTGGACCTCTCTCGCACCAACGTGGTAGACGGGCAGGAAGTGGTTATCGTGCGCGACAAGGCCCTGCCCTTGTTTTACCTCAAGCGCTGGCTGGTGCCAGGCGTTCAGGACAGCGAGCAGCGTGAAGGGCATGTGGTGATTCTCTCGGTAGGTACCCAGCGCATCGGCTTTGTGGTGGACCAACTGGTGGGGCAGGAGGAGGTCGTGATCAAGCCATTGGGCAAGATGCTTCAGGGCACCCCCGGCATGTCCGGCGCCACCATCACCGGTGACGGCCGTATTGCCCTGATCCTGGACGTTCCGAGCATGCTCAAGCGCTACGCCGCACGGCGTATCTGACTACCACCGCCGGCTGTGCAAGCCGGCGGCCTGTAATGGAGTAACTATGGCAGTCACAGTCCTGGTGGTGGACGATTCGGGTTTTTTCCGCCGCCGCCTTACGGAAATTCTTTCCCAAGATAGCAACGTTAAGGTGGTCGGTACCGCCAGCAATGGCCGCGAAGCCATCGACCAGGCCATGGCGCTCAAGCCTGATGTGATCACCATGGACTACGAGATGCCGATGATGGATGGCATCACCGCGGTCCGCCATATCATGCAGCGCTGCCCTACACCGGTGTTGATGTTCTCCTCCCTCACCCATGAAGGCGCCCGGGTTACCCTGGATGCCCTGGATGCGGGCGCGGTGGACTTTCTGCCGAAAAACTTTGAAGACATCTCCAAAAACCCGGACAGAGTTCGCCAGTTGCTGTGCGAGAAGGTCAATTCCATCGCCCGCAGCAACCGTCGCGCAGGCGCGTCGGCCGCACAGGGTCATAGCACACCAGCCGTGGCGCCCGCCCGTGATCCCCGTGTAACCCGCGAACCGATGGCGCCACGTGTCCCACCGCGGCCGGGCGCCGCGCCTGCCCCGGCCGCGCGGCCAGCCCCGGCACCCGCGGGCACGGCCGCGCCAGCCAACAGCGGCCCGCCCAAACGCAAAGCTTACAAATTGTTGGCGATAGGGACCTCTACCGGCGGGCCGGTGGCGTTGCAGCGCGTGCTCACTCAGTTGCCCGCCAACTTTCCGTCGCCCATTGTGTTGATCCAGCATATGCCCGCGGCCTTTACCAAGGCGTTCGCCGAACGTCTGGACAAGCTCTGCCGTATCTCGGTCAAGGAAGCCGAGGACGGTGATCAGCTGCGCCCTGGCTTGGCGTTGCTGGCCCCGGGTGGCAAGCAGATGATGGTCGATGCGCGCGGTACCGTTAAGATTCTGCCAGGGGACGAGCGCTTGAATTACAAGCCTTGCGTGGACATCACCTTTGGCTCGGCGGCCAAAAGCTTTGGCGACAAGGTACTGGCCGTAGTGCTGACCGGCATGGGCGCCGATGGCCGAGAAGGCGCGCGCCTGCTCAAGCAGGTGGGCAGCCAGGTATGGGCCCAGGATGAAGCCAGCAGTGTGATCTATGGCATGCCGATGGCTGTGGCCAAGGCAGGCCTGGCCGACGCGGTGTATAGCCTTGATGACATGGGCCGGTACCTGACGGAGGCTTGCCAGTAATGGACGTGTTAAGCCTGATCGGCATCATCCTGGCGTTCGTGGCCATCGTGGGGGGCAACTTCCTGGAGGGCGGCCACTTGCCTTCGCTGCTCAATGGCCCCGCGGGCTTGATTGTGCTCGGCGGTACCCTGGCCGCTGCGCTGTTGCAAACCCCGATCAATGCCTTCAAGCGGGCATTGCACATCCTGCCGTGGATCTTCTTTCCGCCGCGTATCGACCTGCCCGGTGGGATCGACCGGGTGGTGAGCTGGAGCCTGGTGGCCCGCAAGGAAGGCTTATTGGGCCTGGAAAGCGTGGCCGACGGCGAATCGGACACCTACGCCCGTAAGGGCTTGCAGTTGTTGGTGGACGGCGCAGAGCCCGAAGCTATCCGCGGTATCCTGGAGCTGGATTTCTTCACCCAGGAAGCCCGGGATATTCAAGCGGCGAAGGTGTACGAGTGCATGGGCGGTTATGCCCCCACCATCGGCATCATCGGCGCGGTGATGGGCCTTATTCACGTGATGGGCAACCTGGCCGACCCTTCGCAGTTGGGAAGTGGCATAGCCGTTGCTTTCGTCGCCACTATCTACGGTGTGGCGTCAGCCAACCTGGTGTTGCTGCCCATCGCCAATAAACTCAAGGCGCTGGCTCAGCGCCAGTGCCGCTATCGGGAAATGCTCCTCGAAGGGCTGCTCTCCATCGCGGAAGGTGAAAACCCCCGGTCCATTGAACTGAAGCTTTTAGGCTTCATGGAGTAACGGATGCGTCGCCGCCGGGTCACCGAAGAGCATGAAAATCACGAACGTTGGCTGGTGTCCTATGCGGATTTCATCACCTTGCTGTTCGCTTTTTTCGTGGTGATGTATTCCATTTCCTCGGTCAACGAGGGCAAGTACAAAGTCCTCTCCGATGCCTTGGTGGGGGTGTTCAACGACCAGCAGCGCAGCACCAAGCCGATCAACATCGGCGAGGAGCGCCCACGGGCGTTGCAACCGGCCATGCCACTCAATACTGACAACGTTGAGCCGGACGCTGCCGTGGGCCACGCCGACCCGCTGCAGAGCATCGCCGACGATGTACGCAATGCCTTTGGAGATTTGATTGCCGCCGATCAGCTCACCGTGCGCGGTAACGAATTGTGGATCGAAATCGAGCTTAAATCTGGCCTGCTGTTCGGCAGCGGCGATGCCATTCCCAGTGACCGCGCCTTTGACATTGTAGAAAAGGTAGCGGGCATTCTTAAACCCTTCGCCAACCCAGTGCATGTGGAGGGTTTCACCGATAACCAGCCCATTCGCACCGCCCAGTACCCCACTAACTGGGAGTTGTCATCGGCCCGTGCCTCCAGCATCGTGCGCATGCTGGCCATGGACGGCGTCGACCCTGGTCGCATGGCCGCCGTGGGCTATGGTGAATACCAGCCGGTCGCGGAAAACGACAGCGCCGATGGACGCGCGAAAAACCGCAGGGTGGTGCTGGTGATTTCCCGCAACCTGGAGGTGCGCCGCAGCCTGACTGGCTCAGGCACCGCCAATGCAACGCCAGATGCCGCCTTGAAGCGGGCTGGCACACAAAGTGCACCGTCCGACACAACGCAGCCGGGGAAGGGGCAACCCGTCAAAACCCCGTCACCATCGTTGTAACCCGTCATCAGGACCGTACGCATGAGAGTCTGGGCAGTCGCCAATCAGAAGGGTGGGGTAGGCAAAACCACCACCACCGTCGCGCTCGCGGGCCTGTTGGCCGATGCAGGCAAGCGCGTGGTCGTGGTAGACCTAGACCCGCATGGCTCGCTGACCAGCTATTTCGGCAATAACCCTGACAGTCAGGAACACAGCTGCTTCGACCTGTTCCAGCACAAAGGCAACGTGCCTGAAGGCCTGCCTGGCCAGTTGCTGTTGCCAACCGCAGATGAACGCATCTCGCTGTTGCCTTCCAGTACGGCCCTGGCCACGTTGGAGCGCCAGTCACCGGGCCAAAGCGGCTTGGGCCTGGTGGTCGCCAAAGCCTTGGCACAACTGTGGCAGGATTTCGACTATGCCTTGATCGACAGCCCACCCTTATTGGGGGTGCTGATGGTTAATGCCTTGGCGGCCAGTCAACAATTGGTGGTACCGGTGCAAACCGAACACCTGGCAGTCAATGGCCTGGAACGCATGATCAGCACCCTGACCATGATCAACCGTTCCCGTAAGCAACCCTTGCCTTATAGCATCGTGCCTACCTTGTTCGACAGGCGCACCCAGGCTTCCCTGGGTACCTTGCGCGTGCTGCGCGACCGGTGGCAGGACAGCGTGTGGGAGGGCTACATTCCGGTCGATACCCGCCTGCGTGACGCCAGCCGTGCGGGCTTGGCGCCGTCGCGGTTTGACGCCAAAAGCCGAGGCGTGATTGCCTATCGGGCGTTGCTCAAGCATTTGCTTGCTCAACAGTTGCAGACCCAGGTGGCCTGACATGAGCCGACCCACGGACATTCCTCCGCGCCCTCAGCAAGCGTTGCAGGCCTACCTGGACGGCTTGCTGCAAGAGGCCACTGAAGCGGCGCCAGAGGAACCCTCGTCGCCTAATGCGCCTGCTACCGAGCCGGTGATTGCGCTTGCGCCTGCGGATGATTTCGAGGCGGCAGTGCGAGAAGAACAAGCCCGCGATGCCAGCCGCCCTAAAGCCATGCCTGCCCCTATGCCGGTGCCCAAGGCTCTACCGACGGCGCCGGACGTCAGGCCCTTGGCCCACGCCGAGCCCCTCAAAGAGCTGGACCGGCCAAGCCTCTGGACCGGGCCTAGCTTGTTGCCTCAGGCGCCGGTTGAGATCGAAGCCGAGCCATTGGCACCCGTCGCGACTGAAGTACCTGAAGCAACACCACAGCCCTCAGTACCGGAACCCGTGCAGGCCATCAACCTGACAACCCACGGGGGTGGCCCAACAGCGCCCACTAAAACCGGCCGCCCAGCCTGGGGTGAAGAGCCGTTCGAGTGCCTGCTGTTTGACGTGGCCGGGCTAACCCTGGCGGTGCCCTTGGTCTGCCTGGGCTCGATCTACCCCCTGGCCGGCCAGGAATTGACGCCGCTGTTCGGCCAGCCAGAGTGGTTCCTGGGGCTTCTGCCCAGCCACAACGGCAACTTGAAAGTATTGGACACTGCCCGCTGGGTGATGCCGGACCGCTACAGAGACGACTTCCAGCAGGGCCTGCAGTACGTGATTTCCGTACAGGGTTACGAATGGGGCCTGGCGGTGCACGCGGTAAACCGCTCACTGCGCCTGGACCCGGCTGAAATCAAATGGCGCAGCCAGGGTGGGCAACGCCCTTGGCTAGCCGGTACCGTGATCGAACATATGTGCGCGCTGGTCGATGTGGCGCAATTGGCTGAAATGATCGCCAGTGGCGCGGTTAAAGAGCAAGACGCCGCGAGTCGGGCAAAGGCGGCCGCCGATGCCAAGGCAAAGGCAGAGGCCGCTAAAGGCCGTAAACGATAACTTCCTTGGCCGATTGGCCGAGGGCATGCACAACAAGCCGCGAGAGCGGGAGCGAGGGGTGAGGGTATGAAGAAAACGTCCGGTCAGGGTTCCGAGGATCCGATCCTGCAATGGGTCACCTTCCGCCTGGATAACGAAACCTATGGCATCAACGTGATGCAGGTTCAGGAAGTGTTGCGCTACACCGAAATCGCCCCAGTGCCTGGGGCGCCGACCTATGTGCTAGGCATTATCAACCTGCGCGGCAACGTGGTCACGGTGATCGACACGCGTCAGCGCTTTGGCCTGGCCTCCAGCGACGTGAGCGACAACACCCGTATCGTGATCATCGAAGCGGACAAACAAGTGGTCGGCATCCTTGTGGACAGCGTGGCCGAAGTGGTTTACCTACGCCAGTCCGAAGTGGAAACCGCGCCAAACGTGGGTAACGAGGAATCAGCCAAGTTCATCCAGGGCGTGTGTAATAAAAACGGCGAACTGTTGATCCTGGTCGAACTCGATAAGATGATGAGCGAAGAAGAGTGGTCTGACCTGGAGAACATTTGAGTTGATTCTAGAAGCCGCGGTCATCGTACTGGCTATTCTCTGGGCCGGTTCGGTGGCGATGTTTATCGCCTACCAACGCACTCAGCAACGCCTGGCCGCCGAACAGGCCGCCGGCGATACCGTGCGTGATCAACGTATCCGCGAGCTGGCCAAGCGTTTGGACGACTACCAGAACGGCACCGTGCGCATGGGTGAAGCCATTCACGAACTGCGCGCGGTGGTCGCGCCCTTGCCGGACAAACTCCTGCAACTGGAACAGCGCGACCCGGATAGTCTTTCCTTCGATCAGGCCGCCAAGCTGGTGCAGATGGGGGCCAGCATTGATGAGCTGACCCAGGCCTGTGGATTGACCCAGGCCGAGGCGCAGTTGATGACTCGGATGCATGGGGGGTAAGGGCTACACCTCAGTGCACCCGTATCTCGATGCCCCTATTCGCCAGCTCTGCTGGCGCCTACCTTGACGTTAACAACCTACCGAAATCAAACGGCATGGCGTCCCCTGTAGGAGCCAAGCTGGCGAATGGCGGTTTCAAATTGATTCATCAGCGCCTAATTGCCTGTTTTCGCTCTAGGCCGGTTCGGTGGTGCTGTTTATCGCTTACCAACTCATTTAGCAGCGCCTGGCCGTCGAACATGCCGCCGGCGACGCCGTGCGTGATCAACGTATCCGCGAACTGGCGAGCATCGATGAACTGACCCAGTCCTGTGGGTTGACACAGGCCGATGCGCAGTTGATGATTCGGATGCATGGTACTAAATAGTCCACTAACGGATATTGATATATCTTGTTAAAGCTTAAGTCCGTTGCAATGGATAGCGGCTTATGTGGCTACATCCGTGATGTGTTGTCCCAATAAGCTCGGGTATCGCGTTCCTTCACCTTGGATGGAAGAAATTTCCCATCGAAGCCTCTTGAATGCGTCTGGGACATCTCAAAATTTCGCATTTCGTAGGTACCACGGCTACGGTCTGCTCTGGTTGGGCTGAAGAGATTTTTTTTAGAGGGCTGTAGTCTAAACTTCGGATCTGGATTCAGACGCATTGTGCGCTTAATCCCATTCAAGACCGCCGGTTGAGACGGCGCCCTACCTCGAAGCGCCCGGACTCCAATCGCGCCCGCTCCGAGTAAAGCAAGCGCTCCACCACCGATTATAAGCCCTAGGGATAAGTCAGACGGTGACTTTTCGTGCATGATACTGCCACCGATCAACGCGCCTATTCCCAAAAAGGCTGTGGATATGCCCAATCCTAAAAGCAGAGAAAACTGGCCGTTTGGATCACTGCGGGTAACGGGCTGCCCTAAGCAGTAACTGTAACTATTCAGCCCACCCTTGCCGAACGGGCTTAGTTCATCTGCTGCGGTGAAGCGCAGCAGAGAGGGCGAGTACCCGCGATAGCCATTGCCCAACATGTAGTTCTTAGTACCAGGCTCCTTCATTTGCCCAGTAAAGCCTGTGCTACCGCCCCCAAGATCGGCGGTATGACCGAAAGGGGTATAGGCAATACGCCTAAGCCCGGAAGTGGAGAGTTTTTGAATAGCAGAGCCGAGTAGATCGGTACCCTGTAGCCGAGTGGTAGGCAAAGCATTAGAGGTAGTGGTCATAAGGTTTTCCTGCGGAAAATACGAAACCATTTAACCCCGTAATTGCTGTCTGGATAAGCTGGCAAACTGTTAGGTAATCACCTCGCTTTTACTACGGTCAACGCCATTTCTACGTCTGGCGCTGATACTGTGCAGCCCAGCTGCGCCTTATTACTTTTAATGCGCCGCTGCTCAAGGCTTTATTCAATCAATAAACAACCCGGCGTCACATCCCGCTCCGTCCTCGCCGCCGGGCTGATATCCACCCCTACCGGCACCTTGCCCTGCAAGTACCAGGCAAACGCAATAATCTCGGCGATGGTCAGGTACAGCTCCCGTGGGATGCTGTCGCCCAGTTCCAACTGGCCTAGCATTTTTACCAGCTCGGCGTTTTCGTAGATGGGCACTTCGTGGGCTTTAGGGAAGCTCCGAGCAACTTCGGCGCGGAAGTCGCCCAAGCGCAGAAAGGCCTAAACCCCGTCAGTTTTCGCCACACCAGCGCCCGTTGAGTCCGCTGACCGGGCTTTTCAGCCCGATCTACCGTGTTACATGCGCAACTCGCCCAAACCCATTACGTGTTTTCGTGTCATCCAAAGGTTCGACAGTGCGAACAACGTGGTCAATTGCGCGGTGTTCTTCACCAGCCCCCGGAACCTCGTTTTCACGTAACCGAACTGGCGCTTGATCACGCGAAACGGATGTTCGACCTTGGCTCGGGTCTGTGCCTTAGCCCGCTCGATCCTCCGCTTGCCCTTGTAGATCAGGCTGCGTTTGGACAGCATGGTGTAGCTGCTGCGCCGGGCCGCGATCCGCCAGATAACCTTACGCCCAGCATGCTCATCCCGCTTTTCGACACCGGTATAACCAGCATCGGCGTAGACCGCATTCTCCTCGCCATGCAGCAGTTCGACCACCTAGGTGACGTCCGCCACGTTGACCGCGGTACCGTGAATGTGGTGCACCAGGCCCGATTCCACGGCAGCACCGATGTGTGCCTTCATCTCGAAGAAGTACTGATCCCTCTTTTTCGTCTGGTGCATTTCAGGGTCGCGCTTGCCGCCCTTGTTCTTCGTCGAGCTGGGGCATGGATGATCGTGGCATCGACGATGGTGCCCTGGCGCAAGGACAAGCCCTTGTCCTGCAAGTAACCGTTGATAACCTGCAGTATCCCGGCCGGCAGCTGATGCTTCTCCAGCAGGTGGCGGATTCATGATCGTGGTGTCTTCGGGATCGGCGCGCTGAGTGTGAGACGGGCGAACTGGCGCATCGGCCTGATCTCGTAAAGCGCCTCTTCCATCGCCGGGTCGCTTAGCGAGAACCCGTTCTGCAACAGGTGGATGCGCAGCATGGTTTCCAGTGGGTACGGCTTGCACCCGCCGCCCGCTTTTAGGTAGTACGGTTCGATCAGCGCGACCAGCCCTGCCCAGGGCATGACCTGATCCATTCGGTCAGAAAGCACTCGCGGCGGGTCTGCTTGCGTTTACCGGCGTATTCAAAATCGGAAAAGCTCATCTGGCTCATGGGGTCTGTTGGTTTGCCTGGGGGGAGGGGTTATTTCGGCATAGGTGGTCGAACGTGTGCAGACTTGATCGGAGAATCCCTAGAAATTTTGCCAGGGGGCCTACAAAGGAAAGTAAACAGTGCGCATGACTTTAGTGCATTTTATCGGAGAATCACCAACCAGTCATGGATGGTGGCATAATGGAATCAATCCATCCTTTTGAAGTTTGACTACAGCATGAACGCTTATGATCTTAGACACCTGCGCTTGCTTGATTTCATAGAAGCCCGGCGCTGGGCTGAGTTTAACCTTGACGATATTCTGGAACTCAAGGTTTTGATCAGTTGCAAATATTTGGTCCTTATTGAGAGGGCTGGCAAAGCTCCATCGGTTTCGCTAACCCCTGACGGTTATCACTATCATCAAAGGCTGTCGCAACTTTTTATGCAGTATCACAAGAAAGCGAGCTAAATTTTAGCTGGCTCACTAAGATTTTTGCTAAATCATTAAGCGTTTGTTTCCATCAAGCTCACCAACGTTTTACCGTTGTACGCCATAAGCCGTTTATAGCGGCTAGCTGATCCAATATTTTGCGCACAATAAATTATTATTGTAAAAAAGATAAGTCAAATTTCTGTCGTGACGATAATAACTACCGACTATCAGTTGTTATCCAATGATTAAAAACGATTTATATAAGCCGCTATCTGAACAGTTAAGTACTTCAGGAATAGAGGCTCATGTGTACTACAGTTCTTCTTGTCGAGGATGATGACATCCTGCGGATGTTAGTCACCGAAGCACTATCCATGCTGCCGGTAAAAGTGATTGCTTGCCCTTGCGCAGATGCCGCGTTGCACATCCTGGAAGAGGCCGAGCCTGTCAACCTTGTATTGACGGACATTCGCATGCCAGGACAGCTTGACGGTTGGGACCTGGCCAACGTCATCTGGAACCGTTGGCCACACCTGCCGGTGGTCTTGACCTCAGGACACCGGCGTTTATCGTCTGACGACCTACCGGAGCAGTCAGCGTTTATTCCCAAACCCTGGACGCTGGATATGCTGTATGAAACAGTTGAAGCACGATTGCAGCAGTGTTGTTCTGGTCCATAGCAGTGACGGGCCTTTAAGCGAGTAGGCGCGCTCCGATATCGGCGCAACGATGACGGCAGTTTCCTTGACACCAAGGTAAGGTGGGGGCGCCACCGTTCGTTAAGCGACACACCCTGGAGCGTGCCAGCCGAGCACTGGAACAGGCCCCAAACAACAAGGCAACGCCTACCTGCTCTGTCCTATCCGAGGCAACAACCCAACCGGCGTCACATCCCGCTCCGTCCTCGCCGCCGGGCTGATATCCACCCCCGCCGGCACCTTGCCCTGCAAGTACCAGGCAAACGCAATAATTTCAGCAATCGTCAGGTACAGCTCCCGTGGGATGCTGTCGCCCAGCTCCAGTTGCCCAAGCATCTTCACCAGCTCGGCGTTTTCGTAGATGGGCACTTCGTGGGCCTTGGCGATGGCGATGATGGCGTCGGCCAGGTCGTCGTTGCCTTTGGCCGACAGGGTAGGGGCCTGGGTGCCGTCATAGGTCAGGGCGATGGCCTGGCGGGGGTAGCGATTGCTCATGCGGTTTCATCCACCCAGCGTTGTTCGAGGCGTGTGCGGTTGCCTTGGGGCGGGCGGCCGCTGTGGCAGGCCAGGTCGCCTACTTCGAGCCCGGCGGCCACCAGGCGCTCACGGAACCAAGGCAGTTCGCGCTCGACCACGCTTACGGTGGTGGGTGATTCGGCCCATACCTGGCTCGACAGGTTGTTGTTGAACAGCTGGGCCTGCACATGCAGTGGGCCCAGGCGTGGCAGGTCGAAGGCTAAATCCAGGCGCCATAACTTGCGCGGCGGCAGGCGGTTGCCTTCGGCGTCGTGCTCCGGTTCCTGTTCATAGCCTCTGGGGTCATCCTGGGCCTGCACCCGCACCTGTAACGGCACGATGTCATTAAAGGCCCGCATCGGTATCTCCAACTGCCAGCTGTGCTGCACCCCGGCGTGATTGCCTGGGGCGCTTTGCTCCAGGCTGGCGAGTTGGTGGGTCTGCACCCGGGCCAGTGCCGCGGAAGCTAAACGCAACAGGGCATGCAGGTCATCTTCGTCATCGCCCTTGGCCAGGGTGCGGCTGGCCAAGGGAAAGCCTGGCCCGGGTTGAGTACGGGCTCCCACTTGCCCAAGAATCCCTAAGGCATTGCGAATAAAGCCCGGCGCGGCCAAGGCCATGGTTGCCAGGGTGGCAGGGTTCAAGGGCTGGTTGCTGGCGGGCAGGTTGGGCAGAATGTGCGCCACCAGCCTCAACAGCGCGCCTTTGAGGTCCTGCTCAGGGGCGGTCAGGCTGCCGGTGAGCAGGCCGGCTTCCAAGAACAGGCCGCTGCTGGCGAAGGCCTTGGCTACAGCGTCCGCCTGGGTCAGGTCTGGCAGGGTGGGTAGCGCGGCCAGTACCGCCTGGGCACTGGCGCTCACGTTTGCGGGTAGCTGGCCCTGGTTTTGCCCCGCCTGAATGATCGCCAATAAGCTTTGCAGCGAGGCCTGGCGGCTATGTTGAGTAGTAAGTTGCTGGGCCACGGCCAGCTCATCGAGTTGCCCACCCAACTGAACCACCGTTAGGGCCTGGCTGCCTTGTACCTGGGCACTGAGCAGGCTGCCTACGCGCAAGGGTTGGGTGCTGTCGATGGTCAGGGTTTGCCCGGCCAGGGCCGTATTGAGCAGGGTGACCATGGCGCGGTATTGCCCAGGGCTGTCACCGCTGGCAACCGGCAGCGACGTTACAACCTTGCCTTGCAACAAGGTACCCACCGGCAACCGAGCGGTATCCAACTCGGTCAAACCGGTGCGTGGCGCGCCTGCGAGGCTTATGGACAGCTGTTCCGAGAGCATGCGCGTCACGTGCAGGGAGGTCCCTACCGCCAATGGCTGGGTGGCACCCACTTGCAGCGTGACCTGGCGGCCGCCCTCCAGGGTCAGTTTCAATAACAGCTGGAAGTCTGCTGGCAACTGTTTGATCGATAGCACTTCAGCCTTGGCGGTTTGCCCAGGCTCCAACAGGCCGTCCACCGATTGCAGCAGCTTGAGCAGCTCTCCGCTCACCGCGGCTGAACGGGTAGAGGCGGCCAGGCTGGCGGCAGTGACGGCGCTGATTTCATTTGTCATGGTTGATGACCGCTAAGGGTGCGAGTACCAGGCCGGGCGTACGCCAGGCTCAGCAGCGGCGCCACTGTGTATAATCGCCCGCTGCCCAGGCAACAGCCGCGGGGCGTTCGTTGCTTATTTCTATCGGCCCGGCGCGCGGGGACTTGAACCCCCTTACAGCGCCTCCATTGCACAAGGCTTATTGTGACTGCAGTTCTGGAAGGCGTGGCACTGGCCTGCGAGCGTGACTGGCGGCTGCTGTTCGAAGGCTTGAACCTGAGCGTAAGCGGAGGCGACATGCTTCAGGTAAGTGGGCCCAACGGCGCGGGCAAAACCTCGCTGTTGCGGATGCTCTGCGGCCTACTACCGCCCAGCGCCGGCCAGGTACGTTTTCAAGGCCACGCCTTGCCAGGCGCGGCGCGGGCCTTGGCGGCCAGCCTGCTATGGTTGGGGCATGCGCCAGCCGTCACCTTAAGCCTTACACCGCAAGAAAACCTGGCCGCACTTTGCGCCCTGGGCACGCCCGCAACCCCCGGTGTCATCAATGCGGCCTTGGCGGAGATGGGGCTGAGCGGCTTTGAAGCTCAACCTTGCCATAGCCTGTCGGCCGGCCAGGTGCGGCGCGTGGCCTTGGCGCGGTTGCACCTGAACCCGCCCCCGCTATGGCTGCTGGATGAACCCTTCACTGCCCTGGATGCCGCTACGGTGGTTCGCCTCGAAAAGCACCTGGCGGCCCACTGCGAGGGCGGCGGCATGGTGGTGTTTACCGCGCACCATGGCCTGTCTACGCGCCCCTCGCGTTACCGTGAGCTGGTGCTGGAGGCGCCGTTATGAGCGCGACCGGCTTGGCGGTAGGCCTGAGCCTGTTACGCCGCGAGATGCTGCTGGTGGCGCGACGGCCCGCCGGGTGGGGCTACCCCTTGGTGTTCTTCGCCGTGGTGGCCACGTTGTTTCCGCTGGCAACCGATGTCGCCCCCACGCTGCTCCAGCAAATGGCCCCTGGGGTGGTGTGGGTGGCAGCCGTACTGGCGGTGTTGCTGTCCATGGACGGGCTGTTCCGAGAAGATTTCGAAGACGGCACCCTGGAGCAGTGGGCCCTGAGCCGCCATGGCATGCTGCTGCCGGTCGTGGCCAAGGTGACGGTGCATTGGCTGTTTTCCGGCCTGGCCCTTACGGTGCTGGCGCCGGTGTTGGGCCTGATGCTGGGCTTGCCGGTGCATAGCCTGCCTACTCTGGTAGCGGGCCTGGCCTTGGGTACGCCGGTACTTACTCTGTTGGGCGCCATTGGCGCGGCACTGACCTTAAGCCTGCGCCGGGGTGGCGTGCTACTAGCCTTGCTGGTGCTGCCCTTATATATTCCCGTGCTAATCCTCGGCGCTGGCGCGTTGCGCGCGGCGCTGTCCGGCCTGCCCGTGGCGGGGTTTATGCTGTGGCTAGCCAGCCTCAGCGCCCTGGCCGTCACCCTTGGCCCGTGGGCCATCGTGGCTGGCTTGCGCATTGGCCTTAACGAGTGACTAACCTCATGGACCTACACCGCCTATGAACTGGGCCTGGTTTCATCGCCTGGCGTCGCCGCCGCGCTTCTATGCCCTGGCCGGGCGATGGCTGCCCTGGCTGGGCGGCCTGGCCGGGCTGTTGCTGCTCATGGGGTTTACCTGGGGCCTTGCGTTCGCGCCGCCGGATTACCAGCAGGGCAATAGCGTGCGCATTCTGTACATCCATGTGCCGGCGGCTTTGTTGGCTCAAAGCTGCTACCTGCTGCTGGCCGTGGCCGGGGTGGTGTCGCTGGTGTGGAAACTCAAGCTGGCCGAGGTGGCCCTGCGCTGCGCGGCGCCCATCGGTGCCTCCATGACCGCCTTGGCCCTGGTCACCGGCGCGATCTGGGGCAAGCCCACCTGGGGCGCCTGGTGGGTATGGGATGCCAGGCTTACCTCGATGCTGATTCTGTTGTTTCTGTACGCCGGGGTCATCGCCTTGGGCCAGGCCATCGGCAATCGGGACAACGCGGCCAAGGCCTGCGCGATTCTGGCCATCGTGGGTGTTATCAACCTGCCCATCATCAAGTACTCGGTGGTGTGGTGGAGCACGCTGCATCAGGGGGCGACCTTTACCCTCACCGCCAAGCCTGCCATGCCGGCGCAGATGTGGTTGCCCCTGGCCTTTACCGTGCCGGGCTTTTATCTGTTCTTCGGCTGGGTCTTACTGCTGCGCATGCGCGTGGACGTGCTACGCCGTGAAGCGCGCAGCCGTTGGGCACAGGCGTTGCTCCAGGGTGAGCCCATGCCAGAGGGTAAGCCATGAGCTTTGCCAGTTTTTCGGACTTTCTCGCCATGGGCCGCCACGGGCTGTACGTGTGGGCCGCCTATGGTTGTTGCCTGCTGGTACTGGCCTGGAACCTAGCCGTGCCCCTGTTGGCCCGGCGGCGCCTGCGTGCACACGCGGCGCGCCAAGCCAATCGGGGAGGGCGGCTATGAACCTTGTACGCAAGCGCCGCTTGCTTATTATCCTGGCGTTGCTGGCCGGGGTGGGGCTAGCGGCTACCTTGGCGCTCAGCGCCCTGCGACAGAACATTAACCTGTTTTACACCCCCACTCAGATCGCCACCGGGGAGGCGCCCGTGGGGCAGCGTATCCGTGCCGGCGGCATGGTTGAGCGCGGCTCGCTGCAGCGCAGTGCCGACAGCCTGGACGTAAGCTTTGTGGTCACCGACTTTAACCACTCAGTGACCATCCATTACCGGGGGATCTTGCCGGACCTGTTCCGCGAGGGGCAGGGCATCGTCGCCATGGGCATGGTGGACGCAAGCGGCGCCGTGCGTGCCGATGAAGTGCTGGCCAAGCACGACGAAAACTACATGCCGCCGGAAGTGAACAAAGCCCTGAAAGACAGCGGCCGCCTGGGAGCTACGCCATGATGCCTGAACTGGGCCAACTGGCCCTTGCCTTGGCGTTTTGCCTGGCCCTTGCCCAAGCCGTGCTGCCTTTGCTCGGCGCGTGGCGCAACCTGCCCGCCTGGATGGCCGTGGCGCGGCCCGCGGCCTGGGGGCAATTCGGGTTTTTGCTGTTCGCCTTCGCCTGCCTGGCTTTAGCGTTCTTGCACGATGATTTTTCCGTGGCCTATGTCGCTGAAAACTCCAACAGCGCCTTGCCCTGGTATTACAAGTTCAGCGCGGTATGGGGGGCGCACGAGGGCTCGCTGTTGCTATGGGCGCTTATTTTGGCCGGCTGGACCTTCGCCGTATCCCTGTATTCGCGGCAGTTACCGGGGGCAATGCTGGCGCGGGTGCTGGGCGTGATGGGCATCATCAGCAGTGGCTTTTTATTGTTCCTGCTGGCCACCTCCAACCCCTTCGCCCGCATTTTGCCCCAGGTGCCGCTGGAAGGCCGGGACCTGAACCCCCTGCTGCAAGATTTCGGCCTGATCGTTCACCCGCCCATGCTGTACATGGGGTATGTAGGGTTCTCTGTGGCCTTTGCCTTCGCCATCGCCGCCTTGCTCAGTGGTCAGCTGGATGCGGCCTGGGCCCGCTGGTCGCGGCCGTGGACGCTGGTGGCCTGGAGCTTTCTGGGGCTTGGCATCAGCCTGGGCTCTTGGTGGGCTTATTACGAACTGGGTTGGGGCGGCTGGTGGTTCTGGGACCCGGTGGAAAATGCTTCCTTCATGCCCTGGCTGGTCGGCACGGCGCTGATTCACTCGTTGGCGGTGACCGAGCAGCGGGGTGTGTTCAAAAGCTGGACGGTGCTGCTGGCCATCGCTGCATTCTCTTTGAGTCTACTGGGTACCTTTCTGGTGCGCTCTGGGGTACTGACCTCGGTGCACGCGTTCGCCTCCGACCCTACCCGTGGCGTGTTCATTCTGATTTTCCTGCTGGTGGTGACCGGGGGCTCCTTGGCGCTGTTCGCTGCCCGGGCACCGGTGGTGCGCAGCCATGCTCGCTTTACCTGGGCCTCCCGCGAGTGCCTGCTGCTGGTCAACAACCTGTTACTGGTGGTGGCTGCTGCTACGATTTTGCTGGGTACCTTGTATCCGCTGCTACTTGATGCCTTGACCGGCGCCCGGCTGTCAGTGGGGCCGCCTTACTTCAACGCGCTGTTCGTGCCGTTGATGGGGGTGTTGCTGGCCACCCTGGGGGTAGGTGTGCTGATGCGCTGGAAGGCAACCCCCGGCGCCTGGCTGCTGAAAATGCTAGGCCCGGTGTTATTGGGGGCAGTGTTGCTGTGCGCGGCGTGGGGCGCGCTGGCCGGGCTGGACCGCTGGCCCTTGCTGGCGGTGGTGTTGCTGGCCGCTTGGGTGGTGTTGGCCGGGCTTCGAGACCTGGCCAACAAGCTGCGCCATCAAGGGGCGGGTAGCCTGTCGCGGCTGCGTCGGGCCTATTGGGGCATGCAACTGTCGCACCTGGGCCTGGCCATCGCCGCAGTGGGCGTGGTGTTCACCACGGGGCTAAGCGCCGCTCGGGACCTGCGCATGGCGCCCAACGACAGCGCCGAGGTTGCCGGCTACACCTTTATTTTCCGCGGCACCCAGAGCATGCGCGGGCCCAATTACACGGGGGACCGGGCGATTGTCGAAGTCAGCCGCAATGGCCACACGGTCAGTGTGTTGCACCCGGAAAAACGCTTGTACGCAGCCCAAGGCTCGGTAATGACTGAGGCGGGTATCGATCCTGGCGTGTTCGCCGACCTTTACGTGGCGCTGGGCGAGCCCCTGCCAGAGGGCGCCTGGGCCATCCGCTTGCAGGTCAAGCCATTCGTGCGCTGGATCTGGCTCGGTGGCCTGCTCACCGCATTGGGCGGGGTATTGGCGGCGTTGGACCCTCGTTATCGGGCCAAGCTGCGCCAACGCGCGAGCCAGGGTGCCGGGGAGGCTGGCGTATGAAGCGATGGTTATTGGCGATTCCGCTGCTGGCGTTTCTGGGCTTGGCCGTGGTGCTCTACCGTGGCCTGTACCTGGACCCCACCGAACTGCCCTCGGCGTTGATCGGTAAACCCTTTCCGGCCTTTAGCCTGGCCGCGCTGGACGATGGCCGCCCGCTGGGCCGCGACGCGCTGCTGGGCGCACCTGCCTTGGTCAACGTATGGGGCACCTGGTGCGTGGCCTGTCGTGCTGAGCACCCGACCCTGGAACGCCTGGCCGCCCAGGGCGTGCGGATTCACGGCATCAATTACAAGGACAACAGCCAAGCCGCCCAGCGCTGGCTACGGGAGTTGCACAACCCTTACACGCTTAACATTAGCGACCCTGAGGGTACGCTGGGCCTGGACCTGGGCGTATATGGCGCGCCAGAGACCTTCCTGATCGATGCCCAGGGCAACATTGTCTACAAGCATGTGGGTATCGTTAACGATCAGATATGGCGCAACGAGCTGGCGCCGCGCTATCAGGCGCTAAAAGAGGGTACCGCCCCATGAAGCCTCTTTTGCTGGCCCTGGCCTTGGCGCTTGCCCCCATGGCCCACGCGGCTATCGACACCTATGCCTTCGATAACGATGAGCAGCAGGCCCGCTTTAGCGCGCTGACTCAACAGTTGCGCTGCCCCAAGTGCCAGAATCAGGATTTGGCCGATTCCAATGCGCCCATCGCCGCGGATCTGCGCCGGGAAGTGCATCGCCTACTGACTGAAGGCAAGTCCGATCAACAAGTGGTGGACTACCTGGTGGCCCGCTACGGTGAGTTCGTACGCTACAAGCCGGCCTTCGAGGCCCGTACCTGGTTGCTTTGGGTAGGGCCTGGGCTGTTGTTGGTCACTGGAGCGGGGTTGGGCTGGGCCTTGGTGCGCAGGCGCCGGCCGTTGCCCGCTGGCGATACCTTGAGCACCCAAGAGCAGCAGCAGTTAGCGGACTTACTAAAAAGGCGTAACCATGATTGATTTCTGGGGCGCCGCGCTGGCGCTGCTGGTGATTGCCGCGGCTCTACTGGCAGTGCCCTTGCTGCGCGGCGCCCGGCTGGGGCGCTATAGGGATGAGCCGCGCGCGGCGGTCAACCTTGCCGTGTACGACGAGCGCTTGGCGGCGCTGCGTGAAGCGCACCAGGCGGGCACCCTGGATGCCCAGGCACTGGAAGCAGCCGAGGCCGAGGCGGCTCGCGCCTTGCTGGCCGACGTACCCGCCAACGCCGCCCCAGCGGCGTACAACAGGGGAGGGCGGGGTATGCTCTGGGCGGTCACCGCGCTGGTGCCCCTCGCGGCCCTTGCACTGTACCTGCAATTCGGCGCCCTGGACCGGGTGCGCCTGAGCCGTGAGCTGACCACGCCGGCAGCCACCCCGGCACAGAGGCTCGACCGCCTGGAGCGTACCGTGCAAGCGCAGCCCGACGCGCCTGACGCCCTCTTTATGTTGGCCCGTACCTATATGACTCAGAATCGCGCCAGCGAAGCGGTGCCGCTGTTCGAGCGCGCCGCGCGCCTGGCCGGGCGACCTCCGGCATTGTTGGGGCAATGGGCCCAGGCCGAGTTCTTCGCCTCTGGCCGGCAATGGTCGGCGCACATTCAAGGGTTAGTGGACGAAGCCTTGGCGGGTAACCCCAATGAAGGCACCAGCCTGGGCCTGCTGGGCATTGCTGCGTTCGAAGGCCAGCACTGGGCCGCGGCCATTGCCTACTGGCAGCGCCTGCAAGCCGGCTTGGTACCTACAGACCCAGCCCGGGCAGCGCTGCAAACGGGCATCGATCGTGCTCGCCAAGCCTTGCAAGGCCAGGGCGCCAGCGCGCCAGTGGCCAATGGGCTCAGGATCAGCGTGCGGCTTGCCCCGGCCGTAGTCCGGCTGGCCCGCCCGGATGATGCGGTATTCGTGTTTGCCCGTGCCGCCAATGGCCCGCGCATTCCGCTGGCGGTCAAGCGGCTGCGGGTGGGCGACCTGCCCACCGAGGTCACGCTCAGCGACGCCGATGCCATGCAGCCCGGCCTGAAACTATCGACCTTCGAGGGTGCCCAAGTGATGGCTCGGATCAGCCGCTCCGGCGAGCCCACCCAGGGCCAATGGACCGGCGCCGGTGAGCCTACCGCGGGCGAACCCAATACCTATGGCCTGACAATCGACACTCCGGAAAATTAAGTATGCCGCACGCCTTGACCACCGCTTCCCGCCTGATGCTGATCACCCTGGCTCTAGGCCTGGGCGCCTGTAGCTCCCAGCGCCCCGATTCACAGGCCCCCTTGCCGCCTATTCCTTCGGCCCCAGCGCCAGCACCCACCCCGGCGCCCAAGCCGCCCGCCAGCGTGCCAACGCCTACCGCACCCGCGGCCCCGCGTACCTCGGCAAGCTTTGCGCCGCCGCCAGGCGGGCCGAGCCACTGGGACCAGGCCCTAGGGGTGTATGTGCTGGATAACCAACCGAGCGTGTATTACCGCCAGCGTACCTACTACCGCTGGAACAACGGTTGGAGTTGGGCCACCAGCCCCGTCGGGCCCTGGGAAACCACCGACGCTAGCGGTGTGCCGCCAGGGCTGGGGCGTCAGCACCCTTAAAGGGCTATCGCTCAAGGATAGATCTGGTCAAACACCCCGCCGTCGGCGAAGTGGGTTTTCTGCACCGTGCGCCAGTCCCCGAAGGTCTGTTCAACGGGCAGAAAGTCCACCTTCGGGAAGCGGTCAGCGTACGTGGCCAGCACCGCCGGGTCCCGTGGGCGCAGGTAGTTGTTGGCTGCGATGGTCTGGCCTTCGCTGGACCATAGGTACTTCAAGTAGTCTTCGGCCAAGGCCTGGGTGCCTTTTTTCGCCACAACCTTCTCTACTACCGCCACGGGTGGTTCGGCCTCGGCCGAGACGCTTGGGTAGATCACCTCGAACTGATCACGCCCAAACTCCCGCGCGATCATCTCGGCTTCGTTCTCAAAAGTCACCAGCACATCGCCAATCTGGTTGGTCATAAAGGTGGTGGTCGCCGCACGCCCACCGGTGTCGAGCACGGGCGCCTGCTTGAACAGCTTGCCCACGAAGTCCCGGGCCTTGGCGTCGTCACCACCGTGCTTGAGCACATAGGCCCAGGCCGAAAGGTAGGTATAGCGGCCGTTGCCGGAGGTCTTGGGGTTGGGCACGATCACCTGAACCCCTTCGTTGAGCAGGTCGGGCCAGTCTTTGAGGTGCTTGGGGTTACCCTTGCGCACGATAAACACCGTGGCTGACGTAAAAGGCGCGCTGTGGTTAGGCAACAGGGTGACCCAGTTGTCCGGTACCAGCTTGCCGTTGTCGGCCAAGGCATTGATGTCGGTGGCCATGTTCATGGTGATCACATCCGCTGGCAGGCCATCGATCACTGAACGTGCCTGTTTGCTGGAGCCGCCAAAGGACATCTGCACCGTCACGTGCTCATTGTGCTCGGCCTGCCAGTGCTTCTGGAACGCGGTGTTGTAATCCTTGTAGAAATCCCGCATCACGTCATACGACACATTAAGCAGCGTGGGCGCGGCGCTTGCGCCATTGGCCAGCAGCACGCTGGCACATAACAGCGAAGCGGTGAACAGTTTTTTCACGAAAAGGTCCTTGCTGCGTGGGAAGGTGCCCGGACTATAGCCAAGCTGGCCCTGGCCCTGAAATTACTAAAGGTGCTGAGCTTATAGCCAAAACTTCAGCTGTTGCCATCGGCTTGAACCCTAAGGGTCATTTCCAAGGGCTCCACCTGCCGCCAGCGTACAGAAGGTCGCCAGTTGGCCACCCATTTTGGTACGGCGTCAGCGGGCATGGGCCGTGCGATGCAAAAGCCCTGGGCCAGTTCACAACCTAGCTCCAGCAGCCGAATGCCGTGGTTGACGGTGTCCACGCCCTCGGCGATCAACTCCTGTTTGAACGCGCGCGCCAAGCCGATGATCGCAAGCAGGATCGATACGTTGTCAGCATCGTCCAGCAGGCCCTGGACGAAGGTCTGATCGATTTTCAACTGGCACACCGGTAACCGCTTGAGGTAGGTCAGGGACGAATAGCCCGTACCGAAGTCGTCCAGGGAAAAGCCCACGCCCAAGGCCTTGCACGCCGAGATGGTCTCTGAAACCCGGTCCATGTCCTTCAGCGCGCTGGTTTCCAGGATCTCGATCATCAGCATCCCGGGCTGTACATCCGGGCAGGCTTGCAGCTGTTTGCCCAAGCGGCCTACAAAATCAGCCTGTTGCAACTGCCAGCCCCCCACATTGACGCTGATGGGCAAGTGAACCCCTCGCGCCGCCCAGCTTTGCACTTGGCTAAGGGCTCGGCCGATGACCCAGTCACCCACTTGGCGCGACAGCTCGGTATTTTCGATAAAGGGCAGAAAGGCGTCGGGAGCCACCAGCCCCTCCTCGGGGTGCTGCCAGCGGATCAACGCCTCGACCCCCAGCACCTCGCCGCTGCGCATGTTGACCTTGGGCTGGTAATACAGCACGAATTCGTGCCGCTGCAACGCGGTAAGAATGCGTTCAACCCGCGCGTTGTACAGGCGCAAGTCCATTTCATGTTCAGGGTCGAAGAAGCAGTAACGGTTTTTACCGCCTACCTTTGCCTGGTACATCGCTTGGTCGGCCTGGCGCAGCAGCTGGTCAGCGCTGATTTCTCGGGTTTGGGGGTAGAACGTTACCCCCATGCTGGCGGTCAGGGTCAACTCCAGGCGCTCTACCCCGACGGGCCGTGAAGCGGCGCCCAGCAGGCGGTCGAGCATGGCGGTGGTGTCGTGGGTCTGTTCCAGTTCGGTAATCAGGATCACGAATTCGTCACCGCCCAGGCGCGATAGCGTACAGCCTTCGCGCAGCGAGTGTTTCATTCGCTGTGCCACCGCCGCCAGTACCCGGTCGCCGGTGGCATGGCCATGGGTATCGTTTACTGCCTTGAAACCGTCCAGGTCCAGGTAAGCCACGGCCAACATATGCTTGCCGTGTTGGGCCCTGGCCATGGCTTGTTGCATGCGCTCGCCGAGCAGCACACGGTTGGGCAGCTGTGTCAGGGCGTCGTAGTGGGCAAAGGTTTCCAGGCGGGTTTGATGTTCTCGCAGCTCAGTGACATCGGTAAACAGCGCCACATAGTGTTGTACGTGGCCTTCGGGGTCATGAATGGCCGTGATGGTCTGCCCCGCCACGAAAATCTCGCCGTTACGCCGCCGGTTCCACAGCTCGCCCTTCCAAAAGCCCTCGCAGGTCAGCGCGCGCCACAGGTCGTTGAATACATCCCGGGCGGTCAGGCCGGAGGCCAGCAGTCGCGGGTTGCGCCCCAGTACATCGGCTCGGGAGTAACCGGTGATGGTGCAGAACGCCTGGTTGATGTCCACGATCTCACCACTGGCGTTGGTGATCATGATGCCCTCGTGGGCATGGGTGAACACGTTGGCCGCCAGGGCCAGGCTTTTTTCCGCTGCTTGACGCGCGCTCAGGTCGGTGAGGGCCAGGCGCACCAAACGCTGGCCATCGAGGTGGCGGACACAGTCCACATGCACCGGCAGGGCTTCGTGGATGCCGCGCAGCACCCGCAAGCCGGTTTCATGCGCGGCGGCGTCCCGACAGGCCCGTAGGAACAGGGCCGTCCATGCGCCCAAGTCATCGGGGGCAACCCAGCGGTCGAAGCGTTTGCCGACCAACGCATTCCGCTCAAGGCCCAGCAGTTGCTCGGCGCGCTGGTTGACGGCCTGAATGACACCACTTTCGGTAAGGTTCAGGTACGCGACCGGTGCGCGCTCGTACAGGTCCATATACAGGTCGCGGGAGCTTTCCAGTGAGGTCTGCATATGCCGCAGCGCCTCGTTCTGCATTTCCAGCTCAACCTGGTATACCTGCAGTTCACGCAGCGTGCCCAGTTGCACGGCGTCGAGCTCTCCCTCCAAGGCATGCTCGTCACTTTTGCTCAGGCCAGTTTTAGGCGGGCGGGCTTTTTTCATCGTGGCCTCGTAGTGAGCGACGGTTGATTTGCATCGCAAGCAAAATCAGATCCGGCCGTATGCCGTCACCTACTACACGCCGACCGTCCAGGCTCAATTGCAAAAGGCCAACGGCGGCGAACTGCTGCTCCATGCATAAGCCTGTAAAACTGCTGTCTCGTTCAAGGATAGTTCGAAGCCGGTCCTTTAGCGCGGGGATATTCCACTCACCGCAGCCAAGCTCCAGCAACGGGCGGTTGAGGGTGTGTGCTTCGCTGGTCTTGAAGATCTCGTAATACGACTGGCTGGCCGATACCACCCGCAAGCTTGGGTCCAACACCAGCAGCGGCTCGCGCACGGTATTGATCACCGCTTGGGCCAGGGATCTGGCGGCTTCGACCGAGCGCTCGGTGGCAATGCGCGAGGTTATGTCATGGAAGGTCAACACCACGCCCTCGATGACGTTGTCCAGGGTGCGGTAGGGCATGATCCGCGCCAGAAAGCATTGCCCCTGGGCGGTGTGCACTTCGCATTCATAGGGAATCAGCGTATCGAGTACTGCCCAGGCAGGTTCGATAAGGTCGGTGTTTACCAAGTGAGAGGTGATGTCGAGCAGCGAGCGCCCAATGTCTCTGGTGATAAGCCGGTAAATATGCGTGGCTTCACGGGTGAACCGCCGTATGCCCAGCTGCATATCCAGGAAGATTGCCCCGACGTTCACGCTGTCGAGCAAGTTCTTCATATCGTTTTGCATATCGAACAGTTGCTCGACCTTGGCCTGGAGTTCGGCGTTGACCGTGATCAACTCTTCATTGACGGACTGTAGCTCTTCACGAGAGGTTTCCAACTCCTCGATAGTGGACTGCAACTCTTCGTTTGCCGACTGAAGGTCCTCATTGGTGGAGTCATATTCCGCGTTCGACAGTTGTAGCTCCTTGATAGTGGCGTGCAGGGTGTACTGGGTGTTAGTGGAGGCCGCGGGCCGTGGCGCCTTGATAGCCTCATAGAGCTTCCAGCGGCGGTCCAGGGGTGTGAAGAGTGTGCCGTGTTGCCCGATGCTTTCGGACGGAGAGACAAACAGCACGCCCTTGGGCTTGAGGGCATAGTGGAACGCCGGGATGACCTGCTGTTGCAGCCGTGGGCCCAGGTAGATAAGCAGGTTGCGGCAGCACAGCAGGTCCAGCCGTGTGAAGGGCGGGTCGCTCACTACATTATGTACGGCGAACACCACCCGCTTGCGCAATTCGCTTCTCACCCGGTAACCGCTCTCTTCATGGTTGAACCAGGCACGAAGCCGCGGTGGGGATACCTGCTGCTCGGTAGCGAGAGGGTATAGGCCTGCTCGCGCCAGGCATATAGCGTCAGCGTCCAGGTCGGTAGCATAGAGCTGGATGTCAAAGGTGCCAGGCAATTCGGCGCGCAGTTCCAGCAGCAGTATGGCCAGCGAATAGGCTTCCTCGCCGCTGGCACAGCCCGCGACCCAGGCGCGCAGCACATAGCCATCCGGCTTATGCGCCAGCAGGGGTTTAAGTACCTGGTATTTGAGGGTGTCGAAAGCCTCAGGGTCGCGGAAGAAACCGGTAACGTTGATCAGCAGTTCATCGAACAACAACGGCAGCTCCGCTGGCGTGGCCTTGAGGTACTGAACGTAGCTGGCTTGCTCGGTAATCCGCTGCAAGGCCATGCGCCGTTCGATACGCCGTTCGATGGTGCTGCGTTTGTAGTGGGTAAAATCGTGGCCGGTAGCCTGATGCAGTGCCTGGATAATCTCATCGAAACCATGAGCTTTGTTGATCTGGCCAGCCCCCTGATGCTCCAACAGCAAAGTAGGCATTTGTTCTACAGGCGCAACGGTGGTTGCCTGGCCGGCGGCGATAACCCTGGCAGGCATGCTGCGGTACAGGGCTTCGTCCGGCAACTGCGCCAAGGTATACCCCCCCGCTTCGATGATCGCCTGGCATCCCAAGGTGCCATCCTCGCCACTGCCCGACAGCACAATGCCGATAGCGCGGGCCTGGCGCTCGCTGGCCAGCGAGCGGAAAAACCTGTCCACCGACAGGTGTCTGCCACCTTCGATCACTTTCTCCACCCGGCGCAGCCTGTTGCCGTCGAGCACGAGGTCGTAGCCAGGCGCAATGATATACACCCGGTCAGCCACCAACGGGTCAGCCTCGCGTGCCTCCCTCACGGCCATCTGCGTGCAGCGCCCAAGAAGTTCGGTCAGCAGCGAGGGGTGGGTGGGCGACAGGTGTTGAACCACCACGAAGGCCATGCCGGTATCACAGGGCAGGGCGCGCAACAGCGCCTCCAGGGGTTTGAGCCCCCCAGCGGAGGCGCCTATGCCCACTACTTGAATGCCGGCGTCCACGTGCGACGCGGGGGTGTGTTGGGGCGTGTTCACGAGGGGCGCCTGTTGCGGGCATGGGGCGGCCAGTATGCGCGCTTGACCCAGGGAATACACAAGCCCCAGGCTCCATGCGCCTACCGGCATGCCCAGGTAGCGGCAGAGCTTGCTCGCGACCGGCACCGGCACCGGCATAAGTGCTGTGTTGAACCCGGTCGCGGGCAAGCCCCGCTGCTACGGGCGATATGAGCCCGCGTGTGCGATGAGGGGCCAGACGGTCTCTACGAGAACAGGATCAAGCATCGTGGCCCAGGGCATAACGTCGGCAATGCTCCAAGTAGCCCATTTCATGCTTACCCACCAGTTGTACCACGCTGGACCATAGCCACGAGGGCGCGTCCAAGGTGCGGGTGCGATTGAGCTGCAGCTCTTTGATCCAGGCAGCACGAGTGGCCAGGTCCATCTGCCGGGCGTGGGCCAAGCCCACCACCCTTGCCAAGTAGGCCGCCACTTCCATGGCCTCCCGAGGCGTAAGCTCGTCAAGCTCCAGCTTCATGTCCTGGGGCAACAGTTCGCGAATAAAGAACCCCCGGTCCAGCAGGCGGGTGGCGATCATCCGGTTGCCCAACCCCGGCGACAGTTGCCGAGCGCCTTGCAGTACGCGCTTGGCATTGTCCCGAGGCATGGGCAGGCGGGTCGCCCGAGGGGCCGCGGCCGCCACGGCCTCCTTGATGTCGATCAGGCAATAATCCTGTTCGTTCCGCCCACCTACTCCCAGCAGCACGGCATAGCGGTGCAGCCCGAGCGAGCTACAGCCTTTGACCCAATAGGCGCTGTCGAGCAGTTCGACCCTGTCGTCCTTGGACCGGCCCTTGAGGGATGTCACCAGGGCGTGAAGTTCCGGCGTAGCGCACAGGGTTTTCAGCGCCTCTCGCTCAGGTTTGGAAAGCGTCCAGAAGTGCTTGCCCAAGGGGAAGCTAGGCCGAGTGTCTTCGATCCGTTCATGGGCCAGGTGCTTCCAGGTGCGCTGTACCGCGCTGCGCATCCCGGCCTTTACCTGGGCCGGGCGCTGTGGCTCCTCGTCCACATCGCCCTCGAACGCGTGCTCGTAACCGCGCATCATTTCTTCGAGCATCTTGGCCGTGGCTACGCCGGGCAGGTCCGAGCCGCGGGCGGCGGTGGCCAGGGACAACGCCAGCCGCACCAGGTCATGTACCGGGTTGCCGATCACGGTTTGGTCCAGGTCGCGGATATGAATGTCAATCTGGCCGCGGGAGTCGCCCGTGGGGCCCAGATTACCCGCGTGGCAGTCACCGCAGATCCATACCGGTGGGCCACTGGGCAAGCGCCGGCCCGGCTGGCTATGCAGCCATTCATAGAATTGCACGGTACTGCCGCGCACATAGGCGTGGGCAGAGCGGGCCATCTTCAGGTTGCGCAGCTCAGTGAGTGGTTCGAGCCGTTCTGAAGGGGAGGGGGTGACCACGCAAGGTTGTTTCCCAGCGAATTTCTTGCGTTTTGCCTGAGGCTTAACAGTATTCAAACGGACCATCCCAACTGCTGGCCAATGACTTGGCGATAGGTAGTATCGATTTGTGCAGGCACCGATTCCATATAGGTTCGGGCGTGTTCAAGGGTTTCACCCTCGAGCGAGGACAGGTATCGCACTGTGCCCATGGCCGAAGGTACACGGCCTTCTACATTGTCAAAGCGTGGCGGCAAGGCGGTCCAGATCAGCGCCTCGATGCCTTGCTCGTTGGCCCAACGTACGAGCGGGCCGGCGGGGTAATCAGTGACCAGCAGGCTGCCAACGCCATCATGGCGGTCTGCTGGGATACCTTCACGCTCCTTCAAGGCCGCGCAGGCCTCGGCCAGGTCGGTGGGCGCCAGCCATGCCCACAGTACCGGCACGGGTACCGCGTCCACGCACAGGGCCGTGGCCAGTTCGCCCGTTTCGCCGACCCGGCAGAATTCCACGGGCAAGTGTGGGCCATTGGCGTGCCACTGGCCTTGCACGGGCAGTTCCGCCGGTTTCCAAATAAGGGAGCCCCACCCAAGACACGCAATCTTCACTTCACGGCTCCTTCGACTATCGCCGAAACAAATTCTTCATACTCAGTGGCTAAGACCCCAAGGCCAAGCGATTGGTGCGCCACATTACCGCGTACTTTCGTCCGGAAATGCGGTGCTCGATGGAACGTCGCCCGGATGCGCCAATCTTCCCAGAAAGCCCCTGAGAAGAAGGTAACGCCATGGCGATTCGTCCAACCCTCGCATCCACCAAGGCCGGCAGTACCGGCGAGAACCTCAGCAAACCGGAGCGGGTGCTGTCCATGGCCGGCGGCGGCGCGTTGCTGATCAATGGCCTGCGTACCGGCGGCATAGGCGGATTGGCCCAACTGGCCATGGGTGGCTGGACCCTCTGGCGCGGCTACAAGGGCCGTTGCGAGCTTAAGGCCGCCATGACTCACACCCCATTCGAGCAAGAGTGGGAGGCCGAAACCGGCTGGCCCACCAGCAAGGTAGTCAGCCGCAGCATTACCGTAAACAAACCCTTGGAAGACGTGATCGCCTGGTGCCGCGACCCGGCCAATATCGGCCCGTTGATCCCTTGGGTCGACTCCATTGAGCAAACCGCGGACAACACCTATCGCTGGACCGTGCGCGGCCCAGGCGATCGCACCTACAGCTGGACCCTGATTCAGAGCGAGCCTGACGCAGGCCGCGCTCTGCGCTGGAATACCCCAGGCGAAGGGGTATGGCAACACGAAGCCGACGCCCGTTTCACTGAAGGGCCACGGGGTGAAGGTACCGAGATCAAACTGGTACTGGCCACTCAACCACCAAAGGGTGCCGCGGGCTACGCAGTAGCCAGCATGATCAGCCGCTTCACTCATAAGGCGCTGCTGTACCTGCTGCGTGCCCTCAAGCAGCAGATGGAGACCGGCGAAGTCACCACGAGCCGCGCCCGTGCCGGTGCCCGGGACTTTCTGTTCATTCACCCAGACCGTGGCGACACTCCGCCGCCAGCCACCGAGACCCTGGAAGGAGGTACTCGCTGATGCGCGCACTGACTTGGCAAGGCCCTAACCACTTGCAAGTGGACACCGTTCCTGACCCAACCCTGCTCAACCCCCAGGACGCCATCATCAAGGTTACGCTGTCTTCGGTATGTGGCTCAGACCTGCACCTGCTTGGCGGCTATGTGCCTACCATGCATGCGGGCGATATTCTTGGCCATGAGTTTCTTGGCGAGGTGGTGGACGTGGGCGCGCGGGTGTCTTCGGTGCGTAAAGGCGACCGCGTGATCACCGTCTCGATCATTGGCTGTGGGGAGTGCGAACACTGCCGCCGTAAGGATTTCTCCTGCTGCGACAACTCCAACCCCAACCCCTGCGTGACGGAAATGGCTTACGGCCAGCCCTGTAGCGGCATTATCGGCTACAGCCATGCGTTCGGTGGCTATGCCGGCAGCCATGCCACCTACATCCGCGTGCCCTTTGCTGACACCAACCTGTTCAAGGTCCCTGAAGGGGTGCGAGACGAGCAGGCGGTGTTTGTGTCCGACGCCGCGCCTACCGGGTATTTCGCCGCCGATAACGCCGATATCCAACCTGGCGATACAGTGGCAGTGTGGGGCTGCGGCGCGGTGGGCCTGATGGCAATCGCCAGCGCCTATGTCTTGGGCGCCGAACGCGTCATCGCCATCGACCGGTTGCCCGACCGCTTGGCCTTGGCCGAAACCAAGCTCGGCGCCATCCCTCTTGATTACGAAACGACCAATGTGCACCAGGCATTGCTGGAGCTTACCGGTGGCCGAGGCCCGGATCGGGTAATCGATTGCGTGGGCATGGAAGCCCATGGCACCGAGCTGGATTACGTGTACGACAAAACCAAACAGTTGTTGCGTATGCACACCGAGCGCGGCACGGTGTTGCGCCAGGCGATCCGCGCCTGCCGCAAGGGCGGCACGGTATCCGTGGTGGGCGTGTATGGTGGCCTGCTGGATAAATTCCCCATGGGCGCGGTAGTCAACAAGGCCTTGACCATCAAGGCCGGGCAACAGCCAGGGCAGCGCTATGCCAACCGGCTGTTCGAGCTGATTCTGGAAGGCAAGCTGGACCCTTCCTGGATGCTTACCCACCCCATGGACCTGGAGGACAGCCCCGGGGGTTACAAGCTGTTCAAGGAGAAAGGCGACCAGTGCCTGCGAGCAGTGTTCAGGCCGTAAAATCGCCTTCGCCAGCTGCGCTGGCTCCTACCTTGTAGGAGCGAGCGCAAGCTCGCGAAAAGCCGGTACAGGCACCAATGACGGCCTGTTCGCCAGCTTTGCTGGCTCCTACAGCGATCCCGCTGGTGCGATCATTTGCGGGATTAGGCGTCCTCAAACGGGCCTTGCGCGGTAAAGGCACCGCCGTGGTACACCGACGCCGGGTCATCGGCGCCAGGCTGAGGTTGGGCTTCAACCTTGGCTTGGAAAGGGGCCGAGCTGCCCTGGGGCACATAGCCCAGGTGCGCGGCCAGGCGGTTGTCCCACCACACCTGCGGGTTTGCAGACACCCCAAACACAATGGTATGGCCCAAATCAGGCGTTTCCAGGCCTTTGACGATCAACTGAGTGAGGTCATCGTAGCTCAGCCACGTGCTGAGCATGCGGCGGTTTTGAGGTTCAGGGAAGGACGAACCGATGCGGATGGTCAGGGTTTCGATGCCATAGCGGTCGTAATAAAAGGTTGCCAGGTCTTCCCCATAGGATTTGGACAACCCGTAGTAACCGTCCGGGTGCCGAGGCGAGAGCGCATCGATGGTTTCAGTCTGCTTGTAAAAGCCAATCACATGGTTGCTGCTGGCGAAAATCACCCGCTTCACCCCGTGACGGCGAGCTGCTTCGTAGATGTGATAGGTACCACAAATGTTTGGCCCTAGGATTTCTTCGAACGGCCGCTCCACCGACACCCCGCCAAAGTGCAGAATCGCATCCACGCCTTTGACCAGTTGGTCCACCGCGGCTTTATCGGCCAGGTCGCACATCACCACTTCTTCATCACTGCCGGGAGTCTCCAGCGGAACAATATCCGACAGACGCAGCAACGAGGCATGGGGCTTAAGGGTTTCGCGCAACACCTTGCCTAGGCCACCGGCGGCACCGGTCAGCAAAAGCCGGCGTGGGGTAGCGGTGGCAGCGGTCGATGAGGTCATGGGGCCTTCCTTATTGTGGTTATCGGTTGTCGTATGACAGGTGATCAGTATCCCTATGGCGCTTGAATTGTCAAAGGCCCAAGCACCCCTATTCATGCCAGAGTGGCATAACATTCTGCCGATTGCTCCTTTGCCCAGGCCGCGCAGGGCTCCGATACTGCGCTTTTGCCCAGGGAAGCGCAGCCATGCCCGACGTGCCACGCCAATACCGGTTCAATAAGGCCTTCGAGGCGCCAGGCGGATCAGCGATCCGCGAGCTGTTCAAGTACTTGGCCCGCCCAGGCATGATTTCCTTCGCCGGTGGCTATCCCGCCCCTGCCTTGTTCGATGCACAGGGCTTGGCTAGCGCCACCGCGACGGCCATGGCCGAACCGGTCAGTTGCCTGCAATATGGCGCGACCGAGGGTACTCCGGCGTTGCGTGAACAGTTGGCGGCGCTGATGGCTCGCCGAGGGAGCAGGGTTACCGCGGATGAACTGCTGGTCACCACCGGCGCTCAGCAAGGGCTGGACCTGTTGATTCGGGTACTGCTCAGCCCGGCAGATGCGGTATTGGTGGAGCAGCCTACGTATCCCGCGGCGCTGCAGGCATTGCGCTTGGCCGGTTGCGCTGTCAGCAGCGTGAGTAGCGATGCCGAGGGCCTGGTCCCTGAAGCGTTGGCGTTATTATTGGACGCCGCGCCCGCCGGCCACTATCGCCTGCTGTATTGCGTACCAGATTTCGCCAACCCCACTGGCGCGTGCATGCCTCTGGCCAGGCGCTTGGCGTTATTGGCACTGGCCGCGCGGTATAACCTGCTGTTGATCGAGGATGACCCCTACGGCGCCCTGCGCTTTAGCGGCGAGCCTGTGCCCTCGTTATTAGCCCTGGCCAGCCAGGTACCCGGCGCGCAAGGATGCGTGATGCACCTGTCTAGCCTGTCCAAGATCGTCGCCCCTGGCCTGCGCGTCGGCTGGATGGTTGCGCCCACGCCGGTACGCCAGCGCTGCGTGATCGCCAAGCAGACCGTGGACCTGTGCACCTCGCCCATCAGTCAGCAGATTGCTGCCTGTTATTTGGCCAGCGGCGCCTTGGAGCGGCATTTGCCCACGCTGCGTCAAGGTTATGCAGAAAAGTGCCAGGCAATGCTGACAGGGCTTGCCACCCTCGGTGGGCAAGTGACGGTGGCCGCCCCGGCCGGGGGTATGTTCGTGTGGGGCCGGCTGAGCAACGGCAGCGATGCTCAAGCGTTGTTCGACCGCGCCATCGAGCACAATGTGATGTTCGTTCCTGGCCAGGCGTTCTACGCCAGCGAGGCGGACCCTGCCAGCTTGCGGTTATCCTTCGCGGCACCAGGGGTAGAGGCCATTGGCGAAGGCCTGCGACGCCTGGCCAAGGCCCTAGGGCAGGGTTAGCGTGCGGCATCCATGGCGGTAACAGGGAAGCGCGGGTTACCCTTGGCGCCGGGCGGCCAGCGCTGCCCGCAAGGTTGCCATTGGCTGAGTGCTTACGAGGGTGCGATGAAACTGCTGCTGGTAGAAGACGAGGCTTTGCTGCGCCACCACCTGCACACCCGCCTGGGCGAAAGCGGGCACATCGTCGAAGCGGTGGGCGATGCCACCGCAGCATTGCGGCAGGCCGAGCACACCGCCTTCGACCTGGCCATTGTTGACCTGGGCTTGCCGGGGCTGTCAGGCCTTGACCTGATCCGCCAGTGGCGCGCCCAGGGGTTGGCGTTCCCGGTGCTGATCCTCACCGCCCGGGGCAGTTGGCAGGACAAAGTCGAAGGCCTGGCCGCCGGCGCCGACGACTATGTGGTCAAGCCCTTTCGTTTCGAAGAGGTCGAAGCCCGGCTCAATGCCTTGCTGCGCCGAGCCAGCGGCTTCACTCAGCCTACCATCGTGGCCGGCCCCTTGGCCCTGGACCTCAACCGCAAGCAGGCCACCTTGCAAGGCGAGGCGCTGGTACTCACGGCCTTTGAATACCGTATCCTCGAATACCTGATGCGCCATCACCAGCAGGTGGTGGCCAAGCAGCGGCTGATGGAGCAACTGTACCCAGACAACGACGAGCACGACCCTAACGTGATCGAGGTACTGGTAGGGCGTATCCGCCGCAAGCTGGAGGCTGCCGATGGCTTTCGCCCCATCGATACCGTGCGCGGGCTGGGCTACCTGTTTACCGAGCGCTGCCAGTGATCCGCTCCCTGCGGCTGCGGCTGATGTTGGCCGGGGCGCTGCTGGCGGTATTGTTTATGTTGGGGCTGCTGCCGGCCCTGCAGGGCGCCTTCAGCCAAGCCTTGCGCGAGTCGGTGGAAGAGCGCCTGGCCACCGAAGTCACCACGCTGATTTCCGCCGCCCGTCTGGAGCGAGGCGGTTTACAGATGCCCGCGCCTGCGCCCTATGAGCGCCTGGCGGTGCCAGATGAACGCTTGCTCAGTTATATCTTCGACCGCCAGGGCCGGTTGCTCTGGCGCAGCCCAGGCGCGCCGCTGCCTGAGTACCAGCCTAGCTATGACGGCAGGGGTAACCATTTCAACCGAGTGGTCGGCCAGGACGGCCAGGCCTGGTGGGTCTATGACGTAGAAGTGCGCCTGCTGGGCGGGGAGAATGCGGCGTTTAGCTTCGTCACCCTGCAATCGGTGCAGCCTTACCAGCGTACCCTGGCCGCTCTGCAAGACCGGCTGTATCTGGGCTCTGGCGCGGCGCTCTTGACCCTGTTGCTGTTGTTCTGGGTGGGCATGACCTGGAGCCTGCGCTCGCTGCGCCGCCTGAGCCAGGAACTGGACGAAATCGAAGCAGGGCATCGCCAGGGCTTGAGCGAGGCGCACCCCAGTGAGCTGCTGCGCCTGACCCGTTCCCTCAATCGGCTGCTGGCCGGAGAGCGGGAGCAGCGCCAGCGTTATCGGGATTCCCTGGGCGACTTGGCCCATAGCCTGAAAACCCCTTTGAGTGTGCTGCAAGGCATTGGCGAAACCCTGGGCAGCGATGACCCCAAGGGGGAGGAGGGGCGTCAGGCCGCGGTCTTACGGGCCCAGGTAGCGCGTATGAACGAGCAGGTGGACTACCAATTGCAGCGCGCTAACGTGCGTCACGGCGGCCTGGTTCGCCGCCAGGTAGCGGTGCGGCCGGTGCTGGATAACCTGGCGGCCAGCTTGCGCAAGGTGTATCCCGATAAACCCGTACAACTGCATATCGCCCTGGCCGACCCTGGCACGCTGCCGATCGAGCAAGGGGCGCTATTGGAGTTGCTGGGTAATTTGCTGGAAAACGCCTGGCGCCTGTGCCTGGAAGACGTCAGCGTGAGCATGAGCGTGATCGGCCGACGCCTGGAGCTGTTGCTTGAGGACGACGGCCCTGGCATACCCCTGGACCAGCGCGGCCGAATCCTGCAACGGGGTGAGCGCCTGGACCGGCAACACCCAGGCCAGGGCATCGGCCTGGCGGTGGCCCATGACATCATCCGCGGCTACCACGGCACCTTGACCATCGAGGATTCCCCGCTGGGCGGTGCACGTTTTCGTATCAGCTTTCCGTTAGAGTAGCGCGGCTCGCCGTCAGGCTCAGGGTGTGGCGAGGCGAGTGGCGGATATCCGCCAACCAAAGCGATTCACCTAAAAGTGCCTGGCGAGAAACCGCCACCTTTGCTGCGCCGTACGGCCATCAGCGAGGGGGGTAACCCTGGCAGTAGTGGGGTTGAGCTTTATTTGCCAGGTTGGCATGAGCTTTGCGATACAGCAGCGCAGGCTTGCCCGAGGTCGGTTGACGGGCGGTTGGCCAAGAACAAATCTCTCCAGCCAGGAGGGTTCTCGCTTCATGTGCAGCAGCGCTCGGAAGGCGCTTGTGGGCACGCTTGAGGAAATTGCTATGACGGCTCGTCAGCCCTTTTACAAGTCCCTGTACTTCCAGGTGATCGTCGCCATCATCATTGGTGTGCTGCTTGGTCATTATTACCCGCAAACTGGGCAGATGCTCAAACCGCTGGGTGATGGCTTCATCAAACTGATCAAAATGGTCATCGCTCCGATCATCTTCTGCACCGTGGTGAGCGGTATCGCCGGCATGCAGAACATGAAAGCCGTGGGCAAGACCGGCGGCTACGCGCTGCTGTACTTCGAGATCGTCTCCACCATTTCCCTGATCATTGGCTTGATCGTAGTGAACGTGGTTCAGCCTGGCGCTGGCATGCACATCGACCCGGCCACCCTGGATGCCTCCAAGGTCGCCACCTATGTTACTCAAGGTGAAGGCCAGAGCGTCGTGGGCTTCCTGCTCAACGTGATTCCCAACACCATCGTTGGTGCCTTCGCCAACGGCGATATCCTTCAGGTGTTGATGTTCTCGGTGATCTTCGGCTTCGCCTTGCACCGTTTGGGCGCTTACGGCAAGCCGCTGGTAGAGCTGATCGATCGCTTCGCCCACGCCATGTTCAACATCATCAACATGATCATGAAACTGGCCCCACTGGGCGCGCTGGGCGCCATGGCCTTCACCATTGGCAACTATGGCGTAGGCTCGCTGGTACAGCTGGGCCAGTTGATGCTGTGCTTCTACATCACCTGCGTGCTGTTCGTTGTTGTGGTACTGGGCGCCATCGCCCGCGCCCACGGTTTCAGCGTGTTGAAGCTGGTGCGTTACATCCGTGAAGAGCTGTTGATCGTACTGGGTACCTCGTCGTCGGAATCTGCGCTGCCGCGCATGCTGGCCAAAATGGAACGCCTGGGCGCGCAAAAATCCGTGGTTGGCTTGGTGATCCCTACCGGTTACTCCTTCAACCTGGACGGCACCTCGATCTACCTGACCATGGCTGCGGTGTTCATCGCCCAAGCCACCGACACCCACATGGACATCACCCACCAGATCACCTTGCTGGCGGTGCTGTTGCTGTCGTCCAAGGGCGCGGCGGGTGTAACCGGTAGCGGCTTTATCGTGCTGGCGGCCACGCTGTCTGCGGTAGGTCACCTGCCGGTCGCAGGCTTGGCGCTGATCCTGGGTATCGACCGCTTCATGTCCGAAGCCCGTGCGCTGACCAACCTGGTGGGTAATGCCGTGGCCACCGTAGTGGTTGCTAAGTGGGTAGGCCAACTGGACGAAACTACCTTGCAGCGTGAGCTGGCCTCCGGCGGCACTCCGCTGGAACTGACCCAGCCCCAGGACGACCTGAAAGTCGCCGAAAACACCCGCCTGTAATACCCCCTCGTGTAACACCCCTTGTGAACCGGCTTAGGCCGGTTCACTGCGTTTAGGGCTAGGGTGAACTGCGCCCGAAGGTTGGACTGCCCTGTTCGCCAGCTCTGCTGGCTACGGCAGTCCTTACAGGCGGGATGATCCCTATATTCACACCACCTTCGTTTCCCCACTGAACACTAGCGCCTGTTTGCAGCGCTTGCACAGGTAACGGCGGCCCTGGCGCACCAGGCCATGGCGCTGGGCGGTGAAGGGGAACACGCCGTCAACGCAAGGGCAGCGGTAGATATAGCGGGTAACGGGCCTGCGTTTGACCTCGTAGTTATGGCAGCGTAACGGTTGAAGTTCGTACACCCCGCGCATGATCATCTGCCACTCCTGCCCATGGGGCTGGATACGGCCGCCGAACAGTTGGTGCGCGACCAAATGGGCCACTTCATGGGCTACGGTCTGGCGCAGAAAGTCCTCGCTGTTCTGGCGATACAACTGCGCGTTGAAGCGCAGTTTGTTTTCGTGCAGGTGCGCCACGCCTGCTTTTTGGCCGCGTAATTCGAGACTGACGACAGGGCGTTTGAAAGGGCGTTTGAAAAAGGTTTCGGCCTGGTGATAGCAGGCTTCGACACGGGCAAGCAGGGGTTCTGGCATAGACAAGGCTCCACAAGTGGCAATTATGCCCCGGCGCCCCCTGGCGTGCCGAGCCGCTCGTCACTACCGCTACGCGGGGCCTGGCTTACCCAACTGGCGGCCTACGCCCCGCCGGTATTTACAGGTAGAATGCGCGCCTTCGCATTCCGCTGTCGTACGTATCAGGACTTTTCATGGGCACCCTCTCGGTCAATCAGAACAAACTGCAGAAACGTCTTCGCCGCTTGGCGGGGGAGGCCGTGGCTGATTTCAACATGATCGAGGAGGGCGACAAGGTGATGGTGTGCCTGTCCGGTGGCAAGGACAGCTACACCCTGCTAGACGTGCTGCTGCACCTGCAAAAAGTCGCCCCGGTACGCTTCGAACTGGTGGCGGTGAACATGGACCAGAAGCAGCCGGGCTTTCCCGAGCATGTGCTGCCGGCCTACCTCAAAGAACTGGGCGTGGCCTACCACATTCTGGAAAAAGACACCTATTCGGTGGTCAAGGCGTTGATCCCCGAGGGCAAGACCACCTGCTCATTGTGTTCGCGCCTGCGCCGGGGAACCCTGTACACCTTCGCCGACGAAATCGGTGCCACCAAAATGGCCTTGGGGCACCACCGGGATGACATCGTCGAAACCTTCTTCCTGAACATGTTTTTCAACGGCTCGATCAAGGCCATGCCGCCCAAGCTACTGGCCGACGATGGCCGCAACGTGGTGATCCGCCCCTTGGCCTACTGTGCCGAGAAAGACATCCAGGCCTATTCGGACTTCAAGCAGTTCCCGATCATCCCGTGCAACCTGTGCGGTTCCCAAGAGAACCTGCAGCGCCAAGTAGTCAAGGACATGCTGCAAGACTGGGAGCGCAAGCACCCAGGCCGCACCGAGAGCATTTTCCGCGGCTTGCAGAATGTCGTGCCGTCGCAGTTGGCCGACCGCGAGCTGTTCAACTTCACGGACCTGCGCATCGACGACAGCGCCACGCCGCGCTTCGTCGATGTGATGAACCTCTGACTCAGTGATTGGCGGTATGGGCCAGCATCACCGATAGCTGGCACATGGGCCGCCCGCTTTGTTCGTGCCAGGCGTTGAAAGCGGCCTGGGTGGCAGCCAAGTCTCGCTGGCTGCTGGGTACACGGTCCACAATCTTCTGGGCATTAAGCGCCGCGACCACATCATGGGTGGGCACGAAGGTGTCCTTGCCGACCATGCGCAAGAAGCGTGGCGAGGACAGCCCGCCCAACTGATTGCCATGTTTTTGCAGGTAGCGCCACAGGCCAGTGATGTCCGTGACCGGCCACTGGGCAATGAAGTTGGCGAAGCTGCCGTGTTCGTGGGCGATGTCCAGGATCATCTGGGCGTTGATAGGCACACTGCGCAGCTTGCCCAAGTGACGAATGATGCGGGTGTCCTGCATCATCCGCTCAAGGTGCTCGCCTCCCATCAGCACGACCTTCTCGGGGTCGAAACCGAAAAACACCTGCTCGAACGCCGGCCACTTGGCGTCCACCAGGCTGTGCTTGAGCCCCGCGCGGAACACCCGCAGGGCCAGGGTGGAGAGGTAGCGATCATCGCTTTGCACGGCCAGCTCGCTGCTCGGGCGGGGCTTGGGTAGCCGGGCCTCCAGTGCGGCGACGGAGCCGAAGCGGTTCAGGCAATGCTCGTATAGCCATTGATAATCTTGCATTCAGGGGCGCGCCTCCAGGGGGCGCGACAGGCGCCGGGCGGCTTCGGCCAAGCGCTGGCCCAAGGCGCGACACAGGCTGGTTTCGTGTTCATCCAGGGGGCGCTTGCCGTCGTTGCCCGCATGGTGGCTGGCGCCATAGGGGGTGCCGCCGCCGCGGGTGTCGAGCAACGCCGCCTCGCTGTAAGGCAGGCCGGTGATCAGCATGCCGTGGTGCAGCAGCGGCAGCATCATCGACAGCAGGGTGGTTTCCTGGCCGCCGTGCAAACTGGCCGTGGACGTGAACACCGCCCCAGGCTTGCCCGCCAGGGCGCCGCTGAGCCACAGGCTGCTAGTGCCATCGAGGAAGTATTTGAGCGGCGCGGCCATGTTGCCGTAGCGCGTTGGGCTACCCATGGCCAGGGCGGCACAATGAGTCAGGTCGTCCAGGGTGGCATAGGCCGCGCCTTGGTCGGGCACGCTAGGGGCTACCGCTTCACATTCGGTGGACACCGCTGGCACGGTGCGCAGCCGGGCCTCCAAACCGCCACGCTCGACCCCACGGGCGATTTGCATGGCCATTTCCCGGGTGGCGCCGTGGCGGCTGTAATACAGCACGAGGACGTAAGGCGTAGTCATGGCAACAGCTCCAACAGGTTGTCCACTGGGCGGCCAATGGCGGCGCGGTCACCGCTGACCAGAATCGGCCGCTCGATCAAAATAGGGTGGCTGACCATGGCATCGATCAACGCTTGATCAGAGTGGCTAGGGTCGGCCAGGTTCAAGGTGGTGTAGACGCTTTCACCGGTGCGCAGCAGGGCCCGGGGCGGCATGCCCAGGCGGCGGAGTACGCTTCGCAAGGTTTCTGCGTTCGGTGGCGTTTCCAGGTAGCGCACAACGGTGGTCTTCAGGCCTCGGCTTTCCAACAGCTCAAGGGCCGCGCGGGATTTGGAGCAACGAGGGTTGTGATACAGGGTAAGGTCAGTCACGGTGCGTTCCTTTAAGAGCGGATGGCGGCTATTCTACCTGCCTGATTTCTCGAGACGAGGCGGCGATGCTGCAACATGCCAAAAACGCCCTGATGGCCGGGCTGCTTGCGTTGTGCCTGAGCGCATGCGGGCAAGACCTGGGCAACGACAGCCACGGCCAGGCAGTGACCGCCAAGAGCCTGGAGGGGCAATGGCTGGTGATTAACTATTGGGCCACCTGGTGTGGGCCGTGTCGGCGGGAAATCCCTGAGCTCAATGCCTTCGCCGCACGAATGGCCGAGCAGGGGGTGCGGGTGCTGGGTGTGAATTTCGACCGGTTACAGGGTGAGGAACTGGCCCAGGCGGCGGCCGGCATGGGCATTAGCTATCGGGTGCTGGCCCAAGACCCGACAGAGGCCTTCGATCTGCCTACCGCCGAGGGCTTGCCGGTGACCTTCGTGCTGGACCCGCAACGCAAGCTGCGGGCGACCTTGCTAGGCGAACAAACGGCCGCGGGCTTGGCTCAGCGCTTGGCGGCCTTGAAGGGTGGTTAGGCAGTACAGGCCGGGCAGCGGTGTATATCACCCTCGGTTTGCCAGCCCAACTCGGCGATGCGGGCGATAGCGGCCGGCTGCACAGCGGCTTCGCCCAGGCTCGAATCTACCGCGAATTCGAAATTCATGGCCTTGCCGCACGGGTCGCAGTTCACGTCCCAGCGGCGGATCTCCAGCGCCTTGAACGCCGGCCCACGGGCCACGGCGGTCCATTGCCCCACCGGGTTGATCAAGTGGCGCACTTTCTCCACGGTCAAGCGCATGCTGAGGGTCTGGCTGCCCTTGAGGGTGACCAGCAGCACGTCATCGGCACGTACCGCGCCGCCGTTGCCGGTCACCTGATAGCGCCCAGGCGACAGCGCCCGGCACTCGATCAGGGTGTGTTGTGGGGTGAGCAGGCTGTAGCGGAAATCGTGTTCGACCATAGGGCCTCCGGAGAAGGGCGCGCATGGTAGCACGGGCGCCGCGCCTTATTCGCGCCCGTCGCCGGACGGCCGCGCGCGCGTTTACACATTCACCCGCGCGTGGGTGGCAAGGCGCACAATCGCTTGTTCCAGTTCATCCAGGGCTTGCTCCGCGTTAGGGGCTTGTTGCTTGAGCAGGGTTTCGCTGCGCTGGCAGGCGGCGCGCAACTGTGGCACACCACAGTAACGCGTGGCGCCATGGAGCTTGTGCACGCGTTCGATCAGGGCGGCGTGGTCGTTACTCTGGCGCGCCGCCTGGATAGCCTGGCGGTCCTCATCCAAGGCCGCCAACAGCATGGCCAGCAAGTCCACCGCCAGGTCTTCCTTGCCAGCGGCCAGGCGCAGGCCTTCGTCATGATCAAGAATGCGCTGGTCAGCGGCACCGCCGGTCCATTCGCTAGGGCGTTCGGCGGGCTGCCCGCGCAGCTGAAGGCCGGTCCATTTCAATACCACCTGGGCCAACTGCCGTTCGCTGATGGGTTTGGTGAGGTAATCGTCCATCCCGCTGTGCAGCAAGGCGCGTTTTTCATTGGCCATGGCATGGGCGGTCAACGCTACGATGGGCAGCGGCGAGCCGGGCCTGCCTGCTTCCCATAGGCGAATGCGTTCGGTGGTTTCGCGGCCGTCCATGCCGGGCATTTGCACGTCCATCAACACAAGGTCCAACGAGCGCTGTTGCACGGCGTCGAGCGCCGCCCTGCCGCTGTCCACCGCCTGCACCAGCGCGCCCATGTCTTCAAGCAGGGTTTGTACCAGCAGCAGGTTGGCCGGGTTGTCGTCCACGCACAGGATTCGCGGCGGCCGGTCGGCGGGGGCCTCGTCCACGGCGGTGTGCGCCTGGCGTGGGCTCACCAGCTCACTGAGCACTCGGCGCAGGGTGCGGTTGCAGACGGGTTTGGCTTGCAACTGGCTATGGGGGTTGGGCACGACCGAATGGAACAGGCTTTGCTCGGTGGTCGGGCACAGCACCAACACTTCGCAGCCTTGCTGTTGCAGCTCGCGCAGGTGCGGACGCAGGCGTTCTGGCGGGTGTTGCTGGTGGGTCAAGCCCAGTACCGCCAGTTCTATAGGCTGCTCGGCCAGGCGAGCGGCCGTGACCGCCTCGGTCAGCCGTTCCAGAGAATTAAAGGCCATTACTGTCAAGCCCAAGTCATTGAGCTGATGCTCCAAGGCCTGGCGCGCCAGTTCATGGTGCTCCAGCAGGGCGACGCGTCGGCCCAGCAGCGGCGAGGCGGGCAGGTCCTCGACATCTTCCCGGGCGCGGGGCAGGGTGAGGCTGATCCAGAAGGTGCTGCCTTCGCCGGGCGTGCTGTCCACGCCGATCTCGCCGCCCATCTGCTCAACCAGCCGCTTTGAAATCACCAGGCCCAAGCCAGTGCCGCCTGGTTGCCGTGACAAGGAATTGTCCGCCTGGCTGAAGGCCTGGAACAGCGCCCGCACGTCATCGTTGGACAGGCCGATGCCGGTGTCTTGAACGCTGATGCGCAGCTGCGCGCTGTCGCTGTCTTCGCCGCTCTCTTCGAGCATGGCGCGGGCAACGATGGTGCCTTCGCGGGTGAACTTGATGGCATTGCTCACCAGGTTGGTAAGAATTTGCTTGAGCCGCAGGGGGTCACCCACCAACGACAAGGGCGTGTCCCGGTATACCAGGCTGACCAGTTCCAGCTGCTTGGCATGGGCCGCTGGCGCGAGGATCGTCAGGGTGTCCTGAAGCAGGTCGCGCAGGTTGAAGGGGATGCTATCAAGCACCAGCTTGCCCGCCTCGATTTTCGAGAAATCGAGAATCTCGTTGATGATTGACAGCAGGTTGTCGGCGGACTTTTCGATGGTGTTGAGGTAGTCGAGCTGGCGGGGGGTCAGCTCGCTTTTCTGCAGCAGGTGGGTAAAGCCCAGGATGCCGTTCAGTGGTGTGCGAATCTCATGGCTCATGTTGGCCAGAAACTCCGATTTGATCCGGCTGGCCTCCAGGGCTTCCTTGCGGGCCAGATCCAGCTCGATGTTCTGGATCTCGATGGTTTCCAGGTTCTGCCGTACGTCTTCGGTCGCCTGGTCGATGCTGTGTTGCAATTCGTCGTGGGCTTCTTCCAGGGATTGGGCCATGCGGTTGATACCATCGGCCAGTTCGTCCAGCTCATGGTTGCCCAGGGTGGGCAGGCGGTAATCCAGCCGGCCTTCTTTGATCCGCGCTACCGCCAGCTTGATATGGCCCAGAGGCGCGCTGATGCCCCGGCCCAGTTGCAGGGCCAGCAACAGGGTGATCACCAGGCCCGCTGCGATCAACATCAGGCTGGCGAACATCATGCGGTAGCCGCGCAGCAGGGTGTTGGTGTGGGACAGCTCGATCTCGACCCAGCCCAGGAGCCGTTCGTTTTCGTCAGCGGCCTGGGCACCGTCCATAAACCGGTCGCGGCCGAGCACCGGTTGCAGGTAGCGGGTGGCATCGCTACCGCTACGCTGGGCCAACCGTGTGCCGTTCTCTCCAGGTACCGGGTTGAGCATGCTGGGGCCGGCGTGGGCGAGCAAGCCGCGTTCGGCATCCAGGAAGGTCACGCTGCGCACGTCGGCCTGCTCCAGGGCCTGGGCCGCCACGCGCTCAAGTTGGCTCACGTTGCGGTCAGCCAGGGCAGGGGCCACCAGGGGCGCCAGTTGGCCGGCGAGCATTTCCCCGCGGCCCAGCAGTTGACTGCGCAATTCGGCTTGCTGGACCCAGGTGAAATACCCCCCCAGCAGTACCGTCAACAAGCTCGCTGGCAGCATGGTGAGCAGGATGACCCGCCCTTTGATTCCTACTTTCCTTAACACGCCGGCACCTCGGTCGCCTGACTATCCCTTCAGTGGAGCGAACCATACCTTGCCGGCCCGGCGCACGGCTACATCAGCGCGTAGAGCAATAGCGTATTGACCACCAGCATGGTCAGGGCCGTAGGCACCTGCGCCTTGATCACCGCATAGCGGTCCGGCAGCTCCAGCAGGGCCGCGGGCACCAGGTTGTAGTTGGCCGCCATGGGCGTCATCAAGGTGCCGCAGTAACCGGAAAACATACCGATGGCTGCGATCACCGCCGGGTTGCCCCCGTATACCCCGATCAATACCGGTACGCCCACACCACCGGTCATCACCGGGAAGGCGGCAAACCCGTTGCCCATCACCATGGTGAACAGCGCCATGCCCAGCACGTACACCAGCACCGCCACCAGCCGGTAGTCCATGTCGATATAGCTACTGGCCAAAAAGGCCACCGCCTTGCCTACGCCCGCTTCGGTAAACATCAGCCCCAACATGGCCAACATTTGTGGCAGCACCAGTGCCCAGCCCAAGGCTTCGGTGAGGCGCCGGGACTCACGCATCGCTTGCACAGGGGTGTCGCGGGTCAGCCAGCAGGCCAGGGCCAGGGCCACCACGCTGGCCACGCCCAGGGCCACGAAGGTGGTGTTGGCCGGGTCCAGCAGCCAGCGGTCGCCGAGTTTTACACGCTTCATGCCCAGCGCGATCGCCACCGTCAACAGCGGGATGGCCAGCGCCGGAATGAACAACCGGTTGCCCAAGCGTGAGGCCACGGCCTGCTGAGCCTTGTCGGCCAAGGGCCGGTAGCTGCCGACCGCAACCCCACCACAACCGGCCAACACGGCCATCAGCAGCACGCCGACGCCAACGGCCACCGGCGGCAGCCGCTCGCCTGCCAGAAACGCCACGGCGAACAGCCCCCAGAACAGGCCACTGCTCCAACGCTTGGGGTGGCCCCGGTCGGCCAGGGTCATCACGCTGGTGATCGCCAGCACCACGCCCGCCAGCCAATACAGGTATTGAATCGACAGGATCATAGCGGCGCTCCCTGTACTTGAGGGGCAGGGGTAGCATGCCGGGCCAGATACTGATCCAGCCGGTACAGGCGCAGGCTATGGATAACGAACACGCTGACCGCCGTTGGAATGCCCCAGGCCGCGATATGCAGCGGGTCTACATCAATGCCCACCCCCAGCAAAAAGGTATGCATCAGCGCGATGGCCCCAAAGGCGACGAACACATCCTCGCCAAAGAACAAACCAATATTGTCGGTCGCGGCGCAAAACGCCAACAGCCGTTGGCGCACCGCGGCGGGCAGTGGGCCATGGCGGCTGGTAGCGGCGCCTTCGGCCATGGGCGCAAGCAGCGGGCGTACCATCTGCGGGTGCCCGCCCAGGCTGGTCAGCCCCAGGGCCGCGGTGAATTCTCGAACAAACAGGTAACCGATCAACAAGCGGCCGGCAGTGGCTTGGGCGAAGCGGCCTATCCATTGCTGGGCATGGCGGCGCAGGCCATGACGTTCCAGCAGGCCGATCACCGCCAAGGGCAGCAAGATGATCAGCGGCAACGTGCGGGTTTTGATAAAGCCGGTACCGATGCTGGCCAGAATCTGCTCCAGCGGAAAGTGTGCCGCAAGGCCAGTGACCACGGCGGCAATGGCCACCACCAGCATTGGGTTGAAGCGCAGGACAAACCCGAGAACGATGACCGCGACGCCCGCGAGCGGCCAAAGGTTGAGCGACTCATTCATGGTAAGTGCCTTTATGGGGGCTTGGGGCAGGTTCAGGCTATTTATTGTTGCAAGGGCGGGGAGCCCCCTGTTGTTATGGGGGCATTGTTGAAACCGGTAGCGGGATGCGTCCAACGAGAAAATCCCGTGCCCCCCGATAGGTTTTTCTTGAGCCCACACCCATGAACATCCGCTTCCTCGAAACCTTTGTCTGGGTCGCTCGGCTCAAAAGCTTCCGGCTGACCGCCGAAAAGCTGTGCACTACCCAGGCCAGCATCTCCAGCCGAATCGCCGCCCTGGAGGACGAACTGGACAGCCGCCTGTTCGTGCGCGACCCCCGTGGCGTGACCCTCACGCCCGAAGGGCAACGGGTGCTGGACTACGCCGAGCGCATGGTCGACACGCTGCATGAGCTTAAGGCTGCCCTCAAGGACCCAGGCCTGGCGCGGGGGCATTTGCGCATCGGCGCCATGGATACGGTGATCCACACCTGGTTCAGCGCGCTGGTCCAGCGCATCGGCGCCACCTGGCCTGCGGTGGAGGTGGACATTACCGCCGACACGGCGCGGAACCTGTGCGACCAGCTGGAAAAAGGCTACCAGGACATCATTCTGCAAACCGACATGGTGCGCCTGGACACCGTGCGCAACGCGGTGCTGGACCGCTACCCGATGCAGTGGGTGGTGGCCACAGGCTCGGCCCAGGATCGCCCCTACCCAAACCTGCGCGCCCTGGCCGCCGAGCGCATCGTGACGTTTTCGCGCAATTCTCGCCCTCACCAAGACCTGCTTAATCTGTTGCATGGGGCGGACCTTGCCACCAGCCGGGTCAACTGCGTGAACTCCGCCTCGGCGATCATTCGCTTGATTGAAGATGGCTTCGGCATCGGCCTGCTCCCCTTGCCGTTGGTTCAGGCCCAGGTGAACACGGGCAGTTTGCGGCTGGTGGAGGGCCCGGCTACCCCGCCACCCATGGAGATCGTCGCCTCTTGGCGCACTGGGCCCGGCATGGCGCTTTCTGAACACGTGGTGGCGTTGGCGCAGGGGTTGATCGGCCAGGCCAAGGCTTAAGCAATTGTTATCACCCCTGGGCGGGTTTTTCTAAGTTGACCGTAGCGGCCGCGCGCTTCTACCGTGAGGCGACAACCCTTCACGGCTGGAGCGGCCCATGATTGTCCTGAACTGCGATATTGGCGAGAGCTACGGTGCCTGGCACATGGGCCTGGATGAGGAAGTGATGCCGCTGATCGATTGCGCCAACGTTGCCTGCGGCTACCATGCCGGGGACCCACTGACCATGCGCCGCACCGTGGCCCTGGCCGCCCGCCACTCGGTGCGCATCGGCGCCCATCCCGCCTACCCAGACCTGGTCGGCTTCGGCCGCCGCTCCATGGCCTGCTCCGGTGAAGAAATCGAAAGCCTGCTGCATTACCAGATCGGCGCCTTGCAAGCGTTCTGCGCCCTGGAAGGCACTCGGCTTGAGTACGTCAAGCCCCATGGGGCCCTGTACAACGACATGATGGTCAACCCTGCGATCCTCACGTCGGTGCTTACCGCGGTGGCGGCCTATCAAGTGCCCCTGGTGCTGTTGGCCACCCGCGACAACAGCGCCCAGCGTGCCCTGGCCGCCGAGCAGGGGGTGCCGCTGTGGTTCGAAAGCTTTGCCGACCGGGCTTACGAAGGCAATGGCCAGTTAGTCTCCCGGCGTTTGCCAGGGGCGGTGCACGAGCATGCCGATACCGTGGTAGCCCAAGCCTTGGCCCTGGCCCGTGGTGAACCCCTTACCGCCCGCGACGGCAGCCTGTTGCGGCTGCACACGGACACCCTCTGCGTACATGGCGACAACCCGGCCTCGGTGGCGGCGGTGCGGCGCATACGCCAAGCCCTTGAGGCCGAGCGGCCATGAGCGGCCTGCGGGTGACTTTTGGCCAGGGCCAGGCCGGGGTCATCGAAACCGTGGCCCTGGACGCGCTGATGGTGCGGCTGTTCGAGCAGATCGACGAAGCCAATGTGGGCTGGTTAATGGCCCTGGCAGATCGGCTGCGGGTGGAGTTTGGCCCTCAAGCGCTAGACCTCGTACCCTCGTACACCACGGTGATGGTTCACTTTAACGTGCTCGAACTCAGCCCTGCCCAGGCGCGACAGCGGGTGATACGCGCCCTGGACGGTTTGGCCCCCACCGACCTTAGCCAGGGCCGTGAGCACAGGGTGCCAGTATGGTACGACCCCAGCGTGGGCCCGGATTTACCCCGCCTGGCGCAATTGAGCGGGCTGGCGCGGGCGGAGGTGATTCGTCGCCACTGCGCCAAGGCGTATAGGGTATTTGCGTTGGGCTTTACGCCAGGTTTTGCCTTTATGGGCTTGGTCGAGCCTGCCCTGGCCGCGCCCCGGCTGACCACCCCTCGGCAGCGTGTAGCGGCGGGTAGCGTGGGCATCGGCGAGCGGCAGACCGCGATTTACCCCAGCGTTTCACCGGGTGGCTGGAACCTCTTGGGGCGAACGCCGCAGGTGCTGTTTAGCCACGGGCAAAGCCTGTTCAACCCAGGGGATAGCGTGCGTTTCGAGGCCATCGAGCGTGAGCGTTTCATCGCCCTGGGTGGCGACCCTACCCCCTTTGGAGAGGCCCCATGACCCGCCTGCGTATCGAGAAAAGCCACGCACTGTGCCAGTTGCAAGACGCCGGGCGTTTTGGCGTGCGCCACCTGGGCATCACTCAAGGGGGCGCGGCGGACTGGCTATCCATGGGCTGGGCCAACTGGCTGCTGGGCAATGAACCAGGGGCGGCGGTGGTGGAAATTACCCTAGGCGGGTTCGAGCTGGTCGCCGAGGCTGACAGCTACCTCGCCCTGGCCGGGGCGGATTTGCAAGCCACCTCAGTGGGCGCGGCGCTGTTGCCTTGGCGCAGCTTCAACCTGCGGCGTGGCCAACGGCTGGTGTTTAACGCCCCTGTTCAGGGTATGCGTGCCTACTTGGCGGCACCCGGGGGGTTCAGCGCACCCGCAGTGTTAGGCAGCGTGGCTACGGTGGCCCGTGACCAACTGGGTGGCCTGACCGGGGAGGGTGCCGCGCTGGCGGCAGGGGATAGCCTGGTGGCCGCCAAGGCCGTGAGCCACGGCCGGGAGGTTGCCGTGGCACGCATTCCGGACCTGAGCCTGCGCGCGCCCTTGGACCTTATCCTGGGCGCGCAGGCGTCGGGTTTCTCCGGGCAGAGCTTGTTCGCGGCGTTCAATGAAGAATGGACCTTGGACAGCCGTGCCGACCGCATGGGCTCCCGCCTGCTGGGGCCGGCACTGGTGTATCAGGGGGGCGGGCTGGTATCGGAGGGTATCGCGCTGGGCAGCGTGCAGGTGCCGCCCGATGGCCAACCTATCGTACTGGGCAACGACCGCCAGACCATCGGCGGTTACCCGCGCCTGGGCGCGCTTACCCCCTTGGCGTGCGCGCGCCTGGCCCAGGCCGCTCCAGGGGACCGCCTGCGGTTACGCGCCACCCTGGCCGAGAACGCGCGCCGCGATCATCTTCTGGCCGTACAGGCGCTATCACCGCAATAGGCATATAACCCAATGGAATACCTTCCTAACCGAGCGTGATATGGCGCTGCGGCGAATGCGCGTATCATAGCGCCCCCCGCGTCCGGAATGCGAAATGTCATGAGCGTGCATTACCCCACTATCGCCGACTGCATCGGCAATACCCCGCTGGTCCGCTTGCAGCGCCTGGGCGGGGCCACCAGCAATACCTTGCTGGTGAAGCTTGAGGGCAACAACCCGGCCGGCTCCGTAAAGGACCGTCCCGCCTTGTCGATGATCACCCGCGCGGAACTTCGCGGCCAGATCGCTCCGGGCGATACCTTGATCGAGGCCACCTCCGGCAACACCGGTATCGCCCTGGCCATGGCCGCGGCCATCAAGGGTTACCGGATGATCCTGATCATGCCGGACAACTCCACCGCCGAACGCAAGGCCGCCATGGCCGCCTACGGCGCACAGTTGATCGAGGTCACCCGCGAGCAAGGCATGGAAGGCGCCCGCGACCTGGCCGAGCGCATGCAGGCCGAAGGCCGCGGCAAGCTGCTGGACCAGTTTGCCAGCGCGGATAATCCCGAGGCGCACTATCAGGGCACTGGCCCCGAGCTGTGGCGCCAGACTGCTGGCAATATCACCCATTTCGTCAGCTCCATGGGCACCACCGGCACCATCATGGGGACCTCCCGCTACCTCAAGGAGCAGAATCCAGCTGTCCAGATCATAGGCCTTCAGCCTATGGAAGGCGCCGCCATTCCTGGCATACGCCGCTGGCCGGAGGCTTACATGCCCAAGATCTACCAGGCCGACCGGGTAGACCGGATCATCGATATGGGCCAAGACGAAGCCGAGCAGACCATGCGGCGGCTCGCCCGCGAAGAGGGCATCTTCTGCGGTGTGTCCTCCGGTGGTGCGGTAGCGGGCATGCTGCGCCTGAGCCAGGAGGTGGAAAACGCCGTGATTGTGGCAATCGTCTGCGACCGTGGCGACCGCTACCTGTCCAGCGGCCTGTTCGATGCGCTGACTGATGGCACGTAAACAGAGTGGGCTGCGCTTCGTGCCCAGCGGCGGCCAACGCTCGCCAGCGGTGCCAGTGGGTAAAAAGCAGCGTTTGAGCATTCAGCGGTTGGCCGCCGATGGCCGGGGCATCGCCTTCAACGAAGGCCGTACCTGGTTCGTTTCCGGCGCCCTGGCCGGGGAGGAGGTAGAGGCCCGGGTGCTAGGTGCCCACGGTAAGGTGGTAGAGGCCAGAACCGAACGGGTGCTGGAGCCTGCAGCCATGCGTCGCGAACCGCCATGCCCCTATGTGGACCGCTGCGGCGGCTGTACCGTGCAGCACATCAGCCACAGTGACCAACTGGCGCTAAAGCAACGGCAATTGGCCGAGCAGTTACTTAAGGTGGCCAGCACCGAACCGGACGCCTGGGCAACGCCACTGGCGGGCAGTGAGTTTGCCTACCGTCGGCGGGCGCGCGTGGCTGTACGTTGGGATTCAAAACAGCAGCACCTGAACGTCGGGTTTCGCGCCGCTGCCAGTCAGCAGATTGTGGACATCGATCAGTGCTTGGTGCTGGTACAGCCCTTGCAGCCTATCTTCCAGGCGCTGCCGCAGACGTTGCGCCAGCTCAGCGCGCCACAGGCCATCGGGCATGTGGAGCTATTCTTTGGCGATTGCGCGGCGGTGTTGGTGCGCCATACCGCGCCCCTGAGCGAGGCCGACCAAGCCGCCTTGCGTGCCTTTTGCGCGCAGCATGGGGCGCAGCTGTGGTGGCAGGGGGGCGGTGAGCCTGTGGCGGATGACCCGCAGGGTTCGTTGAGCTATCCCTTGGCGCCCTGGGCACTTGAGCTGGCGTATCGGCCCGGGGATTTCGTGCAGGTAAACGAGGCGGTAAACCGGGCAATGGTGGCCCAGGCGTTGGACTGGCTCGCGCCAGCGCCAGGGGAGCGTATCCTGGACCTGTTCTGCGGCCTTGGAAATTTCGCCTTGCCCCTCGCCCAACAGGCCGATCAAGTTGTGGGCGTGGAAGGGGTGGCCGGCATGGTCGAGCGCGCCACGGCCAATGCCCAACGCAACGGCCTGGGCAATGCGACCTTTCATCAGGCCGATCTGTCTGAGCCCCTGCAGGGTGCGCAGTGGGCCGTGGGTGGGTTTTCTGGGGTATTATTGGATCCGCCGCGTGATGGCGCTTTTGAAACAGTTCGCCATATATCCTCGCTGGGTGTGCGTCGCATTGTCTATGTATCGTGCAATCCGGCCACCCTGGCGCGAGACACCCTGGTGTTGCAGCAGCAGGGGTATCGCTTGAAACGTGCTGGCGTTCTCGACATGTTCCCGCAAACGTCCCATGTCGAGGCGATGGCGTTATTTGAAAAAGGCCCACAGGCCGTATGACTGGCGAGCTTCGCGCGTAGCGAAGGTCAAAGCCAGCGAACATGGGCGGGCTTGGTGCCCGCCTAGGGAAGGTAAGCAACATGGTACAGGTTAGAGCACAACAGCCGGTCAACACAGACGGCAGCGTTAACCTCGAGGCGTGGCTTGATCACATCGTCAGCGTCGACCTGGCGCTGGACCGGGAGGCGTTGAAAAGCGCCTGTCAGTTCGCCCATGGCCTGGATGTGCCCACCCACGCCGCCAAGCATTCCTGGGCCGACGGCACGTCCAGCTTTCAGGCAGGGCTTGAGATCGCTGAAATTCTCGCCGACCTCAAGCTCGATCAGGATTCACTCGTGGCAGCGGTTATCTACCGCGCCGTGCGCGAAGGCAAGGTGTCCCTCGCGGAAGTCGGCCAGCGCTTTGGCGCGGTGGTGGCCAAGCTGATCGACGGTGTATTGCGCATGGCGGCCATCAGCGCCAGCCTCAGCCCACGCCAATCCCTGGTGCTGGGCTCCCAGGTGCAGGTCGATAACCTGCGCAAGATGCTGGTGGCCATGGTGGACGATGTTCGCGTGGCTTTGATCAAACTGGCCGAGCGTACCTGCGCCATTCGCGCGGTCAAGAACGCCCCTGAAGAAAAGCGCCAACGAGTGGCCCGGGAAGTCTTTGACATCTACGCGCCCTTGGCCCATCGCCTGGGCATCGGTCATATCAAGTGGGAGTTGGAAGACATCTCCTTCCGCTACCTGGAGCCCGGCCAGTACAAACAGATCGCGACCTTGCTCCACGAGCGGCGGCTGGACCGTGAACGGTTTATCTCCGAGGTGATGAGCCAGTTGGAATACGAACTCACCGCCACTGGCATCAAGGCGGACATCAGCGGCCGCGCTAAACATATCTACTCCATCTGGCGCAAGATGCAGCGCAAGGGCCTGCAGTTCAGCCAGATCTACGACGTGCGCGCGGTGCGGGTGCTGGTACCGGAAGTGCGGGACTGCTACACCGCCCTGGGGATCGTGCATACCCTGTGGCGGCACATCCCCAAGGAGTTCGACGATTACATCGCCAACCCCAAGGAGAACGGTTACCGCTCGCTGCATACCGCGGTCATCGGCCCTGAAGGCAAGGTGCTGGAAGTGCAGATCCGTACCCACGCCATGCACGAAGAAGCCGAATTGGGCGTGTGCGCCCACTGGCGGTATAAAGGCACCGATGTAAAACCCAGCTCAAATCATTACGAAGAAAAAATCTCCTGGCTGCGCCAAGTGCTGGAATGGCACGAGGAACTGGGCGATATCGGCGGGTTGGCCGAGCAGTTGCGGGTGGATATCGAGCCGGACCGGGTATACGTATTCACCCCGGATGGCCACGCCATCGACCTCCCCAAAGGCGCCACGCCGCTGGACTTCGCCTACCGGGTGCATACCGAGATCGGTCACAACTGCCGAGGGGCCAAGATCAACGGCCGGATCGTGCCGTTGAACTACAGCCTGCAAACCGGCGAGCAGGTCGAAATCATCACCAGCAAGCACGGCAACCCCAGCCGGGACTGGCTCAACTCCAACCTGGGTTACGTCACCACCTCCCGCGCCCGGGCCAAGATCGTTCACTGGTTCAAGCTTCAGGCCCGCGACCAGAACGTGGCGGCCGGGCGCAGCCTGCTGGAGCGTGAGCTTAGCCGGCTGGGCTTGCCCCAGGTGGACGTCGAGCGGCTAGCAGAGAAAACCAACGTCAAGACCGCCGAGGACATGTTTGCCGCTCTGGGCGCGGGGGACCTGCGCCTGGCCCCGTTGGTCAATGCCGCCCAGCAGTTGGCCGAGCCGGATCGTACCCACAACGAGCAATTCGACCTGCTGCCGCGCAAATCCAGCGCCGGCTACAAACCTGGCAAGCGCGGGGACATCCAGATCGAAGGGGTGGGCAACCTGTTGACCCAGATGGCCGGCTGCTGTCAGCCGCTGCCAGGGGATGCGATCGTGGGCTACATCACCCAAGGGCGCGGAGTCAGCATCCACCGTCAGGATTGCGCTTCGGTGCTGCAACTGGGCGCCAAGGAACCTGAGCGGATCATCCAAGTGAATTGGGGCCCGGTGCCGGTGCTTACCTACCCGGTGGATATCGTCATTCGCGCCTACGACCGCTCCGGCTTGCTGCGTGACGTCTCCCAGGTCTTGCTCAACGAGCGCATCAACGTGCTGGCGGTCAATACCCGTTCCAACAAGGAAGACAACACCGCGCAGATGTCGCTGACCATTGAAATTCCAGGGCTCGACGCCTTGGGTCGGCTGCTTGGCCGTATCTCGCAACTGCCCAACATCATCGAAGCCCGGCGTAACCGCACCCCATGAATCAGCCCACCGAGCCTTATGGCCTGAACGATCTCCTGTACCTGATGGCGCGCCTGCGGGACCCGGACCACGGCTGCCCGTGGGACCTGAAGCAAACCTTTGCCAGTATCGTGCCCTTTACCCTTGAAGAAGCTTACGAAGTGGCTGATGCCATCGAGCGGGAGGACTACGCTCACCTGCCCGGGGAGTTGGGGGATTTGCTCTTCCAGGTGGTGTACTACGCCCAACTGGCTCAGGAAGAAGGGCGCTTCGATTTTGCTCAGGTGGTCGATGGCATTACCCGCAAGTTGGTCCGCCGTCATCCCCATGTATTCCCCACGGCGCAACTGTACGCACCGGTGGACCAGCAACGGCTCGACGAGGCTCAGGTAAAGCAGCGTTGGGAAGAGATCAAGGCTCAGGAACGCGCCGAGCGAGCGCCAGCGCCCGAGCAGCTCTCCTTGCTCGATGACGTGCCGGTGACCTTGCCCGCGCTGGCCAGGGCGGTGAAGTTACAAAAGCGAGTAGCGGCGGTAGGCTTCGACTGGCCTGACGCCTTGCCCGTGCTGGATAAGGTCCAGGAAGAACTGGGCGAGCTGCGCCACGCCATGGCGGGCGGCAGCCCCGAGACCATCGTCGATGAGCTTGGCGACCTGCTGTTTACGGTGGCCAATCTGGGGCGCAAGCTCAAGCTGGACCCAGAGCAAGCGCTGCGTGGCGCCAACGCAAAATTCGAGCGGCGCTTTCGTTACATCGAACAGCAGTTGCGCACGCGGGGGCAACTCATTGAAGATTGCGACCTTCAGGCACTGGATGCACTCTGGGCCGAAGCGAAATGTCAGGAACAAAATAGCGCCTAATCGCGTGGTCAGCCTTGGCTGAGTGAGAGTGAGTGAAACCATGAGCCTTTCCCTTCGTGACCAACTGCTTAAGGCAGGCCTGGTCAATCAGAAACAAGTCAAGCAGGTCACCAAGGACCAGCAAAAGCAAAAGCGCCTGGTGCAAAAAGGCCAGGCCGAGGCCGACGACACGCAAAAGCGCCAGGCTCAGGAAGCCGCCGCTGAAAAGCTGCGCAAAGACCAGGAGCTGAACCGTCAGCAGCAGGAAAAAGCCGAAGCCAAGGCCCGCGCCGCCCAGGTCAAGCAGTTGGTGGAAGCCACTCGCCTGCCCAAGCTCACCACCGAGGATTACTACAACTTCGTAGACGACAAGAAGGTCAAGCGCCTGTCGGTCAACAGCCTGATGCGCGGCAAGCTGTCCAACGGCAGCCTGGCCATTGTCCACCATGGGGGCGGCTACGAAGTGATCCCGCGCGAAGCCGCGCTGAAGGTTCAGGAGCGTGAGCCTAGGCGCATCGTGTTGCTTAATATGCCCACCGAGGAAACCGAAGGCGACGATCCGTACGCCGCGTACAAAATCCCCGATGACCTGATGTGGTAAAACGCCAGCCCACCATTAGGCGCGTCGATTCGCCAGCTGGGCTGGCTCCTGCAGGCTGACCTGCGCACTGTCCCACCCTCGGGCGCGGTTCAGGGTGTAGGAGTGAGCGATAGCTCGCGAAAGCTGCACCGCGAGGTTGTTGTCAGGCGTCAGACACCCCAGTTTGCCGCGCTGAGCGCAACCAGTAACGCCCAAGTCATGGGGGAGCGTGGTGAACCATAGGAGCGGGGCATGACCGCCGCGAGTACCTTGAACCGGACGCCCCAGTGTGGCGCCAGCACCGGGCTGGTTCCTCGGCGCATGCGGGCAGTACAGCAATGTAGTGCAATGTAGTGCCGGGCAGGGAACCAATCGTCTGCTGGCACCACACAGACCTACGAACATGCCCTGCCTACTTGTAACGCCCTTGGTGGCGGCTTGGCCATGTGCCAGGGCGCTTTAGAAATAGGCGCTGACCGATTGGTGATCTCATGCTTGCAGACCCCAACCTGCGTTTTTCTACCCCGCCGCGCTCGCCCCAGGCCCGCAAGGCGCCCGCCGACACCACGCTCAACGGTCTGCCGCCACTGGGGGACGACACCCGCGCCTGGCTGACCGAAGTTGCCCGCGCATTGGGGCTATCACCCCAGGCAGCCGCAACCTTCGCAGGCTACGGCATGCTGACGCTGTCACCCTTGAACGTGCTGATGGTCCGCCAACAAGAGGAACCGCCCAGGTGGTCCTTGCTGGGGTTCATCCAACCGCCGACCGGGATCAGCCCTTTGCTGTGGAGCGAGGCCCTGCTGCGCGCCAATTGCGTGAGCATGGCCCTGGACACCTGTGTGTGGGCCCAGGATGCAAGCGGCGCCACGCTGCTGGTCAAGCAGTTACCCTTCTACCACCATAACGACAGCCAGGCGCTGATCGAGGCCATTGAGCAGATGCAAGCGCTGGGCGCCAGCCTGCTGGTCACGCTGATAGCCGCCGCCCAGGCCAGCGAAAATCCTCCCGAACAGCCCTCGCCGGATATGGCCCCGGCTAACTCGCAATTGGCGCAGCTGGGCGAGAAAGTCGACGCCATCGCTGAGCAGCAGATCAACGACCAGTGGCACCGCCGCTTGCTCGAGCAGGCCTTCACTGCCCTGCAAGTGCCGCTGCCAGGCCGGGCCTTTGGTAGCGTGGGCTCGCTCAAGGTGAACGATCGCTACATCGACATCATCGCCGACCCTGACCAACGCCACCTGCTGCTCAGCACGCCGGTGGCGGTTGCCCTAAACAGCGCCGAGCAACGCGGCGCGGCCTTGCAGAGCAACCTGTATTTGATGACCGGCGCCCACTGTGGCGTTGCCCTGGCACCCGCTGGCGCAAGCCTGCAAGCACGCTGGGACAGCACTGGGCTCAATGGCAACGACCTGGCGAGCTGGCTGGCGGGTTTCGTGACGCTAGCGGTGGGCATTGACAGCAATCAGCGGCCTGGCGCTACCCCAGGCAAGCGTTTGAACGGGAGTAATGCCTAATGGTCGGCGGCGTTAGCAATAACCACAGTGCTTCCCCCTACCTGCCCATCGCGCAACAACCCCCAGCAGGCAATACGGGCACGGGCAACGCCGGCAATGCGGGGCAGCAACGACCCACCTGGGCGGACCGCTTGCACAACGCCGGTAACTCGGCATTGGCCACCGGCGGCATGCTGCTCGACGACACACGCAGTAGCCTGCCTTCGGCGCGCACCCTTGGCGCCATGGCCGGGCACGGTGTGCAACAACTGATTACCTGCGGGGCCACTACCTTCGCCCGCGAAGAAGTGTTTATGCATGCCTACAATGCCATGCTGCCAGCACTTCAGGAGAAGGGCGGCGTTGCGGGAATGATGACCGCCCAAGTGGCGGTGTCTGCAGGCAAGATAGCGGCGAACCTCTATCGCCATTCTCGCCTGCAACACCCGAACCCGGAAGTGGGGGTGCGGGGCCATTTCGGCCTGAGCGACCAAGAGTGGCAGGCCAAAACACCCGCTGAAAAGGCCGCGCTCACAGCCGAACACAATAGCGACTCGCGCAATGTAACGCGCAACGAGATGCTGGCCGACGCCGCCTTCCTGGTGATGTCCGCGCTGAGCCATAGCCACGGCGATGGCGCCTTGGCCGCCCGGGTGCTGGCCACACAGCTGCGCAACCTGACTTATGCCGTCACCCGCGAAACCGCGCAGGCGACCATCGCCACCACCAAAAGTACCAAGGGCACGGCCACCCATGGGGTCAACGCCGATAACATGCACGCCAATGCCTGGACCTACTCGGCCATGACCCTGGCCACGGGCTACCTGCAAGATGCGGTGATTGGCCAAGCCTTGCCCGCGGGGCAAACCGTGGCGGGCCCAGCAGTGAATGATGAGCACGGTAAACCCTTGACCGGCGCGGCGCTCAACAGCGCGATCAACACGGTGGCGAGTGTACGCGCGCTGTTTAACACGGCCATCGAAACCGTGGATGCTTACCGGGGCAAAGAAGCTAACGTGAAACAAGTGGGCGATACCCAGCAGTTGCAGACCGAGGTCAAAAAGATGTTCCCGCTCAAGGACTATGAGCGCCTGCTGGATCACTCTCCTGCGCGCTTGAGCTGGAACAATATTTCAGGTGCCGTGCCCCTGGCGATAGACAGCGTGACCAGGGGCAAGGTCTCGCCGGCGGTGTCTCAATTCCTGAACAACGCTGGCACTGCGGCCATGTTTGGCTTGACCTACGATGCGACCAACAGGACCTACGGTGCCCACGCCCCTAACCGAGCTGCACGCGCCGCATTGAAAACTGGAACCACTCAGGCGGCCGGTGTGCAAGGGGGGGTCAACGTGACGGTGACACCGGCGCAAGCGCAGGGCATAACAAGCGGTTCCGGCAGCGCGCCGGGGCCTGCGGGGCCTACTGCCCCAGGCAATTCCGCCCAGCCTACCCCGGCCCGGCCGACAGCCGCCCCTGCGAACCGACCTGCGCCAGCGCCAGTGGCGAGCTCTTTGCAAAGCCATGCGGCAGCCCTGACTCAAGCCCGCCTTGGCAAAGTGCCCGTGGGCCGACCAACCGCCGCGCCAACCAGTGTTGCTGCCAGTTCCAGCAGGCCCGCTCCTGCCGCTGGTGCTCTTCGTGCGTCGGCACCTGCGCCTGCGCCCGCCGCGGCCACTGCGTCCACCACCGCGCCTACGCCAACCGCCGCTCAAGCCGCCGCTGCCTTGGCTGCCTCTGTTCAGCCAAGCGCTGCAACGGCGCCTCCGCAAGTGGGCATGAATCTGGACCTGGGGGGCCCCTTGGATGGGGACACGATCATGCGCAATGCTGGCCTGTAATGCTCACCCGCCATCCACGGCGGACACCCAACTACGCCGCACCTGCGCTCGGCCGCTCCGAGGCGCAGTCTGCGGTGTCTGTGAGTCCTGTGCACGGGGACGGCTTCGCCGTCCAACGCGCACAGCGCTAGTTAAAGCAGGGTGATTTAGTCTTTTAAATCAAAGCGTTTTGTTTGATAAGAGCCAGCAAAGCTGGCGAATAGGGGCCGCGCCGACCGAAACTAGACAGCCTTGGCCACCACCGCTTGCCGCCGCTGCCGGTACAGCACCAGGGTTGCTGACAATCCGCACACCGCAGCGAACATCAGCCAATAAGCCGGTGACGCCTTGTCACCGGTCAGTTGCACCAGATAGGTCGACATCGCTGGGGTAAAGCCGCCAAACACCGCGGTCGCCAGGCTAAACGCCAGTGAGAAGCCCACTACTCTCACTTCCTGGGGCATCACTTCAGTCAGTGCCGCCACCATCGCGCCGTTGTACATCCCGAAGAAGAACGAAAAATACATCAGTACGGCCAACAGCCGCTCGAAGCTGGCGGCTGCCGCGAGCCAATGCATGGCTGGGTAGGCGGTGAAGATGCACAACAGGGAAATGGCCAGCAATAACGGACGCCGGCCGATCCGATCAGACAGCGCGCCGCCAATGGGCAGCCAGATAAAGTTGGTCAGGCCAACGAACAGGGTGACCACCAGGCTATCGGTAGTGCTCAGGTGCAGCACGCTTCTGCCGAATGTCGGAGTGTACACCGTGATCAGGTAAAAAGTGGTGGTGGTCATCGAGGCCAGTAAGCCGCCGGCCAGTACCGTGCGCCAATTGTCTCGCATCGAGCGGAACACTTCGCGGGTGCTAGGGTGATGGGCGCGTGCCTTGAATGCTTCGGTTTCTTGCAGCGAGCGGCGGATGATAAAAATGAACGGGATGATCACGCACCCAATGAAAAACGGTACCCGCCATCCCCAGGCGGCAATTTCACTGGCTTGCATCAGGGTACTGATGGCATAGCCCAGGGCCGCGGCCAGGATGATCGCGATCTGCTGGCTGGCGGACTGCCAACTGGTGTAAAAGCCGGTATGCCCCGGGGTGGCGATTTCTGCCAGGTACACCGACACACCGCCCAGTTCTGCCCCAGCGGAAAAACCTTGCAACAACCGCCCGAGCAGTACCAGGAAAGGCGCGGCTACGCCAATGGTAGCGTAGCCTGGCACCAACGCAATCAGCACCGTGCCGCAGGCCATGATCGAGAGGGTGACGATCAGCCCCTTGCGGCGGCCCACTTTATCGATATACGCACCCAGTACGATGGCACCCAGCGGGCGCATCAAAAAGCCCGACCCGAACACTGCGAAGGTCATCATCAGTGAGGCGAACTCGCTGGTGGCGGGGAAGAACGTTTGGGCGATGTAGGTGGCGTAAAACCCGAACAGGAAAAAGTCAAACTGCTCGAGAAAGTTGCCACTGGTGACCCGGATAATGGCGCCGAATTTGGATGCGCGCGAGCCTGTGGTTTCTAGGTGTGTAGTCATCATGGCTTGAGTTGCACTCGTTATTGTTATCGTGATGAGCAGGAATCAGCCCAGTTGAATCAATCGCTGCCAGCGTTGATCGGGTTGGGTTGGCGTTTTTCGATGTTGTATTTAAATAGCGCGGCGCTACGAAACACCCCGTGGGCGAACTTGCTGTAGGGCATGGTCAGGAAGAACGCCATGACCAGCCCAAGGTGGACGGCCAGCAACACGCCCAGTGCGGCGCTTTCACGAAAGGCCAGCAACGCCAGGCCACTGGCGCTGACCAGCAGCAACAGGGCGATAAAGCCGCAGTCCATGGGCTTTTGATTCGCATCGCCTTGTTCCGGGTTGCGCCGAAGGTGCAGCCACAGCAGGCCAGACGGGCCGACCAACAGGCCAATGCCGCCAATCACACCCAGCATCACCGGCAGGCTGAACACGGGGTAGGGCGCCGACCAATCCAGCAGGTAGTGGTACAGCGTCGCGGTGAAGGTGGCGGCAAAGCACAGCATGAAGCCGTAGAAGGTGGCATGGTGGAAGCGCTTGCGCCACAGCGTGAACTTGTCGTCGGCGTTAGTGCAGCCCTGGCCGTGGCCGCCATCCAGGTAGGTCAATTGCGCGGCATTGCTGCTGGCCTCCAGAGCCGCGCTGGCTTTGAGCGGTAAAGGCGCCTGTGCCGGTGATACGGTGCGCCAGAAGCGCCGTACGCCCATGCTGAGCGCCAGCAGCGCAAAACCAAATACCGCGTTGAACATCAGGGCCAGGGTGTTGTGGGGGAATATCCCATAAAAATTGCCCCCAGCAATAGGCGTGTAGAGGTTACCCATCAGCATCAGGGTCAAACACAGGAACAACGCCAACCCACCCCCGACCGCCAGCGCCAGGGTCAGGCCATTGCGCTGGTACAGCACCCCTAGGGGGCGAGGCCAGGCGAATTCCGTATAGGTATCAAGGCGCACTTTGGCCATGGCCTTGGGTACATTGATGGCGAACTCATGGGGCGCGGCGTATTGGCATGAGGTGAGGCAGGCGCCGCAGTTGTGGCAGAGGTTGGCCAAGTAGTGGATGTCGGCCTGGTTGAAGGTCAGGCGCCGGGTCATGGCCGGGAATACCGCGCAAAACCCCTCGCAGTAGCGGCAAGCATTGCAGACAGTCATCTGCCGCTGCACTTCGCTTTCTTGCAGGTTGAGCACAGGTATCAAGGCGCCAGGCGCTTTTGGGTCAAATAGTTGCATGGCGGGGTTCCAAACGCAGGGGGGAGGGGCTGAACCCCACGGAGGCAGCGGCTTGAACCCCGGCGATGCGGCCAAAGGCGGTGCCGATGGCCATCCCGATGCCGGCGGTATAGCCCTTGCCCAGCACATTGCCGGCCATCATCTCGCCAGCCACGAACAGGTTCGGGCTGGGCCTGCCATTGAAGTGCACCGCGGCGGTCTCATCCGTGGCCAAACCCAGGTAGGTAAAGGTCACCCCAGGCTTGAGCGGGTAGGCGTAGAACGGCGGCTTGACCAGCGGCCGCGCCCAGTGGGTTTTAGCGGGCGACAAGCCTTGGGTGTGGCAGTCATCCAGGGAGGTGTGGTCGAAGCTGCCAACTTGGCAGGCGCGGTTGTAGTCTTCAACTGTCTGGACGAAAGTGGCTTCTGGCAGCTCCAGCAACCGCGCCAGTTCCGCCAGGGTGTTGGCCTGTGTGCCGGGAAACACCGGCGGCATAAAATGGCCGATAGCTTGGTGGTCGATGATCGAATAGGCCTGTTGGTTGGGTTGCCCGGCTACCAGGCGGCCCCATATGGCGTAGCGCTTGGGCCAGAAATCCTCCCCTTCATCATAGAAGCGCAAGCCGTCACGGTTGACCACCACCCCTAGGGATACACAGTCGATGCGGGTGCAAATGCCACCGTCATACAGCGGCGCGCGTGCATCAATGGCTACCATATGTGCCTGGGTAGGGTCGCCGATGATGTCTGCCCCCAGGCCTTGCATGCGCCGCAGCAATACGCCGGTATTGAAGCGCGTGCCGCGAATCAAAAAGTTGTCCGAGGGCCATTCGCCGCGGTCGTTCTGGCCCCAGGCTTCGCGCAGCCATTCCCGGTTGGACTCAAACCCGCCTGCGGCCAGCACGCAGGCGCGTGCCTCGATACGTTCGGCAGGCAGCCGCGCACCTTCTACCTCCCGCGCGCCGATGTGCGCGGCTACGAACCGATCGCCGTCAAGCTCGATGTCCGTCACCTGGGCGTCGTAGCGAATCTGTATGCCTAAGCGTTCGGCGCTGCGAAAATAGGCGTTGATCAGGGCCTTGCCGCCGCCCATGAAGAACGCATTGGTACGGGCCACGTGCAGTGCGCCTGACAGCGGCGGCTGAAAATGCACGCCGTGGGCGCGCATCCAGTCCCGGCAAGACGAAGACGCACGGATGGCGATGCGTGCAAGCTTTTCATCAGTCAGGCCGCCGGTGACCTTTAGCAGGTCTTGCCAGTATTCTTCTTCAGGGTAGGCCTCGATCAATACATCTTGAGGCGCGTCATGCATGCAGCGAAGGTTGCGGGTGTGTTGGGAGTTGCCACCACGCCAGGCTTTGGGCGAACCCTCCAACACCATTACGCTGGCGCCTGCCTCGCGCGCCATCAGCGCGGCGCACAGGGCCGCGTTGCCGCCGCCAATGACCAAAACATCTACCATCGGTTGTCCTCGATTCACTACCGCGCACCGAACCCGGCGGGCGAGTGAGCGCACACTAGAGGCACCAGGCATAGGGCGAAAGCCCGCTTGGGAGGGTAGGGCTTTAGTTTTACTAAAGGCTTAGCCTTGTATCTTAGGGCGCGAGCGCTGAAGCTAAGCCTTGTCATTTTCGAGGACCTTCCGTGGAACTGCGCCAACTGCGGTATTTCGTCAAGGTGGTCGAGATGACCAGCCTGGGCCGCGCGGCCCTGGAGTTAGGCGTCGGTGTATCCGCCCTGAGCCAGCAAATGAGCAAGCTGGAAGACGAATTGGCTACCCGCTTGCTTAATCGCACCTCCAGCGGCGTGAGCCCCACGGCGGCGGGGTTTGCTTTCCTCCATCACGCCCAGTTGACCCTGCGCCAGGCCGAGGCGGCCGTGCAGGCCGCCCAGCGCGGGCGCATGCAGGGTTACGTGAGCGTGGGCTTGCCGCCTACTACCGCCAGCGTACTCGCGGTGCCCTTGATCGAAGGCATGCGCGCGCGCTACCCCGACATCCAGCTTCACCTGGTGGAAATGCTCTCGGGATATCTGGCGATTCAACTCAATGCTCGGCAATTGGATCTTGCGGTGGTGTTCCATGCCGACACCGCCGGCCGCTGGACGCTACTGCCGATGCTCGATGAAGCCGTCACCCTGCTGTACGCGCCAGGCTTGCCCGGCATACCCGCGGGCGAGGCGCTTAGCCTGGCCCAGATCGGCAGTATTCCCCTGGTGCTGCCCAGCACCCGCCATGGCCTGCGCGCGACCTTGGCAACCGCCTTCGAAGCAGCGGGCATGCGCTTGAACGTGGTGATGGAAATTGATGGCTTGTCGACCTTGATGGACGTGGTGCGCGCAGGGGTGGCCGCAACCTTGCAACCAGGTGCCGCCGCTGCCCGCTCGGCCAACGCTGGCCTGCGCGTGGTGCATATCCATGATCGGCATTTGATGCGGCGTAATATTCTTGCCAGTTTGCCTGACGAGGAACTGTCACCCGCGGCCCTGGCCGTCAGGGTAGTGATGCGCGATGTAGTCCGCGCTCTGGTCGAACAGGGGCGGTGGCCGGGGGCGACGCTGTTGTGAACGTGGGCTAATGGCTCAGTTGAACAGGTCACCCCAGTGCGTCATCAATGGTTGGTCAACGCGTCGCGGGCCGCCTCGCTTTGCTCCAACTCGCGTTGGTACGCCACTGCATCGTGTTCGCTATGGAACATGCCTACGAGCAGGTCTTGCTGGTACACATCCCAAATCCGCACCCCGGCGGCCACGCCTTCGTGGGACATACGGGTATCGTCACGTTCGCTTACTTTCACAGTCATGCTGTTACTCCTTTCGTTTGCCGTAACCAGTACAGGCTTCCGTTATAGGAGCGTTCGTAAGCGCAGGGAACAGGCTGGCGGCGCAACGGTGCGTTGCAGCTTTCTTGAGAATCGCTCAAAGCCAGCGTTGGCGGGGGCTGCGACAGAATGTCGCGGTAGATGAAGGCGCGTGAAGATTAATTTAGAAAGGCCAGGCGCGAGGTTTATGCCACCGCCGCGCCCGAATTCACGTCAGTTGCCTTTGACCTGACGGCCATCCACGGTGCCGTCCTGCAGCATGATGGTGTATTCCTTGCCATCGGTTTCAATCTGCTGCAGTTGCACCAGCAGGTAATCCCAGCTCTTGGCGAACCAGAGGACGGTCACGCGCTTGCTCTGGGTGGGGTCGCGCACGCGCTCTACCTTGATGGCATCAATGGAGCCGGCCTTGGTGGCAACCTTCTCTTCACCTAGCACCCGGAAGTCATAGGTATCGATCTCATCGCCATCCACCACTTGATAGCTCATGCTTTTTTTGCCGGCGGCCACATCGTGCTGCAGCGCCAGCTGATAGCTGCTTTTGTCCAGCACACCACGGTTGAGGGGCAGGTTGATAGGGTCGCCCCGGTCGGTGCCGCTGATCTTCTTGGCGGCCCAATCGAAGCCCAGGTCTACCTTCTTGGCTTTGCCCAGGCCGCCACGTTCGAAGTGGTAGGCCACCGGCAGCAAGGTGCCTTTGTCTACCTTCAAGGTGCTGGTTTCGCTGAGGCTTGCAATCATCATGGAGGCCTTGAACTGCAGGCTCCACGTACCGTCGGTGTTGGCGCTAAGGCTGCGCTCGGCGGTGCCGCTCATGGGCAATTGCTTCCAGTCAGCGGTATAACTGGCGGAAAAAGGCTTAAGGTCCGCGGCCTGCACGCAAGGTAGCGTGAGCAGGGCCAGGGCGAACATCAGGGCACGACGCATACGGTCTCCTATGGGCGGATCAAATGGCCAGTGGCGGCGAGGGGTTGGCCGTCGAACAGCACGCCTTGGCTACCAAGGCAGAGCCTGCCCTCGGCGAACCAGCGTACCGCCAGTGGGTAGATCTGGTGTTCTTGAGCATGGACACGGCGGGCCAGGGACGTGGGCGTGTCGTGCGCCGCTACGGCGACGGCAGCCTGTACGACCAAGGGCCCCCCATCGAGTTCCTCGGTCACGAAGTGTACGCTGCAGCCATGTTCGCTGTCGCCCGCTTCGAGGGCACGTTGATGGGTGTGCAGGCCTTTGTGACGGGGCAGCAGGGAGGGGTGAATGTTCAGCAGGCGGCCGTGGTAGTGGCGCACGAAGGCGGGAGTCAGGATGCGCATGAAGCCCGCCAAGGCCACCAGGTGGGGATCGAAGCTGTCGATCAGCGCCATCAGCGCTTGGTCGAACGCTTCCCGCCCAGCATAACCGTGATGCTCCAGCACGGCGGTATCGATGCCAGCGGCCTGGGCGCGCCGTAGGCCAAGGGCATCGGCCCGGTTGGTGATCACCGCGCGGATGCGTACCGGCGTGTCGCCTTGGGCAAAGGCATCGATCATTGCCTGAAGGTTGCTGCCGGCGCCCGACAGCAAGACCACCAGATTGCACGGCTCGCGCATCAGTGAGCCTTGAGGTTTTTCAGCTCGACTTGCGCGGCGCCTTCGGCGGCGCTGGTGATTTCACCGATGACCCACGGTTGCTCGCCTTCGGCCTTGAGCACGTCCAGCGCGCGTTGCACGTCGCCTTGCGCCACGCAGATCACCATGCCCACGCCGCAGTTCAGTACCCGGTGCATTTCGGTTTCGTCCACATTGCCGTGCTGCTGCAACCAGTCGAATACCGCCGGGCGCTCCCAACTGGCTACGTCCACGACTGCCTGGGCGCCAGCGGGCAATACGCGAGGGATGTTGTCCAGCAGGCCGCCACCGGTAATGTGCGCCATGGCCTTGACCGCGCTGGTATCGGCAATCAGCTTGAGCAGGGGCTTTACATAGATGCGGGTGGGTGCCATCAGCAGGTCCGCCAGGGGCTTGCCACCCAACTGCTCGGTGGCGATGTCGGCGCCGGACACTTCGATGATCTTGCGAATCAGCGAGTAGCCATTGGAGTGCGGGCCCGAGGAGGGCAGGGCGATAAGCGCGTCGCCAGCGGCAACCTTGGAACCGTCGATGATTTCGGCTTTTTCCACCACGCCCACGCAGAAACCTGCCAGGTCGTAGTCTTCGCCTTCGTACATGCCAGGCATCTCGGCAGTTTCGCCGCCTACGAGGGAGCAGCCGGCCTGTTCGCAGCCCTCGCCGATGCCGGTGACCACGGTAGTGGCGACGTCCACGTTGAGCTTGCCGGTGGCGTAGTAGTCAAGAAAGAACAAAGGCTCGGCGCCGCAGACTACAAGGTCGTTCACGCACATGGCCACCAGGTCGATGCCGATGCTGTCGTGCTTGTTCAGGTTCAGTGCCAGGCGCAGCTTGGTGCCCACGCCATCGGTACCGGACACCAGTACGGGCTGTTTATAGCCGGCCGGGATTTCGCACAGGGCGCCGAAGCCGCCCAAGCCCCCCATCACCTCAGGCCGCGCGGTACGCTTGGCCACGCCTTTGATGCGTTCGACCAGCGCTTCACCGGCGTCGATATCCACACCGGCGTCCTTGTAGCTCAGGGAAGGTTGCTTGCTCATGATCCAGGCCTTTGAAAAGGGGCGATTCAGAAATAACCACAAGGGTCTGCGAAGGCGCGCGATTTTATCAGGCTTGGCCTGATCAGGCCAGAACAGGGCCAGGCGCGCCCGCCACGGGCTTCCAATGCCCGTGCTGGACGCGTCTTGCTACGATCGACGGCTATGTGATGGTTGGCAGGTCGAATGTTTTACGGGAAAGTGTGTCCCAGTCACTTCAGTACCCCAGCCTTTTGGAACCTAACCCATGCGCCTGCGCCCCGCTTTGCTTGCTTCATTATTCTGTTTTGCCCACCTGGGCGCCTGGGGCGAGACGGTGACCAACCTGTACCAGGTGAGCGAGCCGGTGGCCAGCCAGGCCGCCGAAGAACGCAGCCAGGCTACCCAACGTGCCCTGGAAACCCTGGTGCTGCGCTTGACTGGCGACCCCAAGGCTTACGCGGGGGTTGGCCTTGCGGCCGTGCGCAAAGACCCGCAACAGATCATCAGCCAGTTCGGTTACCAGGCAGGGCCGCCCCAGGCGCTGCAGGTAGATTTCGACCCTGTGAGCACGGATAAAGCCCTGCGTCAGGCCGGCCTGGCTACCTGGGGGGCAAACCGCCCATCCCTGCTGGTGTGGTGGCTTAGCGAAACCCCTGGAGGTACGTCCTTGGCAGGCGATGCGCAGCCCAGTGCCGCGCCCCTGCGCCTGGCCGCCAAACATCGGGGGCTGCCGGTCAAATTGCCCATCGCCGATCTGCAAGAGCAGCTGGCGGCCACGGCCAAAAACCTCGAAGGCAGCGACCCGGCCGCCTTGCAAGCGGTCTCCGGCCGTTATGGCGCCGATGCCCTGCTTGCCGTACACGCCACCGAGGACGGTGACAAGTGGCAGGCCAAGTGGCGCCTGTGGCTGGGCAACCAGCATGAACAAGGTACCGCCCAGGGCGCTGACCAAGCAGCCTTGGCCGATGCGATCCTGCTGGCGGTGACCCAGCGCCTGGCGCCACGGTATGTGGTCAAGCCCGGTTCCACTGGCGAGCTGGCGGTAGAAGTGCAAGGCATGACCCTGGAGCGTTACGCTGAGTTGACTCGCGTGCTAGATAACCTGGGCGGTCGCTTGCAATACGTGGCCGGGGACGTGGCGCTTTATCATGTGTCGGCCAGTGCCGAACAAGTGCGGGCACAGCTGGGGCTGGCGCGGCTACAGGAGTCTGCCCCCGCGGTAGCGCCCGAGCCGGCTATGCCTGCCTCGGCGCCGGTACCAGGCGCGCCGCCTGTAGCGCCCGGCCCTGAACCGCTGAGGTTCCACTGGTGAGCGCGGTCATGGCAGACAAAAAGCAGTGGTTCTGGATAGGCGCGGCGGTGGTGCTATGCGCGCTAGTGTTCGAACTTCACGCCATTCTCTCGCCTTTTTTGGTAGGTATGCTTATCGCTTACCTGGGCGACCCCTTGGTGGACAGGCTGGAGCGGCTGAAACTCTCCCGCACGTTGTCGGTGGTGGTGGTGTTCGTGCTGTTCACGGTGATCGTGCTGGTGGCGCTGATTGTGGTCATCCCGATGCTGGCCAAACAACTGGTGCGTTTGTATGAGCTGACCCCGGCGTTCCTGGACTGGCTGCAAGAGGTGGCTCTGCCGTGGGTACAGGCTCGATTGGGGCTGGCCGAAGGCTTCTGGAAATTCGATAAAATCAAACAGGCCATCTCTGCCCACATGGGGCAAACCACGGATATCGTCGGTTTAGTGCTGGCCAGGGCTACTGCCTCGGGGCTGGCGCTTATCGGCTGGTTGGCCAACTTGGTCCTGATTCCGGTAGTGGGTTTCTACCTGCTGCGCGATTGGGACCTGATGATGGCCAAAATTCGTGGCCTGTTGCCTCGCCAGCGGGAGGCGCGGATCGTGGCCCTGGCTCAGGAATGCCACGAAGTGCTGGGTGCGTTCGTTCGCGGGCAATTGATGGTGATGCTGGCGCTGGGCGGTATTTATTCAGTGGGCTTGATGCTCACGGGGTTGGAATTGGGCTTGCTGGTAGGGGTGATCGCGGGCCTTGCGTCCATCGTGCCTTATATGGGCTTTATCACCGGCATCACCGCCGCCTTGGCAGCGGGGCTGTTTCAGTTTGGGCTCGATGGTTGGCACCTGGCGGCCATTGGTGCGGTGTTCGCCATTGGTCAGGCCTTGGAGGGTATGGTGCTCACGCCTCTGCTGGTAGGTGATCGCATTGGCTTGCACCCGGTGGCGGTAATCTTCGCCATTCTGGCCGGGGGTGAGCTGTTTGGCTTTACTGGCATCTTGTTGGCCTTGCCAGTGGCTGCGGTCATCATGGTGCTGATTCGTCATATGCATGTGCTGTATAAGCAGTCGGACCTCTATGACGGCGGCGAAGACCCTCAGCTTTAGGCCCTTTCGCGGCGGCGTGCCCCAGGCGCGCCGCGCATGGCGCTTGCAGCCTGCAGCCAAGCCGCTAGAATTTGCCCCCTTTGAGCTGAGGCGTAACCCCGGGCCGCATGAAAGAGCCGATCCAACTCCCGCTGGGTGTGCGCCTGCGCGATGACGCCACCTTCGTCAACTATTACCCTGGGGCCAATGCCGCGGCGCTGGGCTATGTCGAGCGGTTGTGCGATGCCGACGCGGGTTGGACCGAAAGCCTGATTTACCTCTGGGGCAAGCCCGGGGTAGGGCGCACGCACCTGATGCAAGCGGCCTGTTTGCGCATGGAGCAGCAAGGCCAGCCGGCGGTTTACCTGCCTCTTGCCGACCTGCTGGAACGGGGGGTAGGCATTCTGGACTACTTGGCCCAGTACGAACTGGTCTGCCTGGACGACCTGCAAGTGATTGCCGGCAAGCCTGAGTGGGAAGAGGCGTTGTTTCATTTGTTCAACCGCTTGCGGGACAGTGGCCGGCGTTTGCTGATCGCTGCCTCTCATTCCCCGCGGGAACTGCCTGTGAAGCTGGCAGACCTCAAATCGCGCCTTACCCTGGCCCTGGTGTTCCAAATGCGGCCGCTGTCAGACGAAGACAAGCTGCGTGCACTGCAATTAAGGGCATCACGCCGTGGCTTGCACCTGACCGATGAGGTGGGGCATTTCATCCTTACCCGTGGCAGCCGTAGCATGAGTGCGTTGTTCGACCTGCTGGAACGCCTTGACCAAGCCTCGTTACAAGCACAGCGCAAACTCACCATTCCCTTCCTCAAAGAAACCCTCGGCTGGTAGGCGGTCCATGGCCCTTTGGCCTTACCGCCGGCAGGGGTGGCCTTTTTTATTTCCTTAAACTAACGCCGCCAAGTATCTGGCGCGAAACAAATGCTCATTCTCGATAGTATTTCTGTATCGCCTAGGGTTTACAGGGAGTTCACTGGAATGGCGTCCGTTCGTAGAATAGTGCGGAAAATACAGATAGTTGCTCTGTCACTTTAGATTTATTTTTTAAAATCAATAGGTTACAAGGCGTCAAAAGGGCGCCAGTTTTCCCTTGGGTGAAAATCCCGCCTTAGATCGACGGCTCGGCAGCAGAAGTCACAAAATGTTCTATAAAATTTGCAAATAATACTGATAGCGGGCATATTCGCGCCTTCTTCCACTTTCTAGCCACGGTCGTGCCCATGCTCAAGCGCTTAGCACCCCTCGTGCCCCTTGCACTCGTTACCCTGCTGTTCGGCTGCGCAGCCCAATCTACTGTTTCGCAACAGCAGGTGGCCGCCCCCGTTACCGCCGAACGCGCCCCACTGGTTCAGCCTCATCCAATGGCCCGTAGCAACGTCGCGCTGTTCGATGAAGAAGACCTCACTGATAAAGACGACCTTCAAGCGTTCAGCCGCAATGGGCCCTACAAGCTGCCCTTGCTCGCCGACAGCATCTTGGAGCGGGGCAAGTCCCTGATCGGTACGCGTTACCAGTTCGGTGGTACTACCGAGAGCGGCTTCGACTGCACCGGCTTTATCAACTTCCTGTTCCGTGAAGAAGCCGGCATGACCTTGCCGCGTTCCAGCCGTGACATGATCAACGTCAAGGCCCCGTTGGTTGCCCGCAACAAGCTCAAACCCGGTGACGTGCTGTTCTTCGGAACCAGCGGCCGTCGTGGCCAGGTAAGCCACGCCGGCATCTACCTGGGCGGCGATCAGTTCATCCACTCCAGCAGCCGCCGCAGCGGTGGCGTGCGGGTCGATCGCCTGGGCGACACCTACTGGAGCAAAACCTACATCGAGGCCAAGCGCATGCTTGCCATGGCGCCTACATCGGAACTGGCCCGCAGGTAGTCACAAACCGACACGAAGGGTAGCGACGAGCGGTCACGCTTTCGCTACCCTTTTTTTTTGAAAACAGCGAGTTAAGCGCTACTCTTGAGCAGCAGTTGAACTCGGAACCCCTGCCCATGGCCTTCATCCGTTTGCACACGCTGGCACTGGCCCCCCTGGCCTTGCTGGCGGCATGCTCCAGCCCACCGCCGGCACCCGCGCCCGTGGCCCTGGTGGCGCCTCGGCCCATTATTCTCAACCCCGCGGATTACTCCACCGTCAAAGCTGACGACGTGTTGTTTCGGGCGATTGGCTTGGTTGGTACCCCATACCGATGGGGCGGTAACACGCCGGACTCTGGGTTCGATTGCAGCGGTTTGATCGGTTTTGTGTACAGAGACGCAGCCGGTATCGCCTTGCCACGCTCTACCCGAGAAATGATCAGCATGCGGGCGCCGAGCATCGACCGCGGCGCCTTGCGCTCAGGTGACTTGGTATTCTTCGCCACCCAGGGCCGTGGACAGGTGAGCCACGCAGGTATCTATGTGGGGGAGGGGCGCTTCGTGCATGCCCCCAGAACCGGGGGCACGGTGCGCCTGGATTACCTGAACAAGCCCTATTGGCAGAAGGCCTATCTAGATGCCAAGCGGGTGATACAGCCTGAGCGCCTGGCGCAAACCGCCATGAGCACTCAGTAGGCCAGCAGCGCGTCAGTCAGCTCGCGCCCCCCAAGCAGGGGCGGCGAACGGTCACAACCCTTACTGTTTGGTCACACGCCACACCTTGTTGCCCACGTCATCGGCCACCAGCAGCCCGCCTTTGTTATCTCCGATCACCCCCACCGGGCGGCCCTGGGCATCGCCCTTGTCATTGAGGAACCCAGTGAGCAGGTCCACCGGCTGGCCAGTGGGCATGCCATTGGCAAAGGGCACGAACAGCACTTTATAGCCACTGTGGGGCTTGCGGTTCCAAGAACCGTGCTGGCCAATAAAGGCCCCATGGTCGAAAGGCGCTGGCAACTGGTTGGCTTGAGCGAAGGTCAGGCCCAGCGAAGCGGTATGGGGACCTACCGCGTAATCCGGGGCGATCGCCTTTTGCACCATCTCTGGCTTGCCGGGCTGTACCCGAGCGTCTACGTGCTGGCCGTAATAGCTGTAAGGCCAGCCATAGAAGGCGCCGTCTTTGACCGAGGTGATGTAGTCGGGCACCAAGTCACTGCCGATTTCGTCACGTTCGTTGACGGCCGTCCACAGCTTGCCGGTCTGGGGTTCCCAGGCCATGCCGTTGGGGTTACGCAGCCCGGTGGCGAACAGCCGCTTGTTGCCGGTGGCGGCGTCTACTTCCCAAATGGCCGCGCGGCCTTCTTCCTGATCTAGGCCGTTTTCACCCACGTTGCTGTTGGAGCCCACGGTCACGTACAGCTTCTTGCCGTCCGCGCTGGCGATTACATTTTTGGTCCAGTGGTGGTTGAGGGTGCCGCCTGGCAGGTCGGTGACCACCTGGCCTTCGCCGCTCAGTTCAGTTGCCCCCGACTGGTACTTGAAACGCAAAAGCCGGTCGGTGTCAGCTACATAGAAGTCCTGGCCGACCAAGGCCATGCCGAAGGGTGAGTTCAAATGCTGGGCGAAGACTTCACGGGTTTCAGCCACGCCATCGCCGTCTTTGTCACGCAACAAGGTGATGCGGTTAGGGCTAGGCACACCGGCCCCGGCGCGGCCCATGACCTTCTCCATCACCCAGCCGCGAATACCCTTACTGTCATCTGGCTTGGGCGGGGAGTTAGTCTCGGCCACCAGCACGTCGCCATTGGGCAATACATAGAGCCAACGGGGGTGGTCCAGGCCTTCGGCAAAGGCGGCCACTTTAAGGCCCGGCGCGGCGGTGGGGTGGGCACCTGCGGGCCAGCCCACGGCGGGGGCAATATTGACCGTAGGCATTAGGGTTTTATTAGGCTCTGGCAGCTTGGGCGAAGGGCCGGTGCCGTCGGCCACCTGCAACTTGGAGCTTTCACCGCAGCCTGCCATGGTGGCGGCCAGCAATACGGTAAGGGCAATACGAGACATCTGCATAGGGCGCTCCTGGCGGCCGGATTATCTACCGTAGAGGTAGCGAGGCGGTGGAGGTTCAACATGTTTGATTGACGCTGTTAGGCCAACCCCTTACCCTTCGCCGATTGTTTCAGGTGCCCCGCGGCAAGCGCTGGTGGGGTGAAACAGGGAAGCCGGTACGCCACGCCGCGTTCAACGCGCCGCACGGCAAAGCCGGCGCTGCCCCCGCAACGGTAGATGAGTCAACGCTTGCGCACAGGCCACTGGGTTAACCGGGAAGGCGCGCCAGTGGGGCACCACGCCCGCTCATAAGCCCGGAGACCGGCCTGAAGCCCCTATGCACGGTGCGTTAATCGCCCCGTTAACCTATGGATCGCCGCGCGGGTGAGAGCGGCATCGACGCCGGCGCGCCAGCCTTGGTTGGCGCGGGTGCTTCGTCGATGCGCACGCGTGAGCGAGGAGAGCAGCGATGAACGACACCCCCCAGCGCGACGAGCGCCACCTGGCCCGCATGGCGCGCAAAAAAGCCGTAATCGATGCCCGCATTGCCGCCTCTGCCGACGAGCGCGGTGTATGGCTGGTGCTCACTGGCAATGGCAAGGGCAAAAGCAGCTCGGGGTTCGGCATGCTGGCCCGGGCCATGGGCCATAACCTGCGCTGTGCGGTGGTACAGTTCATTAAAGGCCGCCACACCACAGGCGAAGAGGCCTTCTTCCGCCGCTTCCCCGAGCAGGTCAGCTACCACGTGATGGGCGAAGGCTTTACCTGGGAAACCCAGGACCGTCAGCGTGATATCGCCGCTGCCCAGGCCGCCTGGGAGGTGACCAAGCGCGTACTGGAAGATCCTTCGGTTGATTTCGTGCTGCTCGATGAGCTGAACATCGCCCTCAAGCATGGCTACCTGGACCTCGCCCAGGTCATCGCCGACCTTAAGGCTCGCCCGCCCTTACAGCATGTGATCGTCACCGGCCGTGGCGCCAAGCCTGAAATGATCGAAGCCGCCGATACCGTCAGCGAGCTGGGCGCGGTCAAGCACGCCTTCGCCGCCGGCATTCGCGCGCAAAAAGGCATCGAGTGGTGAGTATGCCCCGCCGTTGCCCGGCCATGCTGATCGCGGCCCCCGCCTCCGGCCAAGGCAAAACCACCGTAACCGCGGCCTTGGCGCGCCTGCACCGCAACCGCGGGCGGCGTGTGCGGGTGTTCAAGTGTGGCCCGGATTTTCTCGACCCGATGATTCTGGAGCGGGCCAGCGGCGCGCCGGTGTACCAGCTGGACCTGTGGATGGTCGGCGCCGAGCATAGCCGTCGATTGTTGTGGGAAGCGGCTGAAACCGCGGACGTTATTTTGGTGGAAGGGGTGATGGGGCTGTTCGACGGTATTCCGTCCAGCGCAGACCTGGCTATCGCCCTGGGCTTGCCGGTGATGGCGGTGATTGATGGCACTGCCATGGCGCAGACCTTCGGCGCGCTGGCCCTGGGCTTGGCCCGTTATAACCTTGAATTGCCCTTCCTAGGGGTATTGGCCAACCGGGTAGGCAGCGAGCGCCATGGCCAACTGTTGCGCGACAGCCTGACCGAGGGCCTGCGCTGGTTCGGCGGTTTGCCCCGCGAGCAAGGTTTCACGCTACCTAGCCGCCACTTGGGGCTGGTGCAAGCCAGTGAGCTGGAAGACCTGGACCGGCGCCTGGACACGGCAGCCGATGCCCTGGCCGCCAGTTGTGACGACGCCCTGCCGCCACCGGTAACCTTTGCCCCGCCGGTGTCGATGCCGCTCCCAGCATTGCTCGATGGCGTGCGTATCGCGGTGGCCCACGACCAGGCCTTCGCCTTCCTGTACCGGGCCAATCTCGATGCGCTGCGGGAGATGGGGGCCGAACTGAGCTTCTTCTCGCCCCTGGCCGATACCCAGTTGCCGCTGTGCGATAGCCTGTACCTCCCCGGGGGCTATCCCGAGTTGCATCACCATCGCCTAGGCGCCAATACCCCGATGCTCGAAGCCATTCGTGCCCACCATCAGGCAGGCAAGCCGCTATTGGCCGAATGCGGCGGCATGCTGTACCTGATGGAGGGCCTCACCAACGTGGCGGGCGAGCGCGCGCCTATGCTGGGTGTGATGCCGGGAGAAGCTGCCTTGCAAAAACGCCTGGCCGCGTTGGCATTGCAGCAGGTGAACCTGCTCGGTGGTTGCCTGCGTGGGCATACCTATCACCACTCCCTGACCACTACCCCTTGGGCGCCCGTGGCCCGGGGGGAAAGCCCTAACGGTGGCCGTGGCGCCGAAGCGGTGTACCAGCGCGGGCGCCTTACGGCGTCGTATGTTCATTTTTACTTTCCTTCAGGCCCGGCCCTCGCCGCCGCCTTGCTGCGCCCCGAGGCGCGCCCATGACGAATCACGCTTACAGCCAAGCCGAGCGCAACGCGGTGTATCGCGCGATCGCCGAACGGCGCGACATGCGCCATTTCATCGAAGGGCAGGTGCCGCCGGAGGTGTTGCAGCGCCTGCTGGCGGCCGCTCACCAGGCGCCGAGCGTGGGCCTGATGCAGCCCTGGCGGTTCATTCGTATACGCCAGGCTCAATTGCGCAGTGCGATTCACCAGCTAGTGGAAGAGGAGCGAGTGCGCACGGCTCAGGCTTTGGGTGAGCGCTGCGATGACTTTATGGCCCTTAAGGTAGAAGGCATCAAAGACTGCGCCGAATTGCTGGTGGTAGCCCTGGGCGATGAGCGCGAACGCCACGTGTTCGGCCGCCGCACCCTGCCCGAGATGGACCTGGCGTCACTGGCTTGCGCGGTGCAGAACCTGTGGCTAGCCGCCCGTGCCGAGGGCTTGGGAATGGGCTGGGTATCGCTGTTTGATCCACAGCGCCTGGGCAAGCTGTTGAACATACCCGCCGGTGGCAAGGCAGTAGGCGTATTGTGCCTGGGCCCTGTGGCCAGCTTTTATGACCAGCCCATGCTGACCCTGGAAGGCTGGGCTCAAGCACGCCCCTTGCAAGCGTTGTTATTCGATGACAGCTGGGGGGTAACCTCATGAGCCTGGCCTTGGTTTGTGTGGCGGCGGTTGCATCAGACGCGCTGTTGGGCGAGCCGCGCCGGTGGCACCCGTTGGTGGGCTTCGGCCGGCTGGCCCAGCGGCTGGAGCAGCGCTTTAACTCTGCCGGCCATGGTTGGCGCAGCCACGGTGTCACCGCCTGGTTGCTGGCCGTGGTCCCGCCAGTGCTGGTGATTACGTTACTGTCCTGGCTGCCGCTGATTGGCGAGTTGGTAGAAATAGTGGCGCTGTATTGGGCACTGGGGCTGCGCAGCCTGGGTGAACATGTGTTGCCGGTGACCCAGGCGCTGCGGGCGGGCGACCTGCCCAAGGCCCGTGAGCGGGTAGGGCGCCTGGTCAGCCGCCACACCGCCGAACTCGACGCCGTTGGCGTGGCCAAGGCTGCTACGGAGTCAGCCCTTGAAAACGGCAGCGATGCGGTCTTTGCCGCCGTGTTCTGGTTTGCCGTGGGCGGTGTACCCGGCGTGGTGCTGTACCGCTTGGCCAATACCCTTGACGCCATGTGGGGCTATCGCAATGAGCGCTTCGAGCGCTTCGGCTGGGCCGCGGCTCGCATCGACGATCTGCTTAACCTGCTCCCCGCCCGATTGGTGGCATTGACCTACGCGGTGCTGGGTAAAACGCGCCTGGCCCTACGCTGCTGGTGGCACCAGGGCAAGCGCTGGGACAGCCCCAACGCAGGCCCAGTGATGGCGGCCGGCGCCGGTGCGCTGGGGGTGACGCTGGGCGGCCCGGCGATTTATCACGGCGAGCTGCATGAGCGGCCTGAACTGGGCGAAGGGCCGGCGCCTACCGCCGAGACGGTGGAGCGCGCTTGGGCCCTGGTGCAGCGCGGTGTGTGGCTGTGGTTGCTGATCATCTGCGTGGGAGCGCAATTCTATGCTTGAACACGGGGGGCGCCTGCGCGCCGCGGCCCAGGCCTTTGGCATTGAAGAAGCCGCCTGGGTAGACCTGTCCACCGGCATCGCGCCGTGGCCGTGGCCCATCCCTACCATTGCCGAGCGCGCGTGGGCCCGCCTGCCTGAAGCCGATGACGGTCTGGACACCGCGGCCTGTGACTACTATGGCGCCGAGCATGCTTTGCCCGTCGCTGGTTCCCAGGCCGCGATCCAGATGCTTCCGCGCTTGCGCCGGGTCGGCAAAGTGGGCGTGCTCAGCCCGTGCTACGCCGAACATGCCCATGCCTGGCGCCACGCCGGCCACTTGGTGCGCGAGTTGGCCGAAGATGACGTGGGCGAGTACTTGGGCGCCCTGGATGTGCTGGTGGTGGTCAACCCTAACAACCCCACGGGGCGGATGATTGACCGCGACTGCCTGCTGGCCTGGCACGCGCGGCTAGCGGAGCAGGGCGGCTGGCTGGTGGTGGACGAAGCCTTTATGGACATGACCCCGGCGCACAGCCTGGCCGCTGAAACCCACCGGTCGGGGCTGATCGTGTTGCGGTCATTCGGCAAGTTCTTTGGCTTGGCCGGCGTTCGCTTAGGTTTTGTTCTGGCCGAGGCCCGTTTGCTTTCAGCGCTGGCCGAGCATTTAGGGCCCTGGTCGGTCTCGGGCCCCACCCGCAGCTTGGGCGTGGCCTGCCTGCGTGACGAGCCCGGCCATCGGCGGCAGATCGAGCGCTGTGGCGCCGCGGCCGCTCGCCTGGGGACGGTGCTGCGCGAGCATGGCCTGGCACCCAGCGGTGGTTGCATGCTGTTTCAGTGGGTGTATACCCCGCACGCCGAAGCGCTGTACCTTCACCTGGCGCGAGAGGCGGTGCTGGTTCGGCTGTTCGCCGCTACCAGCAGCCTGAGGTTCGGGTTGCCTGCCGATAACGCTCAGTGGCAGCGCCTTGATGTTGCGTTGGCTGCGTTTTCGGGAGCCGCCTGATGCCTACCCTGATGGTGCAAGGCACCACCTCCGATGCCGGCAAAAGCACCCTGGTGACCGCGCTGTGCCGCTGGCTGCACCGGCAAGGCGTGACAGTCGCGCCTTTTAAGCCGCAGAACATGGCGCTAAACAGTGCGGTGACCGCCGAGGGCGGGGAAATCGGCCGCGCCCAAGCGGTGCAAGCCCAGGCCTGTGGCCTGGCCCCCCACACCGACATGAACCCGGTGCTGCTCAAACCCAACAGTGAAACCGGTGCCCAGGTGATCATTCACGGGAAAGCCGTAGGCAATATGAATGCCCTGCGCTATCACGGGTACAAGCCCACCGCCCTGCGCGCGGTGTTGGCGTCCCATGAGCGGCTGCGCGCCGCTTACCAGGTAGTGATGGTGGAAGGCGCCGGGTCGCCCGCGGAAATCAACCTGCGCGAAGGCGACATCGCCAACATGGGCTTTGCCGAGGCCGTGGGTTGCCCGGTGATCCTGGTGGCCGACATTAATCGCGGCGGGGTTTTCGCGCACTTGGTGGGCACCTTGGCCCTGCTGTCGCCCAGCGAACAGGCGCGGGTACAGGGGTTCGTGATCAACCGCTTTCGCGGGGACCTGGCCCTGTTGCAACCTGGCCTGGATTGGCTCGAAGCCCACACCGGCAAGCCGGTACTGGGGGTGCTGCCCTACCTGATGGACTTCCACCTGGAAGCCGAAGACGCCGTGGATAGTCGCCAGCCCAGCAAAAGCGGTGAGCTGCTCAGGGTCGTGGTGCCAGTGCTACCGCGCATCAGTAACCACACCGACTTCGACCCCCTGCGCCTGCACCCTCAGGTTGCGCTGAGTTTCATCCGCCCCGGCGAGGCTATACCTGCCGCGGATCTGATCATCCTGCCCGGCTCCAAAAGCGTACGGGCAGACCTCGCCCGCCTGCGCGACAGCGGTTGGGAGCAAGCCATTACCCGCCACCTGCGTTATGGGGGCAAGGTGCTGGGCATTTGCGGCGGCCTACAGATGCTCGGCCACCAGCTTCATGATCCATTGGGCCTAGAGGGGCCGGCAGGCAGCAGCTCAGGCCTGGGTTGGCTGCAACTGAGCACTACCCTGGCGGCGGAAAAGCAACTGCGTAACGTGAGCGGGCGCCTGGCACTCAATGGCGAGCCGGTGCGGGGGTACGAAATTCATGCCGGGGTGAGCACAGGCGCGGCTTTGAGCCGGCCTGCCCTGTGGCTCGGTGAAGGCCGGCCCGACGGCGCCTTGAGCGACGACGGCCAGATTATGGGCACCTACGTGCATGGTGTATTCGAATCCTCCTCGGCCTGCGCCGCGCTGCTTCGCTGGGCGGGGCTGGAAAACGCCACTGAGCTGGATTACGACGGCGTGCGCGAACGGGAAATCGAGCGGTTGGCGGACCTGGTTGCCGAACATCTGGACACCGACCGGCTATTTGCCCTCTGCCAGGAGCCCTGCTGATATGTTGCGATTGATCCTGGGCGGCGCGCGGTCCGGCAAAAGCCGCCTGGCCGAAAGCCTGGCCGAGGCCTGCGCCTTGCCGGTCACCTACATCGCTACCAGCGAGCCCCGCGATGCTGAGCTCGATGCCAGGGTGCGCCTGCACCAGGCACGGCGCCCGGCCCACTGGCAACTGATCGAAGAGCCGCTGGCCCTTGCCACAGTGTTGGCGACCCACGCCAAAGCAGACCGGTGCCTGTTGGTGGACTGCCTTACCCTGTGGCTGACCAACCTGCTGATGCTTGACGACCCGCAACGGCTCGCCGCTGAGCGTGACGCGCTGCTCGCAGGCCTGCCCGAGCTACCTGGCGAGATCATATTGGTCAGTAACGAGACCGGGTTGGGCATCGTGCCCCTAGGCGAGCTGACCCGCCGCTACGTGGATGAAGCCGGTTTGCTTCATCAAGCCATTGCCCAGCGCTGCCATCAAGTGGTGCTGACCATGGCCGGATTGCCACTGACCTTGAAAGGACCCCAGCCATGACCGCAGCCTGGTGGCGCGCCCCTTGCGCCAGCGCCCACGCAGATATCGCCGAGCAAGCCCAGGAGCGCCAGCGGCAATTGACCAAGCCCGCTGGCTCCCTAGGCCAGCTGGAAACCCTCGCCATACGCCTGGCCGCGCTGCAGGGCAGCCCCTTGCCCAAGGTCGAGCGAGTAAGCATCGCGGTCTTTGCCGCTGATCACGGCATCGTTGCCGAAGGCGTATCGCCTTACCCCCAGGCCGTGACCGGCCAGATGCTGCGCAACTTCATCAATGGGGGCGCGGCGATCAGCGTATTGGCCAAAAGCCTGGGCGCGAACCTGAACGTAGTGGACATGGGTACCGTAGAGCCCCTGTCGCTGCCCGGTGTTCGCTCGATGCGCCTGGGTGCCGGTACCCGCAACTTCGCCCTGGAAGCTGCCATGACGCCCTGCGAGTGCGAGCAGGCCTTGCAGGCTGGGCGGGAGGTTGTCCAGCAGGCGGCGGCAGGCGGGGCGCACCTGTTCATTGGCGGTGAAATGGGCATCGGCAATACCAGCGCCGCCAGTGCTTTGGGCTGTCTATTGCTAGGCTGTACGGCCAGCGAACTGGTAGGGCCAGGCACCGGCCTGGCTCCTGAGGGGGTGAAGCATAAAACCCAGGTGATCGAAGCCGCGTGCCAGTTGCACGGGGCTAAGGCAGCCGATCCCATGGCGACACTCGCCTGCGTAGGTGGTTTTGAAATCGCGGCTTTAGCCGGCAGTTACCTGGGGGCCGCGCAAGCCGGAGTGCCGGTGATGGTGGATGGGTTTATCTGCTCGGTGGCGGCCTTGGTGGCCGTGCGCTTGAACCCCGGTTGCCTACCTTGGCTGTTTTTCGCCCACCAAGGCGCCGAGCCCGGCCACGCTCGTGTGCTCCACGCCATGGGCGCACAACCGTTGCTAGACCTTGGGCTGCGCTTGGGTGAAGGCAGCGGCGCCGCGCTGGCGGTGCCTTTGATGCGCCTGGCCTGCGCGCTTCATGCGGGCATGGCCACTTTCGCCGAGGCCGCGGTAGCGGATCGCCCAGCATGAGCGTGCGCCTGGATTTGCTGCGCCATGGTGAAACAGAGCGCGGTGGTGGCTTTCGCGGCAGCCTGGATGACGCCCTGACCCCTACGGGTTGGCGTGCAATGGACGCCGCCGTGCAAGGCCAGGGCCCTTGGGACGCTATCTTGACCTCGCCCTTGCAGCGCTGCGCTGCCTTTGCCGAAGGGTTGGCTGGCCGTTTGAGCCTGCCTTTGGTGCCCATGCCAGCGCTGCGCGAACTGCATTTTGGTGAATGGGAGGGCCGTAGCGCCGCCGAACTGATGGTGGATCAGGCTGAAGCACTGGGACATTTCTGGCGTGACCCCTTTACCTTCACACCGCCTGGCGCCGAACCGCTGAGTGACTTTTGTAGTCGAGTAGGGAAGGCCATTGCTGGCTTGGCTTCGGTGTATGCCGGGCAGCGTGTGCTCTTGGTCGGCCATGCCGGGGTGATGCGTTTGCTTTTGGCCCAGGCCAGGGGCCTGCCGGCCTCGGCCCTGCTCCAGGTAGACGTGGCCCATGGCGCGCTGCACTCGGTGTGCGTAAACGCTAGCGGCAAACTGGCGGCGCTGTGATGATGCCTTGGTGGATTGCCCTACAGTTTCTGAGTAGCCTGCCAGTTAGCCTGCCCCGGGTGCCCACGGCGCAGGAGACTGGCCGGTCTTTGCTCTATTACCCTTTGGTGGGCCTGGTGTTCGCCTTGGTGCTGTCAGCCTTGAACCAGCTGCTAGGCGGCGGCCCTTTGTTGCTGCGCGCGGCACTGTTGCTGGCAGCCTGGGTAGCGCTTACTGGCGGCCTGCACCTCGATGGCCTGGCGGATACCGCCGATGCTTGGGTCGGGGGCTATGGTGATCGCGAACGGACGCTGACCATTATGAAGGATCCGCGCAGCGGGCCCATGGCTGTGATAGCCCTGGTGCTGCTGTTGCTGGTGAAGTTCGCCGCCTTGGTCGCGCTGCTCGAAGCAGGCAAACACGGCTGGTTATGGGTACCTCTGCTCGGCCGCGCGGCCCTGCTCGGGTTGTTCCTGACCACGCCTTACGTGCGCCCAGGCGGGCTGGGGCAGGCATTGGCCAGCCATGTGCCCCGCAGGCCTGCGTGGTGCGTGTTGGGCCTGTGCCTGGCGCTCGGCTTACTGCTTATGGGGCAAGCCCTGCTGATGGGCGCGGTGGTATTCGTATGGCTGCGCTGGTTACTGCTTAGGCGCCTGGGCGGTACCACTGGCGATACCGCGGGGGCGGTACTCGAATGCATTGAGGCGGCAGTGTTGGCAGGTTTGGCGTTTAGCCTGTGAAGCGGGTATAGCCCTTGCACCAGGCCCCGCCCACTTCCCACTGGGCGTTGGCCAGTAGGGAGCGGGCTGAGGCGCCAGGCCGCGAGTTAGAACTTGTAGGTCAAGGAGCTACCGAAGCCATGGGCACTGTTGTGATAGCTAGAGCTATAAGCGCCTTTGCTTGCGCTGGCCAGGTTCACGTCCACGCTTTCTTCTTTGAGGTAGGAATAGGCGAAGTCCAGCGTGATGTTATCCGTTGGGCTGTAGCCGGCCCCCAGGCTCAGGATGCGACGGTCCCCAGTGGGAATGCGCGGTGAGCGGTTGGTGTTGTTGGTGGGGGACTGATCAACGCTCAAGCCCGTGCGCAGGGTCCACTGATTATTCACCTTGTAGGACGCCCCGATGGCATGGGCCCAGGTGTCGTGCCAGTTCTGCTCTTCAGTAATGGTACCCAGGCCAAGGCGGTTGGCGGCGGCGCTACCGGAGTTCTCTATGGTGATGCTTTCCAGGCGGCTCCAGCGTGTCCAGGTACTGCCCCCGTACAACGTCCAGCGGTCGTTAAGCTCGTGGGTAAAGGACAGGTCTACCGACTCTGGGGTAGTGATATCCAGAGAAGCATCGGCCTTGAAGTTGAACGCTGGCAGGCCCGGAACAGGCAAGGGGTTCAAGTTGCGAACCTTGGTTTTGCCGTCCAGCTTGTAGTCCACTTTGGAGTGATAGGTTAGGCCTACTCGGGTTTTGTCGGTGGCTTGTACCAAGATACCGGCATTGAAGCCCATCGCGGTATCGTCACCCTTGATCTTGACCTGGCCATCACCACCGGAAATCGGATTTTTCGCATTGATGGTGCGGGAGGTCAGCTCGCCTTCGAGCCGGTTGAAGGTTGGGCCAATCCCGATGGACACCTTGTCATTGAAGGCATAGCTGATAGTGGGCTGGAAGGTAACCACCTTGACCACGCTTTTGTCTGCCCAATACCGCCCGGCAAAGCCACTTTCATAGTCCGTTGCCAGGCCAAAGGGCGCATACACGCCCAAGCCCAAGGCCCATTGGTCATTGAGCGGCTTTACGTAGTAGCCCATGGGCACGCCCACCAGAGGCACCATATCGCCTTCACTGCTGCCACCCAGGGTAGAGCGGGAATGGTCGATATCGCTATTGGCATAGATGCCAGCGGCGCCAAAGCTGATTTGTTCTTGCTTGATACGCGCCATGCCTGCCGGGTTTCCGGCTACGGTACTGGCATCGAGCGCTGATGACGATCGACCCGCGAAGCCCACGCCCATGCCACTGACACTTTGCTCATTGATGGCGAAACCGGCGGCGAGGAGCTGAGTGGAGGCGAGCGTGACTGCTAGGCCAAGGCTCGATCTGATCATGACTTTTTTCATTGTTGTTGGTACTCCGAGGGTGATCACCGGCGCAAATTACCAATAAATCTTAAACGGCGCTATAGCTTGTATCGCGCAGGCTAGAGCGCCTTTGTAGGACAATCCAAGGAAAATCTTGTAGGACAATTCTAGGTTGTGCACCAGCAGGCCTACTAAGGTTCGGATTAATGGCGATGGTATTTTGACATTTCAAGAGCACCTTGGCTTGAGCGCAACCCGACAACCAGCCTGGCGTGGGGTTTCAAAGCGGTGATCTATTTTTGACACATCCCTCGGCGCAGTGACAAACGTCTGCCCCCCCATGGTGTCGGCATTCCTTGTTTGATCATTCTGCCCAGGCGAATACTGAGCGGATTATTTGTAACAAGGGTAAAAAATTGCGTTGAACCGGCCTGTAAAAGGGAACGGTAAGCCAGGGAGACAGGCACTGTTACTCTCTACCTCGAAGCTTAGCTTCAAAGCCGATGAGCGAAGGGCGTTTCGTCGTTGGCGCGGTGCGCGCAAGGGCGCGGGCGCCGGGGGAAGGCGCCCAGGGAGCGCGGGTCAGGCAACCAGGGACTGGCGCGCGCGCTCGATGACAGCCTGCAGTGGAGCGGGTGCTGCGTACTGCTCAGGGTACAAACGCTGGGTATGGCGGGCCACGCCATGCTCGTTGACCACCGAGAAGCTGAAGCTATCGTTACGGGCGGCGATGATTACGCAGCGCAGCGGTGCGAAGGCTTGGGACAGCGTTGAGATAGCAACTTGGGTTTGGGTGTTGACGTTCATTATTGTGTTCCTGCGATTGACACGGATCAGAGCCGTGAACATTGGATTCGTTCCAGCCCGCCTTGGAAAAGCGGGTAACCTGCCAGAACAGTACGGCACGCCTGTGACGCCAATATGAATGGAGCGAAGGCGAGCGGTCGGTACGCAAGACGGGGTGGGCCAGAACCTGGGTTAACGGCAGGTACGGGCAAAACCTTAGGAAGCGAGACAGCGGGGCGTGACGATCAGGGACGCTTGGCGCTGGCCAGTAGGCCGTGTGGGGTCCGAAATAACAGCGAAGGGCACGATGATTGGCATCGGCGGAGTAGCTGGAGGGACTTGAGCGGCCGAAAGAGCTTTCAGCTTTTGTACAAACTTCGCCGGAAGCTACCGAAGCGCCTAGGAAAAAGCAAGCGCTATGTGTTTTTTTTGATAATCGACGGTTTGCTACAGGCGGTCAGGGCATTAGCCCGATGGCCTTCTTATAGTCCAAGCCAGGTTGTGCACACAGCGCAGCAGAAATGTCATATTTCCGGGCACAGGTCCAGGACTTAAGCCTCAGTATCGAAAAATTTTTTAAGTCAATGAAAAAAAACACTTTTCGGAGCTGGTGAAAAAATCGACAGTTTGTCTGTAAGCCCCGGTTCATAGGGGTTTGAAGGCGCTGATTAGGTGTTGTCCACTGTGTTATCCACAGGTTCTGTGGATTGTGCACAGCAGGCGCTCTAGCTCGGCGGTTCTTGAAAAACGCCCTAATAAAGGAGCACAAAGCCTGGGGGTGTCAAGCCGGCCAGTGTATTTTTTCGGCATAAGCCTGAGGGCAGGTAGAATGCCTGTTAATGAATGCACTGTAGCGCGTCTCTCTCTCTAGTTGGTATGCCAATGTTTGACGAAACCTTACGCCTGCTTATCGCCGCCGTACTGGGCGCTGTCCCATGCCTTGGGCTTGCTTGGCATTTATACCGTGCCGCCGCCATTGCACGCGCTGACCTTCCTGTGTTGGAAGAGCGGCTGCGTGTGGCCCAGGCCCTAGAGCAGCGCCTGACAAACCAAGCGCAAGCGCAGGGGGTGGAGCTAGCGGCCTTGGGCAGCCGCAACGGCGTTTTACAGTCTGAGCTGGCCGCTACGGGGCGAGAACTGGAACTGCTTCGCCTGGAGGTAGATAACAGCCGGGATGCCGCCCATGCTTGGGGCCATGAACGTGCCAAGCGCGAAGAAGATTCGCGCCAATTGCAGGCCCGTTGCGCGGGGCTGGAAGCGGAACTGCGTGAGCAACAGGAAGGCCATGAACGTCGCCTGCAAGACATGCAGAACGCTCGTGATGAACTGCGCGCCCAATTTGCCGAGTTGGCTGGGCGTATTTTCGACGAACGTGAGCAACGCTTTGCCGATAACAGCCAGCAGCGCCTGGGCCAATTGCTCGATCCCCTAAAAGAGCGCATCCAGTCCTTTGAAAAGCGGGTGGAGGAAAGTTACCGTAACGAAGCCCGAGAGCGTTTCTCCTTGGCCAAGGAGTTGGAGCGCCTGCAACAACTTAACCTACGCTTGAGCGATGAAGCCACCAACCTGACCCAAGCGCTTAAAGGCCAGAAAACCCAAGGCAACTGGGGCGAGCTGGTACTCGAGCGGGTGTTGGAACACGCTGGGCTGCAAAAAGGTCGGGAGTACCGCACGCAGGTCAACCTTAAGAGTGAAAGCGGCGAGCGGTTCCAGCCGGACGTTCTGGTCAGCCTGCCAGGTGACAAGCAAGTGGTGGTAGACGCCAAGGTCAGCCTGGTGGCGTGGCAGCAGCACGTCAGCGCCAGCGAGCCAGACGTGGCCCAGGCAGCCCTGAAACAGCACGTACAAAGCCTGCGGGCCCATATCAAGGGTTTGTCAGGAAAGGATTACAGCCGTCTTGAAGGCCTGCACAGCCTGGATTTTGTGCTGCTGTTCGTGCCTATCGAAGCAGCCTTTGCCGCTGCCCTGCAATATGAGCCAGGCTTGTTTCAGGAAGCCTTCGATAAACAGATTGTAGTGGTCAGCCCCACCACGTTGCTGGCCACCTTGAAAGTAGTGGACAGCTTGTGGAAGCAGGAACGGCAAAGCCAGAATGCGCGAGAAATCGCTGAGCGCGCCGGCTGGCTGTACGACAAATTCGTGCTGTTTGTGCAAGACCTGGACGAAGTCGGCAGCCGTTTGCAGCAATTGGACAAAGCGTACGCCAATGCCCGTAATAAGCTGACCGAGGGACGTGGCAACCTGGTCAGCCGCAGTGAACAACTCAAATTGCTCGGCGCCAGGGCCAGCAAAAGCCTGCCCCCTGACCTGATCGACCGGGCGTTGTCGACCGGCGAAGCGGGGCCTGCCGAAGGGGATTCAGGCCCGCGTCAGGTCACGGCTGGCCACATACCGGCTCAATAACGCGCGTAGCGCCGCGGGCTTCAAGGGCTTAGGCAAGTAATCCAGGCCGGCCGCATGCACTTGCGCCACGGTTTCTGGCCGCCCATCGGCGCTGATCACCACCCCTGGTATAGGCGCGCCTAGGGTGGTGCGCAGCCAGGCCACAACGGCCAGCCCAGTGTCGCCGTCGTCAAGGTGGTAATCGACCAGCGCCAGCTGAGGCAAGATGCCCGTCGCCAGCAGCGCAGCGCATTGGTCGCGGTTCCCGGCGGTCCAGACAGTACAACCCCAACGGGTCAGCAGGCTGGTCATGCCCACTAAAATACTGGTTTCGTTGTCTACGCACAGCACCCGTAAGCCAGCTAAGGCCTGAGCGGTGGCCGCAGGCGTGGCGGGCGCGGGAACCGAGGCTGGCGCCAGGGGTACGCTTACGCTGAACACGCTGCCGCGCCCCGGCCACGACCTTACCGCTAATTCATGGCCCAATACCCGGCACAGGCCGTCGGCGATGGCCAGGCCCAAGCCCAGGCCTTTTTCCGCGCGGGTCTGGTGGCTGTCCAAGCGTTGGAATTCTTCGAAGATCAGGTTGAGCTTTTCGGCAGCAATGCCAGGGCCTCGGTCCCACACTTCCAGGCGCACCTGCCCGCCTGCCCGTCTTACGCCCAGCAACACAGGGCCCTTGGCGTAGCGAAAGGCGTTGGTCAAAAAGTTTTGTAGCACCCGGCGCAGCAGCCGAATGTCACTGTCTACCCGCAGTGCCGTACCGCGCACCCGAAAACTCAAGCGTTGCTCCTTGGCCAGCACGGCGAATTCGCTGCCCAAGGCACTGTAAAGTTCGTTCAAAGGGAAACTGCCACGGCTGGGCGTGACTTTGCCGTTTTCCAGCCGAGAAATGTCCAGCAAGTCGCCAATCAGCTCTTCGGCCGAGCGTAAAGCGCTGTCCATATGCCGCACCAGCTGCAAGGCTTCGGCGGGCAGTTCATGGGGCTGGTGCCCGAGCGCCGAACAGAACAACCGGGCAGCGTTCATCGGTTGCATCAGGTCATGGCCCACGGCAGCCAGGAAGCGGCTCTTGGAGCGGTTCGCCGCATCGGCGTGGGCCTTGGCTTCGGTCAGTGCCAGGTTCAGCGCCCGCAACTCGCCAGTGCGTTCGGCCACACGCAATTCCAGGCTCTCATTGGCGTGGGTCAGGCCGCGTTCGGCGTCGCGGTAGGCGGTGATATCGGTAAAGCTCATCACGAACCCGCCGCCGGGCATGGGATTGCCGATCAGCTCGATCACTTGGCCAGTGGGAAACACCCGCTCGGACGTATGGGCGCGGCCTTGGCGCATGTAATGAAGGCGCCGCGCCACGTGTTCGTCAGCCTCGCCTGGGCCGCAAAAACCGCGCTCGGCGTTGAAACGAATGATATCGGCAATGGGCCGGCCCACCGCGATTAGCCCATCAGGGTAATTGAACAGCTCCAGGTAACGGCGGTTCCAGGCCACCACTCGCAGGTCCTGGTCCACCACACTGATGCCTTGGGTGATATTCTCAATGGCCCCTTGCAGCAGGGCCCGGTTGAATTGCAGCACTTCCGAGGCTTCGTCGGCGATTCGTACCACGTCTTCGAGCTGCATGTCCCGCCCTTCAATGGCGGCCTTGACCACCGCGCGGGTCGAGGAGCTGCCTAGGGTGCCCGTCAGTAGGTGTTCGGTATGGGCGATCCAGTCCGGGTCGGCGGTTTGGCTGGGGTTAAAGCCCTTGCCTTGGGCCAGGGCGAACCGCTGGAAGCTCTGCAAGGCGCGTTCTTCACCCACGAAACGGCTGGCCAACTTGAGCAGGTCGTCCAGTTGCACCGCCAGCAGCCCCTTGCCATTAGGCCGCAGGCTGTATTGGTGGCCCACGAAACGCCCCGCCTGCCAGTGCTCCGATACCCGCGTGCGGGACAACACCGACACCCACGCGAACAGGATGAAATTGCCCGCCAGGGACAGCAGCACCCCCTGAGTCAGGGCAGAGATGGGCAAATGCAGCGGATTGCCATGCAGCCAGGCCAGGGCGGGGAATACCTCAAGGGGCCAGTTCAGGCTATGAGCGGCGATGGGCAGTACCAAGGCGTAGAACCAGAGGAAACTGCCCGCTGCCAGGCCGGCGAATACGCCGCGACGGTTGGCTTGCTTCCAGTACAGGGCGCCCACCATGGCGGGGGTGAGCTGGGCAACGGCAGCGAAGGCGATTTGCCCAATGGTCGCCAGGCTGGCGGTAGAGCCAAGCAGTCGATAGCTCACATAGGCCAGCAGCAGTATGACCAGGATACTGGCTCGGCGCGCCGTGAGCATCCAGTGGCGGAAGGCCTCGAAAGGCCGCTCGGCCCGTTGCCGGCGTAACAGCCAGGGCAGCAGGATGTCATTGGACACCATGGTCGAGAGCGCCACGCTTTCCACGATGACCATGCCGGTAGCCGCCGAGGCGCCGCCGATAAAGGCCAGCAGGGCCAGGGCCGGGTGAGCTTCAGCCAGGGGCAGGCTGATTACAAAGGAGTCGCGGATCACCGCATGGGGCAGCAGCATTTGCCCGGCCAGGGCAATGGGCACCACGAACAAGGCCGCCAGCGCCAGGTAGCCAGGGAATACCCAGCGTGCCAGGCGTAGATCCCGGGCTTCGAGGTTCTCCACCACCGTTACCTGGAATTGCCGTGGCAGGCAGATCATGGCCATCATCGCTACACCGGTTTGCACCAGCATCGAGGGCCAATTGATGGTTTCGCTCCAATAGGTATCCAGCGCTGGGGCTTGGCGGGCCTGGGTAAGTAAATCGTCGAAGCCGTCGTAGAGCTGATAGGTAATGAAAGCGCCCACCGCCAGAAAGGCGAATAGCTTTACCAAGGCTTCGAAGGCGATGGCCAAGACCATGCCCCTATGGTGCTCGGTAACGTCCAGGCTACGGGTACCGAACACGATGGTGAACAGTGCCAGCACCAACGACACCACCATGGCGGTGTCCTGCACGCGCGGGCCAGTGGCGTCGGCGCTGGCGCCGATCAACAGGTTTACCCCCAGCACGATGCCTTTGAGCTGTAAGGCAATGTAAGGGAGCATGCCGATCAGGCAAATCAGCGCCACCACAATGGCAAGAGGTTGCGACTTGCCATAACGGGCGGCGATAAAGTCCGCGATTGAAGTGATGTTTTCCTGCTTGCTGATCAGCACCATCTTCTGCAGCACTCGAGGCGCCACCAGCAGCAACAGCGCGGGCCCCAGGTAGATGGGCAAGAATGCCCACAACTGCTCGGCGGCCTGGCCCACGGCGCCGAAGAAGGTCCAGCTGGTGCAGTACACAGCCAGGGACAAGCTGTACACCCAAGCCCGTAGTCTGGGTGGCAAAGAGGTTTTGCGGCGGTCGCCCCAATAGGCAATGGCGAACATTACCGCCATATACGCCAGGGCGACCGCGGCGATCAGCCCGCTGGAAAGTGACATTCAAGCTCCGCGATAGACAAGCACCGGCGCGTCGGTGATATCAAAACAGCGCGCAGTGTGGCATGGCCGGCGCGCTTCGTCAGGGCGACCATGGTCTATTGGCAAGGGCCAACACAGTGGCTTTTTTTTCCGCGCGGCGTTCTTATAGATCACCGCCGCCCCGGCCTTGAGAGATTCCTGGATCATGAGTTCACAGCTCGCGCTGTTTCGCACGCGGCGGTTCTTGCCGTTCTTTCTGACCCAGGCCTGCGGTGCGTTCAACGACAACGTGTTCAAGCAGGCGCTGATCCTGGCCATCCTGTATAAGCTCAGCGTGGAAGGGGACCGTGCCTTATGGATCAACCTCTGCGCCTTGCTGTTTATCTTGCCGTTCTTTCTATTCTCGGCCCTGGCCGGGCAATTGGGCGAGCGCTTGGCCAAGGACCGGCTGATCCGCGCCATCAAGCTGGCCGAGCTGGTGATCATGGGGATGGGGGCGGTGGGCTTTTTATACGGGCACCTGCCTTTGCTGCTGCTGACCCTCTTTGCCATGGGCACGCACTCGGCGCTGTTTGGCCCGGTAAAGTACTCGATACTGCCTCAGGCCCTTAGGCCTAGCGAATTGCTGGGCGGCAATGGCCTGGTGGAAATGGGCACATTTTTGGCTATTCTTGGCGGCACCCTCCTGGCAGGCGTGCTGCTCGCCCAGGCCGATTACGCCCCAGTGGTGGCCTGGGCGACCCTCGGCGTCGCCGCCCTGGGGTACCTGGCCAGCCGTGCGATCCCCCCCGCCGAGGCTACAGCGCCAGGCCTGGCGCTCAGTTGGAACATTCCCGTTCAAACCCTGCGCACCCTACGGCTGGGGCTTGGGCAAACGCCTGTGGTGTCCAAGGCGCTGCTGGGCAATTCCTGGTTCTGGTTTATGGGGGCTACTTACCTCACGCAGATTCCTGCTTACGCCAAAACCTGGCTGCGGGGGGACGAAACCACCGTTACCTTGGTGTTGACCCTGTTCTCGGTGGGCATCGCCTTGGGCTCGATGCTCTGTGAGCGGTTATCACGGGGCCAAGTGGAAATCGGCCTGGTGCCTTTTGGCGCGCTGGGGCTGTCTGTGTTTGGCGCGTTCTGGTGGTGGCATTCAGGGGGTGTGCCCGCGCCAGCGCTGGATAGCGGTTACGGCTGGTGGCAACTGCTCAAGCTCGATGCGGTATGGCCTGTGCTGGCGGATGTATTGGGCCTGGGGGTATTTGGCGGCTTTTATATCGTGCCGCTGTACGCCCTGATGCAGGCGCGCTCACCGGCCCATCAGCGGGCCCAGGTAATTGCTGCCAATAACATTCTCAATGCGCTGTTCATGGTGGTGTCGGCGGTGATGGCCATGGCCCTGCTCAGCGGCCTGGGGTTAAGCATCCCGCAGCTGTTCCTGGTGGTATCGATCATGAACCTTGGGGTTAACGCCTACCTGTTCAACCGCGTGCCGGAATTCGGCCAGCGGTTCGTGGCCTGGCTGCGGGGCTGGCGCAAAGGGTAGCGCCAGCCTTACAGAGGTTCGGCAACTGGCGTTGGCTCTCATCAAACAAAACATAACGTTTTGATTTTAAAAGATTAAGATCACACTACTTTAACTAGCGCTATGCGCGCTGGACAGCGAAGCCGTCCCAGTGCACAGAACTCACAGACCCCGCAGACTGCGCCTCGGATCGGCCGCCCGTAAAGCGCCATGGTTTTCCCCCTTTTTGCCGAAACAAACGGGGCCGGCCTTCCGGGGGACGCCGTAAAGGCGAAACCATGAGGTGAAGCCACTGCGCAGCAGGATGTATACGCCGTGTTCAGGCCGATTGTTTGATCTATGCCCCGAAGGTTAGCTCAAGTTCCAGCCTTTAGGTGTAGATCATTCGCAGCTTTACTAGCTCCCACAGGAAGCCAATGCTTTTGAGATCAAGCGCCGCAGAGTCAACGTTATGCGCCCCTGTTTGCTGCGTGATAGCGCGGCGCCTACAAGGCTTCGGCCTCTGGCTGTTCTTTCATCCGCCGGAACACCGTAGAAAGCAGCGCCCCGGAAATGTTGTGCCATACGCTGAACAGGGCGCTGGGCACGGCGGCGATGGGGGAAATGTGCGCTGCGGCCAGGGCCGCCCCCAAACCTGAGTTTTGCATGCCCACTTCCAGCGCCAGGGACTTTCGCTGGGCCAGGGGCAGGCCGCATACCCGGCCGGTGAAGTACCCCAGCAGGTAGCCGAAGCCGTTATGCAGTATGACCACCGCCATGATCAACATGCCAGACTCGGCGATCTTTGCCTGGCTGGCCGCCACCACCGCGCACACGATCATCACGATGCTCACTACAGAAACCAACGGAAGCACTTCCACCGCCACGGCCACCGCTTTGCCCAGCAGCTTTTGCGCAATCACCCCAAGCACGATCGGCAGCATCACGAACTGCAGAATCGACCAGAACATATCCCAGAAGGATACGGGCATCCAGGCCGAGGCCAGCAGGTAGATCAGCGTAGGGGTAAGCAGGGGCGCCAATAGGGTGGTCACCGCGGCGATGGCCACTGACAGCGCAAGATCGCCCTTGGCCAGCCAGGTCATTACGTTCGAGGAGGTACCGCTAGGGCAGCAGCCCACCAAAATCACCCCCACGGCGATTTCTGGCGGCAACGCAAACGCCTGGCACAGCACCCAGGCCACCCCAGGCATGATCGCAAAGTGCGCCACCACCCCTAGGCCCACGCGCCACGGGTGGCGCAATACCTCGGCGAAATCGTCGAGCTTGAGGGTCAGCCCCATGCCGAACATCACCAGCCCCAGCAACGGCACGATGGCACCTTTGAGCCCAATGAACCAGGCTGGCTGCATAAAGGCCAATAGGGCGAACACCAATACCCACAGGGCAAAGGTATTTCCTACGAAACGGCTGAAAGCGGCCAGAGCGCGCATGGGTGTGTCCTTTTAGAGTGGTGGGGCAGGGCGATACATCAAAGGCCTTGGGGGAGCTCTTCCCCACCCAGGGCTTCGAACAGGGCAGGCAGGAAGTCGCCAAAGGTCAGCATCATCAGGGTGAAGCTGGCGTCGAGCTGGCTCAGGGCTTCTTCGCCGCCATCTTCTTCGGCCTGGTCTTGCAGCAATTCTTCGAAGCGCAGGCGCTTGATCACCATTTTGTCGTCCAGTACGAACGACAGCTTATCCTGCCAGCCCAGGGCCAACTGGGTGACTTGTTTGCCGGTGTTCAAGTGCAACTGGATTTCGTCACTGGTTAGGTCCTGGCGCTTGCAGCGCACGGTACCGCCGTCTTCATGGGTGTCACGCAGTTCGCATTCGTCCAGCACGAAAAAATCCGGAGCGGCGTTCTGGGTCTTGACCCAGTCGGTCAGGGTCGCGCTCGGGGCGATTTTCACCGACAGCGGCCGTACCGGGAGCGAGCCCATCACTTCGCGCAGGGTGGAGAGCAGGTCTTCGGCCCGCTTGGCGCTGGCGGAGTTCACCAGGATCAGGCCTTGCTTGGGTGCGATAGCGGCGAAGGTGCTGGAGCGGCGAATAAAGGCGCGGGGCAGGAAGGCCTGGATGATCTCGTCTTTGATCTGATCGCGCTCCTTCTTGTAGACCTTGCGCATCTGCTCGTTTTCAATCTCTTCGATTTTCTCTTGTACCGCGTCACGAACCACGCTGCCGGGCAGAATGCGCTCTTCTTTACGGGCGGCGATCAAGAGGAAATCCTGGCTCAGATGAACCAGGGGGGCGTCTTCGCCTTTACCGAAGGGGGCCACAAAGCCATAGGTTGCAAGCTCCTGGCTGGCGCAAGGGCGTGCCGGCTTGCTGGCCAGGGCAGCTTCCAGCGCCTCGGCGTCGAAGGGCACTTCCTGGGTAAGGCGATAGACGAGCAGGTTTTTGAACCACATGGGCGGGTGTCTCTCGAAGAACAGAAGCCGCGCATTATTCTCTCTGTTAGGCCTCAGGCCAACCCTGCGCTAAGTCTTTGGAAGGTCAGGAAAAATTTTTTTAAAAAGTGCTTGCCAGCAGGGAAAGCCGCCCGTAGAATGCGCGCCACACCGAGAGACAACGGGTGATTAGCTCAGCTGGGAGAGCGTCTGCCTTACAAGCAGAATGTCGGCGGTTCGATCCCGTCATCACCCACCACTCGCTCAGTGTATCGCGCAGCGGTAGTTCAGTCGGTTAGAATACCGGCCTGTCACGCCGGGGGTCGCGGGTTCGAGTCCCGTCCGCTGCGCCATATTTGCTTATTGGGCCCGCTGAACATCCAATAAGCTGCCGGAAAGGCGACCTGAAAAGGTCGCCTTTTTTGTTTGCGCGTTTTCACCCTCGCCGCGCTGAGTTGCAAGCTTGGCAGCGTGGGCGGGTACTATTCAAGGTTACTTGGAAGGCGCTGCGAAGAACGCCTTGGTGTCCGGGCCAGTCTGGTTTACCGCACCCAATTGGCGTATCAGCTGCGCAGCGCGGCTGCCCCGCAGGCCCGCGAGGGTAAGCTCGCCGTCCCGTACATAGGTGAACACGCCCCGCACCGCGAAAGGGGTCACATAGCGGACATGCTGGCTCAAGCCTCCCACCGCTTGGCGGAAGGCATTGGAGCCATAGAACTGCCGGCGCGCCAAGGCCGACTCGAACACTAACTCCAGCATGGCCAGATGCAATCGGGCGGGCGGCGCTTCGTGCCGTACGTTGGGCGAGGGTGGCGCCGGGCGGGCATTGTCATAAGGGTCGGGCAGGTGCAGACGCAGCTTGAGTACCGAAGGGTCCGCGGCCATGGCTGGCGCCAGTTGCTCATTAAAGAACGCTTTGAAGGCGTCGCGTGCTCCAGGCTGCCCGTGAAAATGCACATGCAGCCTGTCCAGAGGGTCGGTTTCGTTGGGGTTGGGGTTAGCCAGATAATCCACGAAAGTGGTAGAGCCTTTCGGTAAGCCGTAGCACAGGGTTTCTTCGAACATATTTTGTTCGTCCACGAACAGCACCTTGCTGGCGGCCTTGAAACGCTGCTGAGCATCCGCAGCGCCGAAGCCTAGCTCTACCGCGCCGTCTAAGGCATAGCCCGGCAATGCCGCGATACCTTCCACGTTTGGCCACAAGTGGGCATCTTGTTCCGTGGCAAAGTGGTACTGCACATACCAACCAAGCCCAGGCAGCCGGGAACACAGCGGCCCATGCACGTCACGCCAGTAAGTGGAGAACAGCTCGTAAGGCACCTGTGGGTGACGAAGCACCGTGGTGTAGGAGTTGATTACGATGCCCTGATCCCGTTGGGAACAGTCCAGCGCGGTGAGTGGGTTATCCATGCCATATGCCCTGATAGGTCCTGAACATTAGGACTCGGCCGGCGCTCCCGTAGCGCCGCCGCGCATCGAACTTCCCGACGCGAGGTCGAGTTCCAAGGTCGATTACACCAAGCCAAAGGCCTCCAGCGGCGCGTGCGAACCCTTGCCCCGCAGCTCATTGATGGCATGCAGCAACACCACCTCGAGCAATGTTGGGTTGTGCCACTGTTGCTCGGTCAGCTGCCGGTGCACCTGGGCCGGCACCTGTGGGTCGAGCAGTGTCAGCACCATGTGCCCGCCGCACGCTTCCACGGTGTGGGACAGCGGCGGATTGAGCCGTTCGAGCCGTTGGCGTAGATCTTTCATAGGTAACTCCGGGGATCAGCCAATTCAAACCGTGTGGAGCGCGGATGTCACGGGGTGGCTATTTCTCGATACACCGCTTGAGCATAGCCTTTTGTACGGCAGTTTTCCCGCGTCGCTAAGGTAGGGGCGTACTGTATCGGCTGGCATACAAAATGCTCTAGTTCGTTGCAGCGGTTCATTCGCCAGTTTTCCGACAACGGCTTTCCCTCAAGAGGTGCATGCGCACATGCGATTTTCCTGCGTGGGTTGTGGTAAGTGCTGTAACGATCACCATGTGCCACTGACGTTGAGCGAAGCCGTGTCATGGGCGGCCGACGGCGGTACCTTGATCGTACTGACCGAGGGTTTTCTGGAAGACGAACACCTGGACCTGTCGCCTGCGTTACAGCACGCGCGGCGGCGTTCGTTACGCGTGCCCTCCGGTAGCACCCATGCGCATGTAGCCATTACCTTTGCGGCGTTCAACCAGGGCCCGTGTCGAAACCTGGATCAACAGATGATGTGCCGCATCTATGACCGGCGCCCTCTGGTGTGCCGCATCTACCCGGCGGAGATCAACCCGCATATCCCGCTGCGCGCCGAACAGAAAGATTGCCCACCCCAGGCGTGGGAGCAGGGGCCGGTATTGATTCATGGCGGCAAGGCAGTAGACCCGGCACTGGAGACCTTGATCGAGGCTTCGCGTCAGGCCGATCGCGACGACATTGCCGCCAAGGCGGCGATCTGCAAATTACTGGGCATTCGTACCATGGCCCTTAAAGGCGAAGGCTTTACCGCCTTTATGCCGGACATGGGCCATTTTCTACAGGCGGCCCAGCGGGTGGAAACCTTTGGCCTGGCGGCTACGGCTGTCGAGCACGCCTGGTCGCTGCATGCGCCGAGTGCTGAGTTGGTAGCCCGGCTCGAAGACACCGGCGCCCGTATCGCCGCCGCGCTTGAGCAGCACAATGCGGCCTATATCCCTCTGAGGCAGGCGTCCTGAGCCGGGATACCGTCTTGGCCCTTACCGCGCAAGTGGAGCCATACACCTCGTAGCAGTTGGCCTTGGCCGCGACCGGTTCAATACCGGGGCGTGGCTGGCCGCTGGCAAGGCTTTAGTAGCCACTATCCGCGAGCGGGCAAGATGAGATGCCTGGTAGATCTGCTAGCTTGCCGCGCGTGCCTAATAAGGCAATCTAGCGCTTATACATAGGATTGTTGGAAAACTTTTGATGGAAAGCAGAACTACGACCCTGTGGGCAACCAACGCCATTGGGTCGGTCATGAATAACAAAGCCGCTTACTCGCCTTTTGGATACCGGCCTGATCTGAGTAATCGGATTGCGTTCTGCGGTTATCACCAAGAACTGCAAGTCATGTTCATACTGGGCCAGGGTTATCGTGCTTACTTTCCTACCCTGCAACGTTTCAATAGGCCAGATGCGCTTAGCCCATTTGGGGTAGGTGGAATAAATACGTACGCTTATTGTCTAGCAAATCCAGTCAATAACGTGGACCCCAGTGGGCGAATGACTTGGCCCTTGGTCGCGACCTTTTTCAAAGGGCGACGGACCGTGGCATCACCACCGGTCGCTACAAGAATTCTACAAGCAGGGCACAATCGCCCCGTAGCCATCGTTTATCCGATTAGAAGGACCGCTTCGCCAGCCATTGCGTTACCTGGTCCGGCGGCTCGGCCTTCAGTAACTCATAATGTAGGAACTTTGAATTCAGCCCCTGTGACCTTGCCCAGAGCGCGCCAGGCCACCTCGACAGCTCCATCCCATCTTCCATCAACGTCCCACGCACGTACAAATGGCCGTATAGAGCCAGCGCTACCGTTATTGGGACGGGCTGAAGCGCCGCGGATAACGCCTTTCGAAAGATCAGTGGACCCAGTTCAACCAATTAGCAGGGAATCTAGTAGATCCAGCTTAGAGTGGGATTATGATTCCGACGATAGCTTCTCCCGGAACCCTCAAACGTAATGGGTTCCACGCAGGCACTTTTGCCAGCCTTGGACTCAAATCGTTTTCACTCCCGTTAGTGCCTAGGCAGCCAGCTGTGAACGGTTCCTTGGTACCTTCGCTACTGGTAGGGCTCATTTTCGTAACAGGCCAGTAGCAACGATCATTAACCGTCCGTCCGCCCATTGGCGAAGTTCTAGAGCCCAAAATTAAAGGCTATGGACACCCGAGGCCGCGTGCCGGTAAAGGGCCGTACGCTGTGCAAGAGCCAGGAAGGGAACATCACCAAGGTACCGCTGCGGGCCGCTTCGGTGGTTGAGCAGCCAGCGGTGACGCATTCTTCGATGCGCATGCGCAGTTCAGGGCGGTAGGCGGAGGCTACCAAGCCGCGGGGGTCGAGAAACTCCAGGTCACCGCCAACGTTTGGGTTTTCCGCCCGCCCGCCGTCGTCTACCCAATACACCGCTGACCAGAACGCGCCCGCATGGCCATGCACGCTGTTGCTATCGCCAGGCCGGTTGATATTGGCCCAGGCATTGAAGTGCCAATCGAAGGTGGCATGCACCAAGGTGTTGTCGGCGGTATGCACGGCAGTCAGGCTTCGGGCCATATGCTGGGCGAAGGCCAGCAACCGCGCGCCTTCCTCCCCCGACCAGGCGGCGAAATCGCCAGTAGACTGCCAGCCGCCCTGGTTGCTGTGCCGCACTCCACGAGAACGGGCCTCCTGGGCGAAAATCGTGGCACTCAAACGCTCATTCAAGGCTTCAAACCCAGGGATCTGGCAGCTGACCAGTGGGGTAGGGAACAGCTTTCGGATATGCAGCTGGCTTTCATCGAACACAAGCTCAGTCATGGGGCGGCGCCATTTACAAAAGGAAAGGGCCACCTGAGAACATCAGGTGCTGGCTTTATTCTGGTAACGATCCCTGGGTTGCGCAAGCTGCCATGGCTTTTACCGAACCGCCTACCGGTTATTGCTGTCGGTAATGGATGGATGGCGGTCCTACCTGCCATGAAAAACCTCTTACAGGAGCCATCAATGACTAAGTCAGTTCCCTACGTGACCCTTAATGACGACAAGATGATGCCCCAACTGGGCCTGGGCGTTTGGAAGGCTAGCAATGAAGAGGCGCGTAACGCTGTACGTACGGCCTTCGAGGTCGGCTACCGGGCCATCGATACCGCGAGCATTTATGAAAACGAAGAGGGCGTAGGCCAAGGCCTGCAAGACGCCGGCCTGCCGCGCGAATCGTACTTCGTTACCACCAAGGTGTGGAATGCCGACCAGGGCGCGCAGCAAAGCCGTGAAGCCGCGCTACGCAGCCTGGAGCGGCTCAAGCTGGATTACGTGGACCTGCTGTTGATTCACTGGCCCTTGCCGAGCAAAGACCAATACGTGGAAACCTGGAAAACCCTGGTCGCCTTGCGCGACGAGGGCCGCGCATTGTCCATCGGTGTGTCGAATTTCAACCCCGCGCACCTGCGCCGGATCGTTGATGAAACCGGCGTGGTGCCAGCGGTGAACCAGATAGAAGCCCACCCGTACTTCCAGCGTGCCGACCTGCGTGCGGTACACGAAGAGCTGGGTATTCATATCGAGGCCTGGAGCCCGCTGGCACAGGGCAAGGTCAGCCAAGACCCAGTGTTGCAAGCCATCGCCGCGCAATACGGGAAGACACCCGCTCAAATTGCCTTGCGTTGGCACCTGGATAACGGCGTGATCGTGATTCCAAAATCCGTGACCCCTGAGCGTATTCGCGAGAACTTCGACGTATTCGATTTCGAGTTGAGCCGCCAGGACACGGCACATATTGCCGAGTTGGAACGCAACGAGCGTCTGGGGCCAGACCCAGAAACTTTTAATATGGGGGCCTGAGCCTTTATAGCCGCTCAGGGCGCGCCAAATAGGGGCGCCCGTAGAGGCCCGCGTTGCTTTTAAGGTTGAGGGCGTAGAAAGTGCCTAACACCTTCTGGCTAGGGTTAATCAAGGTTGCACAGTGGGGCAGGCCGCCGAGCCAGCCCTGCATGCCCCAGGTAGCGGAGCCCTTACATGCTTGGCCCTTCTCGCTCACCAGGCGCGCCGTGCAAACGCCTGTTCTTCGCCCTGGCCTGCCCGGCATCCCAGCGCCAATCCATTGCACGGTGGCGTAGCAGCTTGGGCTTGCGCGGCGGTCGACCCGTCGCCACCGGCCAGTTCCACCTGACGCTGTTATTCCTTGGAGAGGTGGAGCTGGCGCTACTGCCAGCGGTACTGGCGGCGGCTTCAGGGGTTCGCACGCCTGTTTCGCGTTTACAGGTGCCGCTGGACAAGCTCGATGCCTGGCGCCGCCCTGGTGTGTTGTTCCTTGCCCCAGAACAGCCGCCGCCTGCGCTACTGCGGTTGGCATACGATCTACAGCAGGCGATGCGACCCTTAGGGATAATGCCCGAGTACAACGATTACCGCCCCCACCTGACCCTGGCGCGTGACTACCTCAGCCCGCCCCCAGAAGCCGTGGCTGCCCCGGATTTTTTCATCTCAGCCAGCCACTTCACCCTGTTCGAGTCACGCAAAGGCCAATACTTGCCCGTGCAAGAGTGGCCCCTGGGATAGGGGTGAGCTCAGGCAACGCCCGTCGGCTACACTGTGCGGGCCAGCCTTCGGAGGACACTGCCGTGAGCCAGCCTGCCCCCACCCTTACTCGCCATCGCGGCGCATGCCACTGCGGCGCGGTGGTATTCAACGTGGTATTGCTCGACGGTTTCGACACCGCTCGACGCTGTAATTGTTCGTACTGCCGCATGCGTGGCGCAGTGGCGGTATCGGCCAACGCAGGCGACCTGCACATCGTCGAGGGCGAAGCGGCCCTTACTCTGTATCAATTCAATACCGGCCAGGCGCGACACTATTTCTGCGCCCGGTGTGGGGTGTATACCCATCACCAACGGCGTTCGAACCCCTCCCAACTGGGCATCAACGTGGCCTGCCTGGAAGGCGTAAGCCCTTTTGATTTTCCAGAACTGCCGGTATTTGATGGGGTAAACCACCCAGCGGACCACCAAGGCGGGCCAGTGATAGCGGGCATTCTTCAATACAACGCTACCCGTGTCTAAGGTAGCCATACCACTCATAGGCGTGTATCAGCGCTCTAGGTTCGCTTATTTTTATCCTTTCGGGTGTATTTTTTAGGCCATTAGCACTATCGTCCGATCTCGAAATAACAACAATACAAGGACGCCTTTTCCATGATACATAAACACCTTCTGGCCACGGCGGTTGCGCTGGGCCTTATGGCCGCCTGTACGCCCGCGGTCGCAGGGCCTTCGCCTTATTCTTCCATGATTGTGTTCGGCGACAGCCTGGCCGATGCCGGTCAGTTTCCCGACCCGTTCGGCCCCCTGGGCGCCAGCACTCGCTTCACCAACCGCGAAGGCCCGACGTACCGCCCCGGTAGTGGCGAAACCTACGGCGCTGTGTCTCCCACCTTATTAGGTCGCCGCCTAGGCATAGCCAGCGGCGCGCTTGGCGCTTCCACATCCCCCGTCAATGCGGCGCTGGGCTTAGAAGACGGCAGCAACTGGGCCGTGGGTGGTTACCGTACCGATCAGATCCATGACTCCATCACCGGTACATCCGTCGTTGGGCTCGATGGCGTGGTGTATCGAGCACGCCCAGGTTACCTGGCTGACGGTAACCGTGCCGACCCCAACGCCCTGTACTACCTTACAGGCGGGGGCAACGACTTTCTTCAAAACCAAGTGACTTCCGTGCCTACCGCCATCGCTGCCGGAGGACGCTTGGCCAGCAGCGCGGCCGCGCTCCAGCAGGCCGGTGCGCGCTATATCATGGTGTGGCTGTTGCCTGACTTAGGCCTCACCCCTTCGTTGTATGGCACGCCTGGCCAAGCGTCGGCGTCGGCCCTTTCAGCGGTGTTCAACCAGGCACTGCTCGCCCAGCTACGGCAAGTGGACGCGCAGATCATTGCGTTGAACATGCCCTTGCTGCTCTCTGAAGTGGTAGCCAACCCTGGCCGTTATGGGCTGGCTACAGACCAAAACCTGGTAGCTACCTGCTTTAATGGTGATAAGTGTACTGTCAATACCACTTATGGGCTGGGCAGCGCCAACCCTGACCCTACCAAACTGTTATTCAATGACCGGGTACACCCCACCACCACTGGGCAGAAGATCATTGCCGACTACAGCTATTCATTATTAGCCGCCCCTTGGGAATTGACCTTGCTGCCTGAAATGGCCCATGGCACCTTACGCAGTCATCAAGACGCCCTGCGCAACCAGTGGGAGCAGGCGTGGCAGCCGGTAGGGCAGTGGCAAGCCTTGTTCGATACCGGCGCTGGGTACGCTGATTTCGATGAGCAACACGGCAGCGCCAACGCTGACGGCCATGGCGTTAGCCTGACCTTGGGCGGTAGCTACCGGCTTACGGATGCATGGCGCCTGGGCCTGGCGGGTGGCTATTACCGGCAAAGCATGGAAGCGGGTGTAGCGGATTCGGACTACCGGCTCAACAGCTACCTGGCTACGGCATTCGCACAGTATCAGCAGGGCAGGGCATGGGCGGACCTGAGCGCCAGCGCCGGCAGGTTGGATTTCGACAGCCTCAAGCGCACATTCGACCTGGGCATCCACCAGCGTGCAGAGAAAGGCGACACCGATGGCAACCTTTGGGCCCTCAGTGGCCGGCTGGGGTATGCGCTGACTCGGGCCGATAACCCCTGGCAGGTATCGCCTTTCGTAACGGCAGACTACGCCAGTGTGAAGGTAAGCGGCTATTCGGAGCAGAGCACCCGCGCCACTGCCTTGAGCATCGGCGACCAACGCAGGGATTCCAAACGCCTAGGCGTAGGGCTTAAAGCCAGCCATCGCCTGACGCCGGAAACAGTGGTTTTTGGAGAAGTGGCCCATGAGCGTGAGCTGAACAACGACACCCAATACCTGGACCTGTCGCTGCGCAGCCTGCCAGCCAACGGTTTTACCTTGAAAGGCTACAGCGCTCAGCGCGACCTGAACCGCGTTGGCCTTGGCTTACGTCACCAGCTGACGCCGGGCGTGGCCTTGAGCGCGGCCTATACCTGGCGCGGTAGCAGCGCAAGCCAACAGCAGGGGGTAAATCTGGGGCTGAGCCTGGACTTTTAAGAGGGGGCCCCTGGGGCCTGGCCGTAATATAGGCGCAGGCCCCGGAGCGACGGTGACGGTGCCTTACACCTTGAAGCGCGCCACCATGCGGGTAAAGGAGGTGGCCAGGCGAGACAGGTCCTGGCTTGAAGCGTTGGTCTGGTTGGCGCCTGCGGCGGTCTGGCTGGAGAGGTCCTGAATATTGACCAGGTTACGGTCCACTTCCCGGGCGACCTGAGCCTGCTCTTCCGCCGCGCTGGCAATCACCAGGTTGCGCTCGTTGATGCCAGCCACTGCCACAGTGATGCGTTCCAAGGCCTTGTCGGCGGCTTCAGCCAGGCCCTGGGTGTTCTGCGCCAGTGACTGACTATTGCCCATGGCCCGTACCGCTTGGTCCGCCGTGGCCTGCACGGTAGTGATCATGGTTTCGATTTCACCGGTAGAGGTTTGGGTGCGGGCCGCCAGTGCACGTACTTCATCGGCCACTACCGCGAACCCTCGACCCTGTTCACCGGCGCGCGCCGCCTCGATGGCCGCGTTCAGGGCCAGTAGGTTGGTTTGCTCAGCAATCCCACGGATCACATCCACCACATTACCGATGTTGCGCACCTGCTCAGCGAGGGTATGCACGGTGGCTGTGGAGCCGTTGAGTTCGCGGGCCATGCCATGGATGGCGCCCACGGCCTGCTGCACCTGATTGCGGCCAGTTTCAGCTTCTTCGCTGGTGCTGCGTGAAGCTTCGGAGGTCGACACCGCATTGCGGGCGACTTCTTCCACCGCGCTGGTCATCTCGTTCACGGCAGTGGCGGCTTGTTGAATTTCATCGTTCTGCCGGGTAAGGCCACGGGTACTTTCTTCGGTGACCGCGCTCAGCTCTTCAGCCGCCGACGCCAGTTGGTCGGACGCCTTGGCGATTTCGTCGATAGTGTTCTTAAGGTTGGCCTGCATGCCGCTCAAGGCTGTCAGCAGTTGACCGGTTTCATCCTTGCGATCAGCGTGAATCGCCACGGTCAAGTCACCCCCGGCAATACGCTGCGCGGTGTTCACGGCCAGCCCAATCGGCCGAGCGATGGCACGGGTGATGAGCAGCCCCAAACCGATGGCCAGCACGAAGGCCACGGCGATACCCCCGTACAGCCAATAGCTAGCGTTTTGCGCCAGGGCATGAGAGGCGGTGCCAAGTTCAGTGATCTGGCGAACGTTGGAGTCGTTGATCAGGGTAATGTCCGCAAGCACTTCGCGGTAGCTGTCTGTCACAGCGCCATTCAATGCTGCCCGCGCACCAGCAATGTCCGCGCGGTCAATGAGCACCACGGTGTTGTCTACCGCTGCCTGGAAAGCCGCCCAATTGGTTTGTTGGATTTTGTCGCCAGCGGCCCGCTCATCATCGGCCATAGGTAGAGCTCGGTAGGTCAAGAACGCGTTCCAGGCCTCGTCCCGGTTTTTATTCAGTGACGTGAGGGCCTCGCGCTGCGCTTCGGCCGGCGCCTTCCCTGCATAGAGGGTAAGGTAGCGGTACAGCTCACGGTTCTGGGCGATCAGGTTGGATTTGACCGAGTTGATGTTAAGAATCGATACCACGTTATTTGAAAATACCGCATTCAAGTTGTCGCTGCCCTGGCTGATCCCCCGGCTGCCGATAAGGCCCACGGCGAGGGTTAGCAACGCGCACAGAATGAACGCGGTAAGCAACTTGGTGGCCAATTTCGCGTTATTGATAAAGCCCATGTGGTAAACCCTTTTCGGTGCATGAAGGCCGTGCGCACGGAGCACGCTGATGGCCTAAGCATCGGCATGGGTAATGGAAACTAAAGTGCACCGACGTCATGGGCCGACGGGCGTGGTGATACCGGCATACCCCAAGCGCAGCTCCGGAAACACAGTAGGCGACGAATGAATCCACAATATATTGTCTGAACTCATTCAAGGTGACCTTAGCCCTGCCGCTAGCTTCTATGCTGTGGGCCTTGTCACAAAGGTCACCGAATCGCGCACTGTACTGTTGCGCCATGCCCCGCTTTCTTAAGGAAAAGGAAAGGCCTACCCATGCACACTAACCGTCGCGGATTAGGACGTGATTTTGCTCGCCGTATCTATGGGCCCAGGTCATTAGGCTGTGCGTGCAGCTTTGTATTCATTGCGACGGTGGCCTATACCGGGGCTGGAACCAGCCCGTGGGTTTGGGCACTCATGCTGCTCAATGGGTTTGTCTGGCCTACCGCGGCCTACCGCTTGGCACGCGCCAGCGCAGACCCCTATGTCGTGGAGCGCCGCAGCTTGTTGCTCGACGCGCTCTTAGCCGGGTTATGGGTCGGGCAAATGGCGCTCAATCTGCTGCCCTCGGCTTTATTGCTGGCCATGGTGTCCATGAACGCGGTGGCAGCCGGTGGCTGGAAGCTGTTGCGAATCAGTATGGCCCTGCAAGGCTTGGGTGTGGCCGCAGCCTTGTGCCTTACAGGCGTGAAGCTGGCGCCTACCACCAGCTATGTGCAATTACTAGCCTGCCTGCCCATGCCGCTGGCCTACCCCTTGGCGGTAGGCGGGGCCAGCTATCAATTGGCGGTGCAGTTGGCCCTGCACAAAAAAGCCTTCAAGCTCATTAGCACCCTGGACGGCATGACTAGCCTGCTGCACCACGCGGCCTGGATGCAACGGTTGCGCGATACTTTCGGCCAATGCCGAGAGGGGCATCGGGTAGCAATACTGGGGCTACTGGATATCGACGATTTCAAGACCGTGAACGACAGTCATGGTCACTTGGTAGGGGATGCGATCATCGCCCGGCTGGCCAACCTGCTGCGCGCAGGCTTGGGTAGCCAAGCCGTGCCAGGCCGTTATGGTGGCGATGAGTTTTGTGTGTTGCTGTTCGATATGACCGTCAGCCAGGCATTCGACCAGCTCAACGACATCCGCAAGCGCTTCGCGCAATGGACAGAAGGTACCCTGCCAATAGCTGAAGTCAGCTTGAGCGTTGGGCTCGTGCCCTATTCTCCCAAATACGCTTCTGAGCGGGATTGGTTACAAGCGGCGGATGAGGCGTTGTACCGTGCCAAGCACAACGGCAAAAACCGTTTGTGGCTACAGGAGTTGCCTATTAGCTAGCGGCGCGGGCGTAACAGCCTGGGTTTAGCCCAGCCAGCCTGGCAATACAGCCCAAGGCATGGGGTCGGCGAAGGGCGCCCCGTCGCAACTGCGGCGGTGCTGGAACGGCTGGCGGCTCTGCCAACGCCCCTGGCTTGAGCCGCAATGACGGCAGGTTAGGCGGTCGCCACGCAGCGACCAGTGGGTTTCCCACGCAGTGATCGCGTCCAAGGGAAAGTTGAGCCCGGCGGTATGCGTCTGGATAACGGCCATCTGCCATCTCCCTGTCGTTGAATAAAGTAGAGCCGTTTTGAAAGAAAAGGTTCGTGGCCGATGGTCGACTTTCCATCGGCATGGTCCAAGGGGGGTAGGTGGCACTACTGTGCACGTAGCTACCGTCTTGATGCTCATCGCAGAAGCGGGATTGCTGTAAGAGCCAGCAGAGCTGACGAACAGAACGTCTTCGGTGGCCTGTGCCGTCATCTCTTCGCGAGCTTGCGCTCGCTCCCACAGACGATAGAGGCCACCGTAGCAGGCCAGCTTGCAGCGACCGGCCACGCCACGGTGTTGAAGCTGGTCGCGAGCAAGCTCGGCTGCTACGAGATGTATGGCTTTACTTGCGGGGTGAGAGTCAAGACAGTATCTACCCGTGCCTGTGTACCGTGGCCTACTACCTGTTACCCACCTAAGGAGCTTTATGTCTGATTTTTTGATCCAGCCTTTGCTCGAGGTTGACCTCCCTGGCGCCAGGGAGGTGGTACGCGAAGCCTTTGCCGCTTATATGGGCGAAGCTGCGCCAGGTGAGTTCTGGAATGATCGCGATTACGTGGAAGGGCGCTGGCGGGCGCCCCATACCGCGTGGTTCAAGATCGAGCTCGAAGGCCAGTTGGCCGCCGTAGCTGGTGTGGCGCGTTGGGGAAGCCATGGGGTAGTCGGCCCGGTCGCGGTTCGCCCGGCCTTTTGGGAGCGCAAGCTGGCCAAGGCGCTGATGGCCACGGTCAGTGGGCAGTTGGACGCCTGGGGCGTGACCCATGCCGGCTTGTTCACGTTCCCGGACAGCCCTCGGCACTTGGGGTTGTACCAAGGCTTTGGATTTTGGCCCCAGGCCCTGACTGCGGTGATGGAGCGCCCCATTAGCGCCAGCGCGCCCACCAGTGCGTTTGTAATCCCTCGCCTGAACCAGGCCGACCTTGCCGCGTGCGCCGCGCTGGCCAGCAGCGTGGCCGCCGGGCTGGATGTCAGCGGCGAACTGCAAGCGGTGGATGAGTCTGAGCTTGGCGCGAACATCGTGTTGCGTTCGCCCAGCGGTGCGGTGGACGGCTTCGCCGCCTGTCATTTCGGTCCGCGCAGCGAGGCTGAGGCAGGTGTGTGCTACGTGAAATTTGCCTTGGTGCAAGGTGGCAACCAGGCTAGCGAACGCCTGGACCGTCTATTGGCCGCCTGCGAGGCCTTAGCCATCGGCAATGGCCAAAAACGGTTGATGCTCGGGGTCAATACCGGGCGTCGCCCGGCGTATGCTCGCTTGCTGGAACTTGGGTTCAGCATCGGCATTCTAGGTGTTACCTTGCACCGCGGAGAGGGCAGCTACGATCACCCAGGGGCTTGGGTATTTGATGACTGGCGCTGAGATTGCCATGAGCGCAGGGCAGGGCTCAGGCGTGAAATCAGAGGCTTGGCGGCTTCGCTTTTAGCGGCCTGACGGCAACTGAGCTGCGCCCGGAAGTTGGGCAGGCGCGCAGTTCATCCTGTAGAAGCCAGCGAAGCTGGCGAAAAGTGCGTTATGGGTTGCCTGTTTAGTCTCTTTGCAAGCTGTGCTCGCTCCTATCAACGATAGACGCCCCTGTAGCTGCCGGCCTGGGGGCAGGCCGGCGCAAAGGCTATCAATGCCCATGGCAGGCACCCGAGCGTTTACTCCTGAAGCTTGCGTTCTACCTCCGCATTAGCCTGCTGGAGTTTTTCCACCTCCTGCTGCTTTTCCTTGGTCGAGGTCGGGGTTATCACTTTATCCACCTCGTCGGTTTTCGAATTGGGCTGAGCAATATCGCGCTCCACTACCTTCACTTGCTCGCCTTGGCTGTCAGTCACGGGTGCTTTGGGTTGCGCGGGTTGTACAGGGGTAGTCATCAAGGCCTCCTAAAAACTGGCCGGGTGCCCGGCCTACAGAGGTTCGAGTACGGCCGGGCGGCTTCGTTCGAAGCATAAGCGGACCGCTGCCGCTCATCCGCCCCACCAGTAAACGGCCGGAACCAACCCCTCGCCGCCTCGCTCGCATGGTTACGAGAAACGCTATGTGTTTCCAGGCAAACCACGATAAGCGGCGTGGTGGCCGTCGCCGTGATGGCGCCTATAACGAACCGCCCTGATTAGCCCGAGGACACCACCATGAACGCTGTTGAATTGCTTAAACAAGACCATGAGCGCATCAAAGGCTTGCTCGAAGAACTCACCAATACCACCGAGCGCGCCGTGAAGAAACGCGCGGAGTTGCTGGGCAAGATCGAAATGGAATTGACCCTGCACACCTATATCGAAGAAGAAATCCTTTACCCCGCTTATAAAGAAGCGGGCGGCAAGGAGGAGGCCGAAATGTACTACGAAGCCAAGGAAGAACACCGCACGGTCGATGCCTTGGTGGTTCCAGACCTTAAGCAGACCGACCCAGGCAGCCTGGAATTCTCTGGCCGCGCCAAGGTGTGCAAAGAGTTGCTGGAACACCATATCCAAGAAGAGGAAGAGGAGATGTTCCCCAAGGCCCTTGAGTTGTTGGGTAAGGACAAGCTTGAGCAACTGGGTAAAGACATGCAGGCCGCTCGCGACAGCATGAAAAAAGAGCTGACCGCCAAGGCCAAGGCCGTTGCCTGATCGGTAATCGCTGACCCCGGCCGAGCGCTCGCCTTGGCCGGGGTCACTTCCCGGATGGACCTTGCACATGCTCTCGTATTCCGACATTCCCAAGCCCCAGGCTTCACGACCGCGTACGCGGCCGCTGCGTATCGGGGTCATTGGCCATATTCAGTTTCCGATTCGTCAGCCTTTCGCTGGCGGGCTGGAAGCCTTCACGCACGATGTGGTCTTGGGGCTTCGCCAGCGCGGCCATGACGTCACCCTGTTTGCCCGTGATGCTAGCGCCGAGGTACTGCACGTGGTGCCCATCCTTGAGCACCGGGAGCAACCGATTACCTCCAGCGCAGGCTATGTGGCTGAACACCATGCGTATATGGGGCTGATGCAGCGCATGGACAGCCTAGGGTTCGACGTGGTGTTCAATAACGCATTGCACTACGTGCCGCCGACCATGGCCGGGCTGATACGCACCCCCATGTTGACGGTATTGCACACCCCGCCATTTTTCGAACTGATCAACGCCTACAGCCATCGCGACGTGGCGGGGCGGTTTTGTACCGTTTCCACGGCCAATGCCCGTAGCTGGCAGCACCTGATCCCCGACTGCACGGTGATTCCCAACGGGATTGACCTGAACCAATGGGCACCTAGCCCGAAACCACCTGGCGATCATGCCATTTGGTTCGGCCGTTTGGTGCCCGAAAAGGGCCCGCACCTGGCGATAGAGGCGGCTCGGCGAGCGGGAATGGAAATCTACGTGGCAGGCACCATGGCCGATGAGAACTACTTCCGCCAGTCCATAGAGCCCCTGCTGGGCCCCCGGGTGCACCACTTGGGGCATTTGAACCACGACCAACTGGCCAAGGCTGTGGCGAGGGCTAAGGTCGCCTTGGTTACCCCTTGTTGGGACGAGCCTTTTGGCTTGGTGGTGGCCGAGGCCCTGGCTTGCGGCACGCCTGTGGCAGGTTTCGACCGCGGGGCAATCCCTTACCTGCTTACCCCTGAAACAGGCGTGGTAGTCCCAGCCAACGACGTCGACGCCTTGGCCGCAGGCATGCTAGAGGCCGCGGGCAAGTCTCGCCAGGCCTGCCGCATTCTGGCCGAGGAACACTGGGGCTATGACCTGATGCTTAGCCGCTACGAAGCATTGCTCCAAGAGGTCGCCGCAGGTCATGAATGAGTTGCACATCGGCTATTACGTTCACCACCACGGCGCAGGGCATGGCGTACGGGCCGCTACTGTCGCGGCGCAACTGCATTACCCCGTTACCCTAATGGGCAGCAGCCTGCCGGAAGGTGAACTGGCGCCCCATATTGAACGCTTGGCGCTGCCCCTGGATACCGCTGATGGGGTAGCCGATCAACCGCTGTCCTGCCTGCATTATGCGCCGCTAGGCGTGCCGGGCCTGAACCGGCGCATGGCGATGATCGCCCAATGGTGTGCCGATCACTGGCCGTGCGTCTTGGTGGTGGACGTCTCGGTTGAGGTCGCAGTGTTGGCGCGGCTGTGTTCGGTCCCGGTGATCTATGTGCGCCAACATGGCCAACGCAGTGATCCCGCTCACCAACTGGCCTATGAAAGCGCTAGCGCCTTGCTTGCGCCTTACCCGCAAGCGTTGGAAGACCCGCGCCAGCCGGCGGCTTTAAGGGCTAAAACGTATTACAGCGGCTGGCTGTCACGCTTTGCCGATCAGCCTGCGGCCGCTCCGGAGCCGAACCGTGCGCTGGTGATCTGCGGCCGCGGCGGTAGCGGCTTGAGCCCTGCGTTGCTGCATGCGGCAGCCGTTGCCTGCCCAGGCTGGCAATTGCGGGTGGCTGGGCTTAGTGTCGAGTGCCTGGCAGGTGGCCCATCGAACGTGATACCCCTGGGCCAGTTGGCTAACCCGCTTGAAGAAATGCGCCGTGCCGAAGTGGTGCTGGGCAGTGCCAGTGACAGCCTGGTATCAGAGGCAGCCTCCCTGGGCTGCCGGTTCGTTGCGGTAGCCGAACAGCGGCCCTTTGATGAGCAACTGCACCAGGCCCACCGTCTGCAAGAGGCAGGCGTAGCCATCGGTCTAGGCGGCTGGCCGACCCCCGATCAGTGGAGTGGTGTACTGGCCCGGGCCCGTGCCTTGGACGGTCGCCGCTGGCGCCATTGGGCCGACGCCGCAGCCAGCGCCCGCGCCGCTGCCATCATTGACGAACAGGCTCAGGCGTTACTTAAAAGCCCTGTCGCGCCGTGTTGAAACAGGCATCCACTTCGGTTTGTTCCGGGGTGCGTAATACGCGCAGGGTATCGCCTTCCCAATGAATCAGGCCGCGCTCGGCAAAACTGCGTAGCCAGCCTTCCATCGGCCACACCTTCCAACGCTGGTGAAAACGCGTAGCGTTGCTGATGATGTCTTGGAAGTGATTCAGCGGCGGGCTGTAGGTCGGGTGGTACTGATGAAATGCTAGCGCTTGAGCCACGCGCAGCGGCACTTTACGGTCCCTTGCGCGGAAGGCGAAATCGGTATCCTCGGCGCCATAACCGGTGTAGCCCTCATCGAAGCCACCCACCTGCTCAAACACCTCACGGGTACAGGCGAAATTCAACGACCAGAACAGCGCATGGTCCAGCTCGTCGCCAGGGTCCCCGCGGTACACGCTTAGCGGGTGGGCCACGCTCTGGGCCTGCAGGCTGGCGTGATTCCAACCCTGTGCATTGGCCCCTTCGGGCAAATAACGCACCGCGCCCAAGTGCAAGTCGTGGGGGTATTCGCCCAGGGCCGTAAGGTAGTGCTCAAGCATCTGCTCGCCAGGGATGCAATCCACATCCAGGAATACCCAGGGCCCTGGCGCCCTAAGGGTGAGCATGGCGTTACGGGCCCGCGCCAAGGGAAGCCCGGTAGCGCTTTCCAAAGTCACTTCATGAATGGGGAAGCGCTCGCTGTGCAACTGTGCGCCAGGCTCGTTCATATGGATGACCCACACGCCCTGTGGGAGCAGCGTGGAATGTTCCAGCCCCCGGATCAAATTGTGTAGATGAGCCGAACGGCCATGCACAATAGTAATGACGTTCACCCCGCGGGCCGTTGCTTTGGCGAGATGAGAGGAAGAATCCGCGGCGGCGGGGGTGGCAGTCATGGGCAGGCTCCGGAAACTAAAACCAGGCAGTCGTTGGCGGTGGCACCGCGCAGCACGTAAGATCGTCCGCGCACCGGCTTCTCAGAGCCGCCCCGCTGGTAGTGCGACTCGGCTGGGCACAGAAAGGTTTCTTCAGGCTGACCACTGTCGCCTGCCACACGAGGGAGTGAACATGGCACCCAAGGATTTATTGCTGGCGCTGGTGGTGATCGTGGCCTGGGGTTTGAATTTTGTGGTGATCAAGGTTGGCCTCGACGGGCTTCCACCCTTGCTGCTGGGCGCCTTGCGCTTTGCGCTGGTGGCCTTCCCCGCCGTGCTGTTTATCAAGCGGCCTAAACTGCCCTGGCGCTGGCTGCTGGCCTATGGCTTGACCATTTCCCTGGGGCAATTTGCATTTCTCTTCGAGGCCATGGCCCACGGCATGCCGCCAGGGCTAGCCTCGCTGGTGCTGCAAAGCCAAGCTTTTTTCACGTTGTTTTTCGCGGCGTTTTTCCTCAAGGAGCAGCTGCGCCCGGCCAGTGTGCTGGGGTTGCTGGTAGCTGCCGGTGGGTTGGCCCTGATTGGCCTGGAGGGCGAGCACGCCACGCCCCTACTGGCCGTATTGCTGACCCTGTGCGGGGCTGCCATGTGGGCCATGGGCAATATCATCACGCGGCGCTTTGGCAACGTAAACCTGGTGGCGTTGGTGATATGGGGCGCGCTAGTGCCGCCCTTGCCATTTCTGGCGCTGTCGTGGTGGCTGGAGGGGGAGGCGCGGATTGTCGATTCGCTGCTCAACATTCAGCTGAGTTCGGTGCTGAGCCTGGCCTACCTGGCGCTGATCGCCACCATGCTGGGTTACAGCCTGTGGGGCACCTTGCTCTCACGCTATCCAGCGGGCAAGGTGGCGCCGTTTTCGTTACTGGTGCCGGTGATCGGGCTTAGCTCCTCGGCCTGGCTGCTGGGCGAACGCCTGGGTACCCTGCAGTGGGTCGGTGGCGCGCTGGTCATGGTAGGGCTGCTGGTCAACGTGTTCGGCGCCAGGCTGTGGCGCGTGATCAGGCGGCCCGCTGCCCCGGCGCGGGGCATGAACTAGGTAGGGCTCAACTTGGAGCAAGGGTTTATGGCATCATCGGCGCTTTTGAACCTAGCCCCGGAGTCGCCATGAGCCTGCCCACCGTCACCGTTATACCGCCTGGCAAACCCTTGCAAGGGCAGGTGGCGCCGCCGGGGTCGAAGTCCATCACCAATCGGGCTTTGTTATTGGCCGCGCTTGCCAAGGGCACGAGCCGCTTGACCGGCGCGCTCAAGAGCGACGATACCCGGCATATGTCCGAAGCCTTGCGGCAGATGGGCGTCACCATCGACGAGCCAGACACCACTACCTTCGTGGTTACCGGTACAGGGCGTCTAGAGGCACCCGCTGGCCCCTTGTTTCTTGGCAACGCGGGCACCGCGGTACGCTTTCTTACCGCGGCGGTGGCCACCGTGCCGGGCGAGGTGGTGCTCGATGGTGATGCTTACATGCGCAAACGCCCCATCGGCCCCTTGCTCGAAGCCCTGCGCGCAGGCGGTTTAGAGGCCAGCAGCCCAACCGGCTGCCCACCGGTGACGGTGCGCGGCAGTGGGAAGCTGCACGCTACCCGGCTGGAAATCGACGGCGGCTTGAGTAGCCAGTATGTTTCCGCGCTGTTGATGCTGGCGGCTTTGGGCCAGGCACCGATCGAGGTGACGCTGACTGGCAAGGACATAGGCGCCAGGGGTTATGTGGACCTCACCCTGGCCTGTATGCAGGCCTTCGGTGCCCAGGTAGAGGCGGTGAGCGAAACCACCTGGCGCGTGGCCGCCACGGGGTACCAGGCCACCGATTACCCGATCGAACCCGATGCGTCCGCCGCCACTTACCTATGGGCCGCCGAGGCCCTTACCGGTGGCCGTATCGACCTGGGTGTGGCCAATGATGCCTTCACCCAACCTGACGCCCAGGCACAGGCGCATATTGTGCGTTTTCCCCACATGACCGGGGAAATCGACGGCTCACAGATGCAAGACGCCATTCCCACCTTGGCGGTGCTGGCGGCGTTCAACCAAACCCCTGTGCGCTTCACTCAACTGGCCAACTTGCGGGTAAAGGAATGCGACCGGGTGCAGGCGCTGCATGACGGGCTCAATGCCATTCGCCCTGGGTTGGCGACAGTGGAGGGGGATGATCTGTTGGTAGCGGCGGACCCCGCGCTTGCCGGTACGACTACCGATGCGCTGATCGACACCCATTCGGACCACCGCATGGCCATGTGTTTCGCCTTGGCCGGCCTGATGGTCAGCGGCATACGCGTGCAAGACCCGGCCTGTGTAGGCAAAACCTACCCCGCTTACTGGGAGGCCCTGCAAGGGCTGGGCGTGGAACTGGTATTCGAATAAAACACCGGCTCGCCAGCCTGGGCGCGCGCGGGCGCCTACAAACGAGGCCCTGTTAAGCACGCACCTGAGGCGTGCCGAGCAGGTCCTCGATACGCACGGGCAAATCACGCACCCGCACCCCGGTGGCGTGGTACACCGCGTCGGTAATAGCCGCGGCAATGCCGGCCAGGCCGATCTCGCCGATGCCCCGGGCGCCCAAAGGGTTAAGGGCGTAGTCCGGGTAATCGAGGAAGGTGATGTCCACCTCTGGCGCATCGGCATGGGTGGTAACGATGTAATCGGCCAGGTTGGCGTTTACCGGGGCGCCGGTGCGATGGTCGTATTCGGTGGCTTCGAACAGTGCCATGCCAACGCCCATGATCAAGGCCCCCTCGATTTGGTTGCGCCCTGTTTGCGGATTGAGGATGGTACCGGCGTCAATCACCGTGACGATGCGGTTCACCTTCAGGCGGGCGATCTCCGGCTGCCAGGTCACTTCCACGAAATGCGCCCCATAGGAATGCAAGGACACTTTCTTGGCGGCTTCCTCGCTGCCTTTGCCTTCACCGTCGCCGCTTACGTGGTCCATGCCCGCCGCAGCCAGTACCTGGGCCAACGGCACCGGATGGCCGCCACCTTCCTTGAGGCGCACGGCCATATCGGCGAACACCAGTTGCTCCTTGGTATTGCCTTGGAAGGCCGTATGGCCGCGCAGGGCGGCGTCCACGGCTTCGTCCATGGCCTCACGGGTGGCTTGCTGGATCGCAGGCACCAGCGAGCCGGTGGCCATGGACCCGCCGGACATCGGCCCGGGGGGCAAGCGAGTATCGCCAATGATTACATCGACCCGATCCAGCGCCAGGCCGGTCAGTTCAGAGACCATCTGGGCGATCACGGTATAGGTGCCGGTGCCGATGTCCTGGGTACCGCACATCACGCGAGCGCGGCCGTTGGCTTGCAACTGCACGGTGGCCTTGGCGGGCAAGGCCTTGGCCATCCAGGAACAGGCCGCCATACCCCAGCCGATGACTTCGCCACCGCCATTGCGCATGCTACCCGGCACCGGGTCGCGGGACTTCCAGCCAAAGCGCTTAGCCCCGGTTTCTAGGCACTCCACCAAGTGCCGAGAAGAAAACGGCTGGTTTGTGCTTTCGTCCATCTCCGGCTGGTTGGCCAGGCGCAGTTGCACCGGGTCCATGTTCAGCGCCACAGCCAGTTCGTTCATGGCCGACTCTACCGCATACAGGCCAGGCACCGCGCCGGGGCCTCGCATCGAGGTAGGCGGTGCAATGTCGCGCCTGGCCAGGGACCAGGCGGCCTTAAGGTTCGGCGTGCTGTACAAAAAGCCCGTTGCTTCGCCACAGTTCTCTTTGTAGGTGTCCAGGCGGGCATTGTGGAACAGGTAGTCGTGGCACAGACAACTGAGTTTGCCGTCGCTGCTGGCGCCCAGGCGCAAGCGCTGTTGAGTGTTGGCGCGATGGCCCACGGTTTGGAACATCATGCGCCGGTCTACCACGAGTTTGACCGGCTTGCGCAGCTCACGGGCCGCGGCGGCGGCCAGCAGTGAGTGGGTCCAAGGCCATAGCTTGCCGCCGAAGCCTGAACCCAGGTACTCGGTGATCACCTGCACCTGTTGCGGGCCTACACCGAGCATCTGCGCCATTACCACTTGGTGGTTCATGATGGCCTGGGAGGTTTCATACAGGGTAAAACCCTTGCCGTCCCACAGCGCCACGCTGGCATGCAATTCGATAGGGTTATGGGTCTGCGGTGGGGTGGTGTAGGTGTGGTCGACGTTCACCGCCGCGGCTGCGAAAGCGGCTTCCACATCGCCCCGTTCGGTGTCGACCTTCTCCGGCTCCTCTGCACTCAGCCGCATGCTCACGTCAGGCTGCTCCGCGGCGTAGGTCGCCTGGACCGCCGCCGCGCCCGCGACCGCTTGCTCGTAGGTACGCGCTACCACCACGGCTACATACTGCCCGTAATAGGTGATTTTGTTATCGGAGAGGGGTGGGCGGGCCTCGTCGTTCTTGCCCTTGTTGGGCTGGCGTCTAAACAGCTTGCCCGCCATGTTCCCCTGATGAAATACCGCCACTACCCCAGGCGCGGCTTCGGCCGCCTGGGTATTGAGGCTTTGCAGCCGCCCTTTGGCAATGGTGGCGGTGACCGGTACCGCGTACAGCAGGCCCGGGAAATTATGGTCGGAGGTATAGCGGGCCACGCCGCTGACTTTTTTCGGCCCGTCGATGCGCGGCAACGGTTGGCCAATAAAACGTTCTGGTGCAGATGCCATGGGTGTGCCCTCGCTCATGCGGTTTGCGCGGTCAGCGCGACGGTGGCCAGGCAATGCGCTACGCAGCGCTTGGCCAGTTCCACCTTGAAGCCATTTTCACTCTGCGGTTGCGCACCACGCACCGCAGCTTCCGCCGCCATCTGCCAAGTGGCCGCGCTGGCAGGGCGGCCAATCAGCGCCTGCTCAGCTTCGGTGGCGCGCCAGGGCTTGGTGCCCACGCCGCCCAGGCTGACCCGTGCCTCGGCCACGCGGCCGTCTTCCACGCGCAGCAAGATGGCAGCCGATGCCAAAGCAAACTCATACGAGGCGCGGTCCCGCAGTTTCAGGTAGGCCGAGTGCGCGCCTGCGACGGGTGGGGGTAGGCTGACCGCAGTGATCAGGTCCCCCGGTTGCAGCACGGTTTCCACATGCGGGGTGGTGCCCGGCAGCAGGAAGAACGCGTCTATGGGGATCGAACGCTCGCCGCCGCTCCCTTGAATATGCACCGTGGCCTGCAGGGTGGTGAGCGCCACGTTCATGTCCGAGGGGTTGCTGGCAATGCAATGCTCGCTGGTACCGAAGATCGCCAGGTTACGGTTGGCCCCTTCAATGGCCGCACAGCCGCTGCCCGGTTCGCGCTTGTTACAGGCGCTGAGGTTGTCCCGGAAGTACATGCAGCGGGTGCGTTGCAACAGGTTGCCACCGGTGGTGGCCATGTTGCGCAGCTGTGCCGAGGCACCCGACAGCAACGCCTGAGACAGTACCGGGTAGGCCTGGGTGACCCGTGGGTGCCACGCCAGGTCGCTATTACGCACCAGAGCCCCGATGCGCAAGCCGCCATCAGCGGTGCTGGTCACCTCATTGAGCGGTAGGCGGTTGATGTCCACCACTTGGCTGGGGTGTTCCACGCCCAGCTTCATCAGGTCGGTGAGGGTGGTACCGCCGGCGATAAAGCGCACCTGTGCCCCTTGCTGGGAGGTCTGCGCAACGGTGCCTAGGCGCACGGCTTGCTCCGGGCTGGTAGCGCGGGTGAAGGTAAAGTTTTGCATGCTGGCCACCTCAGGCTTTGCGGGTATCTTCGATGGCCGCAAGAATGTGCGAATAGGCCCCGCAGCGGCAGATATTGCCGCTCATGGCTTCTTTGATGTCTGCCGCCGTATTGCCGTAGGGCTCTTTAGCCAAGGCCACGGCGGACATGATCTGCCCACTGGTGCAGTAGCCGCATTGGTAAGCATCACGCTCCACGAAAGCCACTTGCATGGGGTGCAGGCGGTCAGGGGTGCCCAGGCCTTCGATGGTGGTAATGTCGTCGCCCTCGTGCATCAGGGCCAGGCTCAGGCAACTGTTCACCCGGCGGCCGTTCACATGCACGGTGCAGGCGCCGCATTGGCCGTGGTCGCAGCCCTTTTTGGTGCCGGTCAGGTCAAGGCGCTCACGCAGGGCATCGAGCAGGGTGGTGCGCGGGTCTACTTGCAGGGTGTGGGGCTGGCCGTTCACCTTCAGGGTCAGGCTCTGCTCCCCCGGTTCGGCGGGGTTCCCAGGCTGAGCGGCCGCGGCGTGGGCACCGGCCACCAGGCCACCGCCCAAGGCCGCGGCAGTGCCGCCCATGCCCATGGCTTGCAACAGCAGGCGGCGAGAAACGGGCAGGTGCCCAGTACGGCCCTCGGGGGGCAGTGGCTTGTGGCTCATCTTGGCGTCTCCATCAGGGCAGGTCAGGCGAGGGCCGCGCCTCTGCGGGCGCTGGGCGGTATAGCTATCAACCACGTTGGGCCGCACAAGCGCGCCCTAGGTTCAACCGGCTGTCGCCTGGCCGCTCGGCCGTTGCCGGGAACTCCAGGGGGCGCCCCGCTTCACAGCCTTACAGGCTGTTCGACCGCCTGCCAGGCGATAGTAACCCAGGAGGCCCGTGATGACCGATGCCCTGCAGGAATACAACCGCAAGCGCGATTTCAACGCTACCCCAGAACCCTCCGGCAGCGCCCCAACGGGCAAAACCCAGGCCCAGGGGTTGCAATTTTGTATTCAGAAGCATGACGCCAGCCATCTGCACTACGACTTTCGCCTGGAACTGGACGGCACCTTAAAGAGTTGGGCAGTGCCTAAAGGGCCCTCATTGGACCCCCGTGATCGCCGGTTGGCTGTCGAGGTAGAAGACCACCCACTCGATTACGCCAACTTCGAAGGGCATATCCCTGACGGTCATTATGGCGCCGGAGATGTGATCGTCTGGGACCGGGGTATCTGGGAGCCTGAGGGCGACGTCCATCAATCCTTTGAAAAGGGCCGGCTCAAGTTTCGTTTGCAGGGTGAAAAGCTCAGCGGTCTATGGAACTTGGTGCGCACCAAAATGACCGGCAGCAAGCAGCAGTGGTTCTTGATCAAGTCCCACGATGAGGCCGCCCGTGACCATGAGCAATACGACGTGCTGGTAGCAGCCCCAGACAGCGTGGTAAGCGATCGCACGCTGGTGCCCAAGCCTCGGGGTAAGGCCGCGCACGCCAAGCCTGCAAAGGTGAACGCGCCGGCGCCAACCAAGAGCGCCAAGCCTAGGGCAGGCGCCAGCACTAGCCTTAAAAGCGCCGTTGCCGCACCTCTTGCGCAAAGCTTCAGCCCCGAACTGGCTACCCTGGTAGACAGCACGCCACCAGGGGAGTGGCGCTACGAAATCAAGTTCGACGGCTACCGCATCCTGGCCCGGATCGACCAAGGCGAAGTGACGCTGTTCACGCGCAAAGGTAATGACTGGACCGCCAAGCTGCCCCGCCAGGTCGAAGCCCTTAAAGCACTCAAGCTGGACACTGCCTGGCTCGACGGTGAAGTAGTGGTGAACAACGACGCCGGGGTGCCGGACTTCCAAGCCTTGCAGAACGCCTTCGAGGCCGAACGTGGCAACCTGGTCCAGTATTACGTGTTCGACTTGATGCACCTGAACGGCATGGACTTGACCCGGGTGCCCCTTGAGCAGCGCCGCGCGGCCTTGCAGGCGGTGCTGGCACAAACCGACGAAGATGAAGCGTTGCGGTTTTCAGCGAGCTTTGATGAGTCCGCCACCGCACTGTTGGACAGCGCCTGCCAAATGAACATGGAAGGCTTGATCGGCAAGCGCGTAGGCAGCCCCTATGTGAGCCGGCGCAGCAACGACTGGATCAAGCTCAAGTGCAAGCACCGGCAAGAATTCGTGATTGTCGGCTACACCGAGCCCAAGGGTGCCCGCAGCGGCTTCGGCGCCTTGCTGCTGGGCCTGCATGAACAGAGTAGCGGAGCGCTGCGTTACGCGGGCAAGGTAGGTACTGGGTTCAACCAAGCCACGCTGCAAAGCATCCTGGCCCAATTGCAGCCCTTGAAAATAGACAAACCCGCCATGACCAACCCACCTACGGGGGCTGAGGCCCGTGGCGTGCATTGGTTACAGCCTACGTTGTTGGCGGAGGTGGCCTATGCCGAGATCACCCGTGAAGGGGTGGTGCGGCATTCGGTGTTCCAGGGGCTGCGCCAAGACAAGCCCGCCGAGAGCATCACCCAGGAGGTCCCCGTGAGCCTTGGTGATTTGAACAAGGACAAAGCGCCCGCCGAGCCTAAAGCCAAGGCCAAGGCGGAAGAACCCGCCGCGCAGTCACCCACCCCCCGCCAGGCAAAACATACCAAAGCCACCGCTACCCAGACCCAGGGCACTCAGGTACGCATCACCCACCCCGACCGGGTGATCGACCCCAGCAGCGGCACCACCAAGATCCAGCTGGCCCAGTATTACGCCGAAGTAGCACCTTGGATCTTGCCTCATTTAGCCCAGCGGCCAGTGGCCTTGGTGCGCGCGCCGGAGGGCATCACCGGCGAGCTGTTCTTCCAAAAGCACGCCGAGCGGTTGAACATTCCCGGTATCTCCACATTGGGGTCGGCCTTCTCGGGCCAGCCAGTGATGGTGGTGGACAATCCCGAGGCGTTGATTGGCGCGGTACAGATGAACACCGTGGAACTGCATACCTGGAACGCCACAGACAAGGACGGCGAACACCCAGACCGTTTTGTGCTGGACCTGGACCCGGACCCGGCGCTGCCGTGGAGGGCCATGGTCGAAGCCACCCAGCTCACCCTTACGGTGCTGGATGAACTGGGCCTGAAGAGCTTCCTTAAAACCAGCGGCGGTAAGGGCATGCACATCGTGGTGCCGCTAAAGCCCAAGGATGATTGGGAGGCAGTGAAGGCCTTTTCCCAAGCGATCGTGAACCATTTGGCCCGCTTGCTGCCCGATCGGTTCTCAGCGGTGTCCGGCCCCAAGAACCGGGTAGGGAAGATCTTCGTCGATTACCTGCGAAACACCCAAGGCGCTACCACCATCTGCGCCTTTGCCGCCCGTACCCGGGACGGCTTGCCGGTTTCGGTGCCGGTGTTCCGTGAGGAAGTGGCTCAGCTCAAGGGCGCCAACCAGTGGACCATCCATAATGTGCAGGAGCGTTTGAAGGAGATGGAAAGCAGTGACCCTTGGGCAGGCTACGCCAAGGTCCGCCAAACCCTGACCGCCACGATGCGCAAGAAACTGAACATGACGTCGTGAACCGCTGGCCGCGCCCCGTTGCTCGCGGCCCATTCAGAGCTATTGGAAACCCATGAGTAGAATCATCACCGAATTGCCCACTACCCAAGGGGAAGGCAGCGAATCCCCCGATAACGTGATTTTTGGCACGCCCAAGGCGCGCCTGGATTTTTATCGCAGCGAAATTCACTACGAAACCAGCTTGCTGTCCAACCGTACCAACGCCTACCTGTCCGCCCAGTCGTTTCTGGTGATCGCCTATGGCTCATCCATGGCTAACCTCAACCCCGAGTGGGGGAAGGTGTTCACCTTGGTGGTGCCACAATTGTTGGTACTGTTGGGCATTGTGAGCTCGCTGCACGCCTGGCCTGGCATTCGGGCCGCTTACGAGATCATCAGCCACTGGCATTTCAAGCAATACCAACTGTTGATGGCCGAACCCGTCATGGGGATGGCCTACGATGATTCGCCTCTGTTCAGCAAACATGAGAGCCAGGAAAAAGGCTACCGTCAGTCATTACTGTTCTCCATGCGCACGCCATGGATCTTCAGCGCGTTCTGGGTGGTGATCAGCCTGTTCACGCTGTGGGTTCAGTTTTTCGGCTAAGCCACTATGGCTGTAGCCGATAAAAACGCCTGGCGTTGTCCCACAGCACCGCCTGTGCGCCGGCTTCATCCAGCGTATTACGGATCAGCGCAATGTCCTCGGCGTCGAAAGGCCGCGGTGCGCGAGTAGAGGGCAAGTCGGTACCGAACATCAACGCTTCGGAATTGGCGTGGTACAGGCTGCGCAGGGCAGGGCCCACCGGGAAGTCCACTCGGCCAAAACCGCAGGCTTTTATCCGTACGCCCTGTTCGGCCAGGCGCAACAGCGTAGGCAGGCCCTCGGCGCTTAAGCCCAGGTGGTCAATGCTCACCGCTGGCAGTCGGCTCAATACAGGTGCAAGCTCAGTGAGGTCTCGGCTGTCCACGTACAGCTCCACATGCCAGCCCCAGTTGGCATGCACTCGCGTGGCCAAGGTCTCCAAGTGCGCCAAGGGCGCGGAGCCGCCGCGTTTGAGGTTAAAGCGCACCGCGCGCACCCCTTGGCGGTCGAGTTCGGCCAAGCTGTGGTCGGGCATGTCGTCTGGCACCTGAGTAACGCCCACAAAGCCTGGGCCCAGGCTGTTCAGGGCGCTGACCAGGTAGCCTTGGTCGAAGCCCTGGAAGGAGCCGGACACCACCGCACCCCCAGTGATGCCCAAAAGCTGCGCCTGGGTCCGGTAAGTGGCCACGTCGAAAGCAGGTGGTACGTAGCCTTGATTAGGCGTGAGTGGGAAGCGCGGGTCGATGATATGGCAATGGGCGTCGAAGATCATGGCCTTATTCCATCACCAGGGTGCCAGTACCCTCCAGAATCACCCGCAGGGCGGCTTCGGCTTCATCCAGGTCCACCAGAGCGTCGGTCAAGTCCGCGCTGAGCAGCGCGGCGGAGAAGGGCGCTTCGGCATCGGCGGGTAGTTCTACGTGTAAACGCTGGGCGCTCAAGGTGACCTTCACGCCGTTAACCAAGGTGGCGGCTTCGTCCCACACTACCTCGATCTCATCTTCGCCCGGCGCCCGGGACAGCAACAGCAGTTCCCCTGCCGCGCCCTGGCAGCACAATAGCGCCAGGTCGTCTTCTTCCTCGTCACAGGGGTTGCCCATCAACAGCGCGGCTTTCATATGCATGGCACAGCTTCCTAGAGAGATAGGGGATTGTGCCATGCTCCGGCCTGACCGGTCAGGCGGTTGATGCCTCTGCTGCGCCTAGGGCTTGCTGGCGCTTGTTGATGTTATCGATCAAAGGTGCTGTTGCGTTTTTGTCGGGCATGGCCTCTAGCGAGGTTTTCAAATTGGCTAGAAACTCCGATGGGTTATCCAGCTCTAGGTTATCGAACAGAGTAATCATTTCACTGGCGAGCAGCAACTTAGCTTCGACGGTCTTTACGTCTTCCAGGGTATCCAGTGCAACCTGGACACTTTTGCTAGGAATTTGCCCAACGGGGTCCTGATGGAATAATGCAAACTGCATAGCCATCGCCGCTGCCGTATTCAAATTGCTCAGCTCATCGTTTTTTTCTTTGGCACCCGGAAGCAACACGCCATGGGGATGCATACGCTCGAACTTTTCTGTCGCGACCTGGGTAACTGCGGCTTGCTCTCGGTAGGTAGCCAGGTTTTCAGCAAAGCTATGGGCTCTGGCACTGCTGCTATATTGCAGCGCAACAGTTTGAAGGGCGTCGGTAATTTTCTCCAGCCCAGCCCCATGCTGGCCAGCGGGAAGATTGCCAAGCCCATAGTCGAACAAGTTTTTGACCAGCCCTAAGGTAGCCTTAGGGTCGCTTTTACTGACGCTAGCCAGTTCGTCATATAGATGGTCCAAATGCGCCAGGGTTGGTGCTTCATTAGCTATCAGCCCATGTTTGCCAAATTCATCCACAATGGCTGCCTTGTCCTGAGCATTGGCCTTCGGCAAGTGTTCGAGCAAAGCATCCAATGCTTCGTAGTGTGTGCCCTGACGCAGGGTAGACCAGGCATTAAGCACCTTAGTTGGTACGTTGCCATCAATGGGCGTCATGACCTGAAGCGCCGCGCTGGTTTTTGATAACGCCAAGCGGTCTGGCGTTGCCAAGTGATTGGCCACCCTATGAACGACGTCGGCCTGGGCGTTTTTCCAACTACCCGTCAAAGCACGGTTCTTTGTTTCGGCGCCGCCAGTCGATTTCTGCATGTCGGCAAACCGGGCTTCTTGAAATGAACTGGCTTTGGGCTTGGGCGCAGCAGCCCCTTGCCGGGGTGGTGGCTCAGGTGGGCGCTCTTGCGCGGGGGGTTGATCAGTGGGTTCAGATAACGGTGTAGCGTGAGGTTCAGGAAGCGGCGTGAGTGGCACCTGACTACGAATAGGTGTGACCATAACGGAGGCCTTTGGCAAGGAGTTAACTGGGCTGCAGGAACACCGCCCTCGATTGACCTGCAGGTTGGTAATCTAAAGCGATGGGCCCTTCTGTATGGAAATGCCCATCGTGTTACATCAGTGGACGCTGGCAAATGCCCATGCACGCGCGTTGGCCAGCACGCTAACCACTAACGGGGCTGATTACAGCTTGCTTGCTATATTTCTTGCCGACTCTGGAGCTGCGTCGGAATTTTCAATGTTCTTCGCATAGATGGAAGCTCCCATTGCCGCTGGGGATCTTAGTTGGGTAGGGTTGGAGACTACGGCTTCGATGTTGTTTTTCCCAACGTCTAACGCGCCGTCAATCGCTCCTTTCAAGCCACCGCCTTCTTCCCTGCCAGCGCCCCTAAGTACAGCGCTCGCGCCTGGAATCATCCAGAGTTTCTCGCCTGCGGTGGCCAGGAAGCTCTTTTCCCCGCCGCCCTGGGTATTTTTCCCTTCTGGTGCTTTCTCTTTATCCAGGGAAAAACTCTGTGTGTTCATACTGCCAAAGCTGATATTGCCGTTACTCTCCGGAGCCTGCTTAGGCGTATTTTGAGGCGCTTGGGTTTGGCCCTGGGTGTCGGAACCGCCAGTGAACGGCTGAATGCCGGGAAGAATAGAGGAAATGCCCATGGAAGGTGCTCCTGTCAGGGTGGGTTAGCACGTTCGCCAGCCAGGCATGGGCCTGTGGCGACGATGTACTGGCGAAAAGCCAAGGTGAAGCGTTCACAGTTGACATGTGTCAGGCTTGGGTGGCCTTAACCGGCCGGGCGGTTCCCAATCAGCTCGTAATAATGCGCATGCATTCGAACACCGGCCCATTGCAATCCCAAGGCCGGGTTGCGCCAGGTGCAACCTGGGGCTGACCGAATATGTCGCGCTGTGGCAAGAAGTTCCCTGCCAGGTGTCGCTAAGCTGAGCCGTCCATGGCAGTGGCGCTGCCCGCGGAACCCTACGCCGCTGCGAGGACCCAACAGCTTCATCACCCGTGCTTGCACCGGCTGCAAATGCCAGCGGTCAGGCCTGGGATACACGCTACGCTTCCACCAAATACAAAGCCCGAGCGGAGTACCACAGATGGCGTTTTTCACCGCGGCCAGCAAAGCTGACTTCCAGCATCAACTGCAGGCAGTCCTGGCCCAGCACGTTGACGAACATGCCCTGCCTCACATAGCCCGATTCGCCGAACAGTTCTTCGGCATCATTTCCCTGGACGAACTCACCCAGCGCCGTCTTTCCGACCTCGCTGGTTGCACGCTCTCGGCCTGGCGCCTGCTGCAGCGCTTCGAGCCCGCACAGCCCCAAGCGAGGGTGTACAACCCCGATTACGAGCGTCATGGCTGGCAGTCCACCCACACCGTGGTAGAAGTGCTGCACCATGACCTGCCGTTCCTGGTGGACTCGGTTCGTACCGAGCTTAACCGCCGCGGCTATAACATCCACACCCTGCAAACGGCTGTGCTGAGCGTGCGCCGTGGCGCGGGTGGCCAACTGCTGGAAGTGCTGCCCAAGAACAGCGAGGGCGAAGGCGTAGCTCAAGAATCGCTGATGTACCTGGAGATCGACCGCTGCGCCACGGCCGCGGGCCTGGCCGGGATCAACAGCGCGCTGCTTGAAGTACTTGGCGAAGTTCGCGCCGCGGTGGCTGATTTCGAGCCGATGAAAGCCAAGGTGCAGGACATGCTGGCCCTGGTGGACGCCAGCCCCTGGCCTGCCGATGGCGCCGAAAAGGCCGAAGTGAAGGTGTTCTTGGAATGGCTGGTGGACAACCATTTCACCTTCCTGGGCTATGAAGAATTCCAGGTACACGAGGACGCTCAGGGCGGCCACATCCTCTACGACGAGCAGTCGTTCCTCGGCTTGCCTCGCCTGCTCCGCGCGGGCCTGAGCACGGACGACCTGCGCATCGAAGACTTCGCCGTGAACTACCTGCGCGAGCCGGTGTTGTTGTCCTTCGCCAAGGCCGCGCAGCCTAGCCGCGTGCACCGCCCGGCCTACCCCGATTACGTGTCTATTCGGCAGATCGATGCCGATGGCCGGGTAATCAAGGAATGCCGTTTCATGGGCCTGTACACTTCCATGGTGTACGGTACCAGCGTGCAGCAAATCCCCTACGTGCGCAGCAAGGTGGCGGAAGTCGAGCGCCGCTCGGGCTTTGACATGCGCGCGCACCTGGGCAAGGAACTGGCGCAGGTCATTGAGGTACTGCCGCGCGATGACCTGTTCCAAACTCCCGTGGACGAACTGTTCAACACGGTGATGTCCATCGTGCAGATTCAGGAACGGGCAAAGATTCGCGTCTTCCTGCGTAAAGACCCCTATGGCCGCTTCTGCTATTGCCTGGCCTATGTGCCGCGCGATGTGTATTCCACTGAAGTGCGGCAGAAGATCCAGCAGGTATTGATGGATCGGCTGAAAGCCAGCGACTGCGAATTCTGGACCTTCTTCTCCGAATCGGTACTGGCACGGGTGCAGTTGATTCTGCGAGTAGACCCGAAGCACCGTCAGGACATTGACCCGCAGCAGCTGGAAAAAGAAGTGGTCCAGGCCTGCCGTTCGTGGCAGGACGACTACCACGCCATGACCATCGAGAACTTTGGCGAAGCCCAGGGCACCGCCCTGCTGGCCGAATTCCCTAAAGGCTTCCCCGCGGGCTACCGCGAGCGCTTCGCGGCTCACTCGGCGGTGGTGGATATGCAGCACCTGCAAGCGCTGTCCGAGAAACGCCCGTTGGTGATGAGCTTCTACCAGCCGCTGTCCCAGGCCGGTGAGCGCCAGTTGCATTGCAAGCTGTATCACGCCGATGTGCCCTTGGCGCTGTCGGACGTGCTGCCTATTCTGGAGAACCTCGGTCTGCGTGTGCTGGGCGAGTTCCCCTATCGACTGCGTAACCGCAACGGCCGCGAGTTCTGGATTCACGACTTCGCCTTCACCTATGCCGAAGGCGTAAACCTGGACCTGCAACAGCTCAACGATACGTTGCAGGATGCCTTCGTGCATATCGTCAATGGCGAGGCGGAAAATGACGCCTTCAACCGCCTGGTACTGACCGCCGGCTTGCCATGGCGCGATGTGGCGCTGCTGCGTGCCTATGCCCGCTACCTCAAGCAGATCCGCCTGGGCTTCGACCTGGGGTATATCGCCGCCGCCCTGAACAACCATACCGAGATCGCTCGGGAGCTGACGCGGCTGTTCAAAACCCGCTTCTACCTGGCGCGCAAGTTGACCGGGGACGACCTGGACGACAAGCAGCAGCGCCTGGAACAGGCCATTCTCACGGCCTTGGACAACGTGCAGGTGCTGAACGAGGACCGCATCCTGCGGCGCTACCTGGACCTGATCAAGGCCACCCAGCGCACCAACTTCTATCAGCCCGATGCCAGTGGCCAGCCCAAACGTTACTTCAGCTTCAAGTTCAACCCGTCGCTGATCCCTGAGCTACCCAAGCCGGTCCCCAAGTTCGAGATCTTCGTATACTCGCCACGGGTTGAAGGCGTGCACCTGCGCTTCGGCAACGTGGCCCGGGGTGGCTTGCGCTGGTCGGACCGCGAAGAGGACTACCGTACCGAAGTGCTGGGCCTGGTGAAGGCGCAACAGGTAAAGAACTCGGTGATCGTGCCCCTGGGTGCCAAGGGTGGGTTCATTCCGCGCCGCTTGCCCATGGGGGGTAGCCGCGATGAGGTACAGAACGAGGCCATCGCCTGCTACCGCATCTTTATTTCCGGGTTGCTGGACATTACCGACAACCTCAAGGAAGGCGAGGTCGTACCGCCGGCCAACGTAGTGCGTCACGATCAGGATGACCCGTACCTGGTGGTCGCGGCAGACAAAGGCACCGCGACCTTCTCGGACATCGCCAACGGCATCGCGACCCAGTACGGCTTCTGGCTGGGGGATGCGTTCGCCTCCGGTGGCTCGGCCGGTTACGACCACAAAGGCATGGGCATCACTGCCCGTGGCGCTTGGGTGGGGGTGCAGCGCCACTTCCGTGAGCGCGGCATCGATGTGCAGAAAGACAACATCACGGTGATTGGCATCGGCGACATGGCCGGTGACGTGTTCGGCAACGGCATGTTGATGTCGGACACACTGCAAGTGGTTGCAGCCTTCAACCACCTGCACATCTTCATCGACCCTAACCCAGACCCAGCCAGCAGCTTCGCCGAGCGTCAGCGCCTGTTCGACCTGCCGCGCTCGGCCTGGAGCGACTACAACGCCGCTTTGATCTCCGAGGGTGGCGGTATTTTCCAGCGCAGCGCCAAGAGCATTGCCATTAGCCCGCAGATGAAAGCTCGTTTCGACATCAAGGCCGACCGCTTGACGCCTACCGAGTTGCTGCATGCGCTGCTCAAGGCACCGGTGGACTTGCTGTGGAACGGCGGCATCGGCACCTATGTGAAATCCAGCGAAGAAAGCCATGCCGACGTAGGCGACAAGGCCAACGACGCCCTGCGTGTCAACGGTGACGAACTGCGCTGCAAGGTAGTGGGCGAGGGCGGCAACCTGGGCATGACCCAACTGGGTCGTGTGGAGTTTGGCTTGAACGGTGGCGCCACCAACACGGACTTCATCGACAACGCCGGTGGCGTGGATTGCTCCGACCACGAAGTGAACATCAAAATCCTGATCAACGAGGCCGTGGCCGCCGGGGACCTGACCGAGAAGCAGCGTAACGAGCTGCTGGGCACCATGACCGACGAGGTCGCGCACCTGGTGCTGGGCAACAACTATAAGCAGACCCAGGCGTTGTCCATCGCCGCCCGCCGCGCCAACGAGCGCTTGGCCGAGTACAAGCGGTTGATGGCGGACCTCGAGGCACGGGGCAAGCTGGACCGCGCCATTGAGTTCCTGCCCAGCGAAGAACGCCTTGGTGAGCGTGCCGCGGCGCATCAAGGGCTGACCCGGGCTGAGCTGTCCGTGTTGATTTCCTACAGCAAGATCGACCTCAAGGAAACGCTGCTCAATTCCCGGGTGCCGGATGACGACTACCTCACGCGGGACATGGAAACAGCCTTCCCGCCGAGCTTGGTGGCCAAGTACGGCACCGCCATGCGTCGCCATCGCCTTAAACGCGAGATCGTCAGCACCCAGATCGCCAACGACCTGGTCAACCATATGGGCATTACCTTCGTGCAGCGCTTGAAGGAGTCCACGGGGATGAGCGCGGCGGACGTGACCGGGGCCTACGTGGTGGTGAGGGATATCTTCCACCTGCCGCACTGGTTCCGTCAGATCGAGGCGCTGGATTATCAGGTAGCGGCTGATGTGCAACTGAGCTTGATGGAGGAACTGATGCGCCTGGGCCGCCGCGCCACGCGCTGGTTCCTGCGCAACCGCCGTAATGACCTGGATGCCGGGCGTGACGTTGGGCACTTCGGCCCGCATATCGCCGCGTTGGGCCTCAAGCTCAACGAGTTGCTGCAGGGCCCGACCCAGAGCCTGTGGGAAGCCCGTTACCAGGCCTATGTGGATGCAGGGGTGCCTGAGCTGCTGGCGCGGATGGTGGCCGGTACCACGTACCTGTACAACCTGTTGCCGATCATCGAGGCCTCGGACCTCACCGGCCAGAGCCCGGCCAACGTGGCCAAGGCGTTCTTTGCCAGCGGCAGCGCCCTGGACCTGAACTGGTACCTGCAACAGATCAGCAGCCTGCCGGTGGAAAGCAACTGGCAAGCCCTGGCGCGCGAAGCCTTCCGCGACGACTTGGACCTGCAACAACGCGCGATCACCATCTCGGTATTGCAAATGCCGGACGCCCTTGAGGATGTGGACGCACAGGTGGCCCTGTGGCTTGAGCAGCACCGCATGAACGTAGAGCGCTGGCGCGCCATCCTCGACGACCTGCGGGCCGCCACCACCACCGACTACGCCATGTACGCGGTGGCTAACCGGGAGTTGGCGGATTTGGCCATAAGTTCATCAGCGAGTTCCTCGGCGCCCCAGCCAGTGTGAACCCGGTCGGTACCCCCTTAGGCTGCGCTGGGGGTACCGGGGGGGCATTCCAGATGCACAGCCTGCTGTCGTGGGCATAGGTTAGCCCGGCGCGTTAACGGCGCTTATGCTAATCCACCCATGACAGGAGGTCCCATGGCCGATATCAACGGACGATCTTTCATTGCCACGCTGCTTAGCACCACGGGAAGTCGGGTATACCCTGTGGGGTATGTTCATGATCATTCTGCCGCTGGCAGTGGCTGGCTGATCCAAGGGGGCGACGACGAATTCAACGCGGTATTGCGTTTCGATTTCGTGGAGGCCTGTGACGATCGTCTTCACTACCACATCAGCGGTGCCCCGGATACCCGCTATCCTGGTGCAAAGCTTGGGGTTAGCCGCAATGGCTACCTTGGGTTCTATTCGATTGCCACCGTTACGGACTTTTGGAAAATCGAGCTAGAGGGAGATACCACCGATCCCGAGTGCTTTGACTTTGTGCTGCGCGATGCCCGAGGGTACCGCGTAGGTGCAAGCATCGAACCACTAGGCGGGTTTTTCACCGGAATCAGCGCAAGGGACCGCTCCGAACGTATACGGTTCTTGAATGTAGAAACCGGTGACATCGTTCATTTCCGCGCGCGGATCCTCGATTACCTCTGAATACCCTTGGCCATGCCTGGCGAAGGGCTTATAAACATGCGCTCCAACTGTAGTGGCCCTGAGCTATTCGCGAGCTGCGCTCACTCCTACAGCGCGGGTAAGGCCAGCGCCTGTGGGAGCCAGCGGCAGCTGGCGAATAGGGCGTTAGAGGTTAACCATCTTTAGGTTTTTCTCGTCATACCGATCCCCCACCACATCGCCAGCCGGCAGCGCGGCGGTAATGGCTTCCAGGGCCGCGCTGTCCAGCTCCAGGCTGGCGGCACCGGCGTTATCGGCGAGGTGGGTGATTTTCCGCGCGCCGGGAATGGGCGCTATCCATGGTTGCCGTGCCAGTAGCCAAGCCAGTGCCAGTTGTGCGGCCGTGCAGCCTCGCTGCTTGGCCAGTGCATTGAGCGCTTCGACCAGCCGCATGTTCTGCTTCAGGGCTTCGTCCTGAAAGCGGGGCAAGCTGCGGCGCATGTCGTTCTCGTCCAGTTCCTCAACCTTGAGCTTGCCGGTCAGAAACCCACGGCCTAATGGGCTGTAGGGTACGAAGCCGACGCCGAGCGCTTGGCACGCCGGGAGTACTTCTTTCTCGGCCTCCCGGTACCAGAGGGAATATTCCGATTGCAGCGCGGTGATAGGGTGCACTTTATGGGCACGCCGCAGTGTCGTCGCCGACGCTTCCGACAAGCCCAGGAAGCGAACCTTGCCAGCCTTTACGAGCTCGGCCATGGCACCCACGGTCTCTTCGATAGGCACGGCGGGGTCTACTCGGTGTTGGTACAGTAGGTCGATGGTTTCGATTCCCAGGCGCTTGAGCGAGCCCTCTACAGCCGGGGCGATATGCTCCGGGCGGCTATCCAGGCCAATGATGCGTTCGCGCCCAACGCCTTGGTCGCCCAGTTTGAAGCCGAATTTAGTGGCTATCTGCACCTGGTCCCGGCGGCCCTTGAGGGCCTTGCCCAACAAGGCTTCGTTGTCGAACGGGCCGTATACTTCTGCGGTGTCCCAGAAGGTTACGCCCAGCTCCAGTGCCTTATGCAAGGTGGCGATCGACGCTGCTTCCGGCGCGCCGCCATAGGCGAAGCTCATGCCCATGCAGCCCAGGCCGATGGCTGAAACGTCCAGCCCCTGGCCTAATGTGCGGATGTTCATCGGTGTGCTCCTGAGGTGAGGTAGAAGAAGGCAGGTTGCGCTTAAGCGAAGCACAAAAAACCCGCCACGGTGGGCGGGTTTCTCTTTTGCATTACAACTTAGGGCTTACCCCAGCGTTTTACGCCTGAACCACCGGGATCTGAGCGTTCTTCGCCGCCTCGCGGAAGTCCGCGATCTGGTCAAAGCTCAGGTAGCGGTACACGTCGGCCGCCATGCTGTCGATGTTCTGGGCGTACTGCATGTACTCTTCCACGGTCGGCAGTTTGCCGATGATGGATGCCACCGCCGCCAGCTCGGCCGAAGCCAGGTACACATTGGCACCGTCGCCCAGGCGATTGGGGAAGTTACGGGTGGAGGTGGACACCACGGTGGCGTTTGCCGCTACCCGTGCCTGGTTACCCATGCACAATGAACAGCCCGGCATTTCCATGCGCGCACCGGCCTTTCCGTAGATGCCGTAGTAGCCTTCTTCGGTAAGCTGATGGGCGTCCATTTTGGTAGGTGGGGACAGCCACAGGCGGGTAGGAATGGCGCCTTTGACTTTATCCAGCAACTTGCCCGCGGCGCGGAAGTGGCCGATGTTGGTCATGCACGAGCCGATGAACACTTCGTCGATTTTCTCGCCCGCCACGGTGGACAGCAGGCGTGCGTCGTCTGGGTCATTCGGCGCGCAGAGCACGGGCTCTTTCACGTCGGCCAGGTCGATTTCGATGATTTCGGCGTATTCAGCGTCGGCATCGGCCGCCAGCAGCTCAGGGTTGGCCAGCCAGGCTTCCATGGCTTGGGCGCGGCGCTCCAGGGTACGAGCATCGCCGTAGCCTTCGCTGATCATCCAGCGCAGCAGGGTAATGTTGGATTGCAGGTACTCAGCGATGGCTTTTTCCGGCAGCTTGATGGTGCAACCGGCGGCAGAGCGCTCGGCGGAGGCATCGGACAGCTCGAATGCTTGCTCGACGGTCAGGTCGTCCAGGCCTTCGATTTCCAGGATGCGGCCGGAGAAGGCGTTCTTCTTGCCTTTCTTCTCGACGGTGAGCAGGCCCTTTTGGATGGCGAAGTAAGGAATCGCATGCACCAGGTCGCGCAGGGTGATCCCAGGCTGCATTTTGCCCTTGAAGCGCACCAGTACCGATTCAGGCATGTCCAGCGGCATCACGCCAGTGGCGGCGGCGAAGGCGACCAGGCCGGAACCTGCCGGGAAGGAAATCCCCAGCGGGAAACGGGTGTGGGAGTCGCCGCCAGTGCCCACGGTATCAGGCAGTAGCATACGGTTCAGCCAGCTGTGGATGATACCGTCGCCTGGGCGCAGGGAAACGCCGCCACGGGTGCGGATGAAATCCGGCAGGGTGTGGTGGGTGGTCACGTCGATAGGCTTGGGGTACGCCGCGGTGTGGCAGAAGGACTGCATGACCAGGTCAGCGGAGAAGCCCAGGCAGGCCAAGTCTTTGAGCTCGTCTCGGGTCATCGGACCGGTGGTGTCCTGGGAGCCGACCGTCGTCATTTTCGGTTCGCAGTAGGTCCCAGGGCGAACGCCGTCCACGCCGCAGGCCTTGCCGACCATTTTCTGCGCCAAGGTGTAGCCCTTGCCAGTGTCCACCGGGGCTTCCGGCAGCTTGAACAGGTTGGCGGCGGGCAAGCCCAGTTCGGCGCGAGCCTTGTCAGTCAGGCCACGGCCCACGATCAGTGGAATACGGCCGCCAGCACGTACTTCGTCCAGCAGCACTGGCGTCTTCAGACCGAAGGTGGCCAGTACTTCATCGGTGCCGTGCGTGCACACCTTGCCAGCGTGGGGGTACACGTCGATCACATCGCCCATGTTCAGGTTCGACACGTCGAACTCGATGGGCAGGGCGCCAGCGTCTTCCATGGTGTTGTAGAAAATAGGGGCGATCTTGGTGCCGAAGCAAAAACCACCGGCGCGCTTGTTGGGCACGTAGGGGATATCGTCACCGAAGTACCACAATACCGAGTTGGTAGCCGATTTGCGCGAGGAACCGGTGCCGACCACGTCGCCCACGTAGGCGACCGGGAAGCCCTTGGCTTTGACGTCTTCGATCTGCTTGAGCGGGCCGATGGCGCCTTGTTGGTCCGGCACGATACCGTCACGGGCCATTTTCAGCATGGCCAGGGCGTGCAGCGGGATATCGGGGCGCGACCAGGCGTCCGGGGCAGGAGACAGGTCGTCGGTGTTGGTTTCGCCCGGTACCTTGAATACCGTCAGGGTGTACTTATCGGCGATGGCGGGCTTTTTGGTGAACCACTCGCCATCGGCCCAGGATTGCAGCACGGCCTTGGCGGCGGCATTACCAGTCTTGGCTTTCTCGGCCACGTCATGGAAGGCGTCGAACATCAACAAGGTGTGCTTGAGCTGCTCGGCGGCGACCAAGGCGAGGTCTGGGCTGTCGAGCAGCTCGACCAGGGTATGGATATTGTACCCACCCTGCATGGTGCCCAGCAGTTCGGTGGCGCGCTTTTTATCGATCAGCGGGGAGGTGGCTTCGCCTTTGGCGAGCGCCGAGAGGAACCCTGCCTTGACGTAGGCGGCTTCGTCCACTCCTGGAGGTACGCGGTTGGTGATCAGGTCTACGAGGAAGGCTTCTTCGCCAGCGGGCGGGGTTTTCAGCAGCTCGACCAGGCCTGCGGTTTGTTCGGCGTTCAGCGGCTGGGGCACGATACCCTGGGCGGCACGCTCTTGGGAGTGGTTGCGATAGGCTTCAAGCACGGTTATTACCCTCATCAATGGTCCCGCGTGGGACGCTTATCCAGCGGCGCTCCCGCATACCGGCGCCGTGCGGCTGAGTAAGCCGTGTGGCCGGAGTAGCGATGAGTGCCAGGCAGAAGCTGCTTTCAAAGTTTTACGCCGGCAGAATGGAGGGCTGATGAGGGGCTGGCACGGTGAGAGGGGAGGCCGTGCCAACGCCATTCTGACGGATCGACTGTGCTCGTGACGCTTTGAAAACAGCTTCCAGATGGACATTGGTGCCTTCAAGCAGGCCGAGCGATTCTACGGCAAATTTCGTGGGAAGGTAAGTTGCCCGTTCAGCCCTTGGGGGTGAAAGCCCTTAGACGAAGGGCTAAGATAGGCGGCCCGCCGCTTCGTCGATGCCTGTTCAGCCATGCCAAAATCCACGATCAAAACCCCCTGTGTCGGCCTTTGCTCCACGGTGTATGGCGACCTGGTGTGCCGTGGCTGCAAGCGCTTTCACCACGAAGTCATCCACTGGAACGCGTACTCCGATGAGCAAAAGCGCGCGGTGTGGCTGCGCCTGGAGCAATTGCTGGCCCAGGTTATGGAAGCCAAGCTCGAAGTGTTCGACGCCACTCGCCTGCGCGCGCAACTGGAGCAGCGTAAGGTGCGCTTTCAGCCGCAGCAGTCCGAATACTGCTGGGCCTACCAACTGATTGCCCGGGGCGCCCGAGTGATCAATCAGCTGGACGCCTACGGCATCGTGCTATTGCCCGAGTTTCGCAACTGGGACCTGCCCGCCCTGCGTGACGCCATCGACCGAGAGTTTTTCCTGTTGTCCGAAGCCCACTACCAGCGCTATATCGCCCCGCTGTTTTTGCAGGAGGCGTTGGGGTAAGGGCGGTATGGGGGAGCTTGAACATTTTCATCATGCCTGCGCTATCCTTTACGCAGACTATGGATTAGAGCACTGGCAGCCGGCTGGCACCGTCGTATACTGCGCCGCCCATTATCCACATGAGACGGCGCATGCTGCCTGATATCCACGACTTCCTTGGCTGCCGCACGCCCCAGGCCTGGGTCGATGCCGCCCTGGCAGACCAGGACACGCTGTTGATCGACCACAAGAACTGTGAGTTCAAGGCCGCGTCCACCGCGCTGAGCCTGATCGCCAAGTACAACACTCATATCGACCTGATCCACTTTATGTCGCGCCTGGCCCGTGAGGAGCTGGTGCACCATGAGCAAGTGCTGCGCTGGATGAAAAAGCGCGGTGTGGCATTGCGCCCCCTCAATGCCGGGCGCTATGCCTCTGGCCTGCGCAAGCTGGTGCGGGCCCATGAACCGGTAAAGCTAGTGGACACCTTGGTGGTCGGGGCTTTTATCGAGGCGCGTAGCTGTGAACGTTTCGAGGCGCTGGTGCCGCGCTTGGACGGCGACCTGGGCGGTTTTTACCATGGCCTGCTTAAGAGCGAGGCCCGGCACTTCCAGGGGTATTTGAAGCTCGCCTACCACTATGGGGACGCGGCCGATATTGAGCGCACCATCGTCAAGGTGCGCGAGGCGGAAGCTGCCTTGATCCAAACGCCTGATGAGGAATTCCGCTTCCATAGCGGCGTGCCGAACTGACTTAACACATGCCTGAACACCGGGCGGCATGAGCCCACGCCCGGTCATGCCAGGCGTGCTTGACAATAGCTGCCTAGGCAGTAATATCTCGCAACATTCTCTGCCTAGGCAGGCATTGCGCTGAACCATGAGCCATTTCACTCCCGAAAATTTCTACGATAGCCAGATCGGCATGCTGCTTGGCCGCGCCAACAGCCTGAAGGACCGCTACCTCGACCAGCACCTGGAGGTCCACGGCGTGACCGCGGCCCAGTTCAAGGTGTTGGTAATCGTGGCCGAGTGGGGCTTGGACAGCCCTGGCGACCTGTGTCGGCACCTGTCCCTGGACAGCGGTTCGATGACCCGCATGCTAGACCGGTTGGAGCAGAAGCAGTTGATTCAACGCAACCGCAGCCAGGCCGATCGCAGGCAGATTCGCATCAGCTTGACCACCGAAGGCAAGGCCCTGGCGGCGCGGTTGCCGCATATCGGCGCTGCCGCCATGAACCGCCTTGCCGGTGTGTTGGAAACGGCCGAGTTGGCCGAACTGGAACGGTTACTGAAAAAAATTCTGATCGATGCCGGCGACCCTGTGGCCTGCTGGCGCATGGGTAAAAAATGAAGCCCTCTGTCTCTTGCTTGAACCTGCTACCCCTGGCGTTGGCCTTGGCCCTCGTAGGCTGTGCCAACGACCACGGCCTGGCGCCTGACGCCACCTTGAACGAGGCGGCCAGCCTGCGCGCGGGCGCGACACTGGCGCCTGTTACCGTCACCCCCGCGGCTTGGCCTTCGGCCACCTGGTGGGCGGGCCTGGGCGACCCTCAGCTCAACGGCTTGATCGACGAAGCGCTGCGCGACAGCCCGGACCTGCAAGTGGCCGCGGCCCGAGCCCATCGGGCCATGGCCGAAGCCAATGCCGTGGATGCTGACCGCAGCCCCTATATAGGCGCCGATGCCAACGTGTCGCGCTCGCGCCTGGCCAAGGTGCAAGACCCACTGGTACAGGGCGAGCGCATGTCTACCCTGCGCACTGCCGAGGTGACCTTTGATTACACCTTCGACCTTTGGGGTGGCGAACGCGCCGCCTGGGAAGCCGCCTTGGGCCAGGCCCGTGCCGCCGAGGTGGATCGCCAGGCGGCGCGCCTGACCCTGGCGGTGGATGTGGCCAGGGCCTATAGCGATTTGGGCCACGCGTTTATCGCAGCGGATATCGCCCAGGAAGACCTAAAGCGCACCGGGCAGATGCTTACCCTGGGCCGCCAGCGCCTGGCTGCCGGGATCGACAGCCAATACCAGCTGCAACAAACCCAGAGTTTGGAAGCCAGTTCTCGCGAGCAGGCCGTCGACGCCGAGAAGCAACTGCGCAGCGCCCGGATCGCCCTGGCGGTATTGCTTGGCAAGGGGCCGGACCGCGCCGGTGACATTGCCCGGCCGCAAACCCTCAAACCCACGGCAGTGGCCTTGCCTTCGGTATTGCCCGCCGACCTGCTTGGCCGTCGGCCAGACCTGGTCGCCGCGCGCTGGCGGGTAGAGGCTGCGAGCCGTGACATAGAGGTGAGCAAGACGCGCTTTTACCCCAACCTTAACCTCACGGGCGCCGCCGGTACCCAATCCATGCTTGGCGATGCCCTATTCGGGGCGCCTAGCCGCTTCTTCAACATTGCGCCCGCGGTGTCCTTGCCGTTGTTCGATGGCGGCCGCCTGCGCGCAGGCCTGGACGCCCGGGACGCGGACTATGAACTGGCGGTAGCCCAGTACAACAAATCTCTGGTCGGCGCCCTGGGTGAGGTGGCCGATGCCATCAACCGCCTTGAAGCACTTGGCCGGCAGGTGGCGGCCAAGCAACAGGCAGTGGACGTGGCCCAGCAGTCCTTTGGTACTGTGACCGAACGCTATGGCTCAGGGATCGGCAACTACCTGGACGTGCTGAGTATTGAGCAGCAATTGTTTGGTGCCCAGCAGCAACTGGCCAGCCTCAACGCGCAGCGCATCGACGCGTCCATCCAACTTATGCAAGCCCTTGGCGGCGGCTATCAGGGTGAACCCCTGGCCAGTGCCCAGGCTCCACGCGAATAACCAAGGTAACTGCCCATGGCCACTGCCAACCCCCCAGCCAACGGCGACCAGGCTGATAAACCCAATAATGGCGACAACGCCCAACCCAAGGCCAACCCGCGCAAACGCAAGCTGATGTTGCTGCTATTGCTGGCGGTGGTGATCCTCGTGGGTGTGGGAGTATTTGCCTGGTATGAATTGCACGGCAAGTTTTACGAGGAAACCGACGACGCGTACGTTAACGGCAACGTGGTGGAAGTCACGCCGTTGATCGCCGGGACGGTGATCAGCATCGGTGCCGATGACGGTGACTTCGTACAGGCCGGGCAGGTGATGATCAGCTTTGACCCAGCCGATGCCCGTATCGCCTTGGAAAACGCCCAAGCGAACCTGGCCAAGACAGTACGACAGGTACGCGGCATGTACAGCAACGTGGACAGTGCGCGGGCCCAGGCCAACGCGCGGCGTGTGGAGTTGCAAAAGGCTCAGGAAAACTACAATCGCCGTAAAACGCTGGCTGCCAGTGGGGCGATTTCCCAAGAAGAGCTTTCACACGCCCGTGATGACCTGGCCTCGGCCCAGAGTGCGCTGGGCACCGCTCAGCAGCAGTTGGCGGGCACCGCGGCCTTGGTGGACGACACCGTGATCTCATCCCACCCTGATGTACAGGCGGCGGCCGCGCGGCTTCGGGATGCGTATCTGGCCCGTGCGCGGACTACCCTGGTAGCGCCTGTGTCCGGCTATGTGGCCAAGCGCACCGTGCAACTGGGCCAGCGTGTGCAACCGGGCACTCCCACCATGGCGGTGATCCCCCTGGAACAGGTATGGGTGGACGCGAACTTCAAAGAAACCCAGCTGCACGACATGCGTATCGGCCAACCGGTTACGCTGGAATCTGATCTGTACGGCGACGACGTAACCTATAAAGGCACCGTGCAAAGCATCGGCGCGGGCACCGGCAGCGCGTTCTCGCTGCTGCCGGCACAGAACGCCACGGGCAACTGGATCAAGATCGTGCAGCGAGTACCGGTACGGATCGCGCTAGACCCCGAGCCGTTGAAAACCCACCCCTTGCGTATTGGTTTGTCTACCGTGGCCACGGTGGACCTGCATGACCAAAGTGGCGCGGTATTGACCCAACAGCCCCCGCAGCAGGCTGCCTTCTCTACTAAGGTGTACGAGCAACAATTGGATGAGGCGGACACCATGATCGCCCGGCTGATTCACGACAACAGTGCCTCCGGCAAGACCGTGCAACGATGAGCGGCAATGCGTCGTTCACGCCCCCTAGCCTGGTGCTCAGTACCATCGGGCTGTCGCTGGCGACCTTTATGCAGGTGCTGGACACCACCATCGCCAACGTGGCCCTGCCGACCATCTCCGGCAACCTGGGGGTGAGCGCGGAGCAGGGCACCTGGGTGATCACCTCGTTTGCGGTGAGCAACGCGGTGGCACTGCCCCTGACCGGCTGGCTCAGCCGGCGTTTTGGTGAAGTGAAACTGTTCCTCTGGGCGACCCTGCTGTTTGTGCTGGCGTCGTTCTTGTGTGGGATTTCCACGTCCATGCCGGAACTGGTGGGCTTTCGCGTGCTGCAAGGGTTAGTAGCCGGCCCGCTGTACCCCATGACCCAAACCTTGTTGATTGCGGTATATCCCCCGGCGAAACGAGGGATGGCCTTGGCGTTGCTGGCCATGGTTACGGTAGTGGCACCCATTGCCGGGCCTATCCTTGGTGGGTGGATCACTGACAGCTACAGCTGGCCGTGGATTTTCTTCATCAACATACCGGTGGGGTTGTTCGCCGCCGCGGTGGTGCGCCAGCAACTGGCCAAGCGCCCGGTGCATACCAGCCGCCAGCCCATGGACTACGTGGGCCTGATCACCTTGATCATTGGGGTGGGGGCCTTGCAGGTGGTGCTGGACAAGGGCAACGACCTGGACTGGTTCGAGTCTCAGTTCATCATCATCGGCACGGTGATTTCGGTGATCTTCCTGGCGACCTTCGTGATCTGGGAGCTGACCGACGCCCACCCGGTGGTGAACCTGCGCCTGTTCGCGTTTCGCAACTTCCGCGTGGGCACGGCGGTGCTGGTCGGGGGCTATTCAGGCTTCTTCGGCATTAACCTGATCCTGCCCCAATGGTTGCAAACCCAACTGGGTTACACCGCGACCTGGGCCGGCTTCGCCGTGGCGCCCTTGGGCATCTTGCCGGTGCTGATGTCGCCCTTCGTGGGCAAGTACGCTCACAAGTTCGACCTACGGGTACTGGCCGGGCTCGCCTTTACCGCCATTGGTCTGAGCTGCTTTATGCGGGCGGGCTTCAATACCGAGGTGGACTTTACCCATATCGCGCTGGTGCAGTTGTTCATGGGTATCGGAGTGGCGCTGTTCTTTATGCCGACCTTGAGCATTCTGCTGTCAGACCTGCCGCCCAAGCAGATCGCCGACGGCTCGGGGCTGGCAACCTTCCTGCGTACCCTGGGCGGGAGTTTCGCCGCCTCCTTGACCACATGGATTTGGAGCCGGCGGGCGATCCAGCACCATGCCTACCTGAGCGAGCATATCAATGTGTACGACCCCGCCACCCAGCAGGCTATCCAGCAGATGGGCGGGGATACGCAGAAGACCTACGCGCAGCTTGAGCAGGTGCTCAATGGTCAGGCCTATATGCTTTCCACGGTGGACTATTTCACCATGCTGGGCTGGGTGTTCGCGGGGTTGATCCTGCTGGTGTGGTTCGCCAAGCCGCCCTTCACCGCCAAGGCTGGGCCTGCGTCGGGTGGGCATTGAATCAAAAGATTGCTACCGACGCTCGGCTCGGCCTGCTCGCCAGCGGGTCGAGTCCTTTGGTGTGACCTTAACGACCCCATCTAGCACACCGTTTGTAGGGGCGTTTTTAGGATTTCTGGTTCTGGATAAGCACCGAGAGCAACACAGGGTTTGAAATATCATAGTGTTGACCTTGCCGTTGACAGGGCGTTACGGATCCGTTTTCCTTTGCACCCAAAAAAGGATATTGCAGTTTCCAAGCGCCAACGCCGCTTGCACTGATGGCGCGCCCTGCGCATAGCAAGGCACTCGCGGCGCCCGGTCTCAAGGAGATACACCCCATGAAGGAACTCACAGAGTTAACCCTCCTGCCGCGTGTTTGCGGTTCTCCAGTCTGCCTGGCTCGCCCAACCCTTACTGCCATGCAGGAGTAGGGCATGTTCGAAGCGGCACGATTTGGCGATGAGCTTTCCCACACCGGTGCACTGGAAGGGTTCGTATTGGGCGCGGCATTGGGCATTGCCTTGGTCGCCACGGTGGCGGTTGTGACGTTCACCTGTGGGTTCGGCGCGGCACTTTTGGCGGGGCTTGCGGCAGGCGTGGGAGGTGGCCTGCTGACGGCTGCGGGCGAAGCCCTAAGCAGCCTGTTTTCTTCGCCCTCCGGCACGCTCTTCACGGGCTCGCCTGATGTATTTATCAACAGCCGCAAGGCCGCGCATATTGAAAAAAGCATCGGTGCCTGTAAGAAGCATTCCGGGCCGGTCAAGGTGGCCGAGGGCTCGACCAATGTCTTTATCAACGGCGTGGCAGCGGCGCGAAAGGGCGATAAGCTGACCTGTGGCGCCACCCTTTCCAGTGGCTCGGGCAACGTTTTCATCGGTGGCGGCAGGTATCGCTATCTGCCAGTAGATGATGAAATTCCCGGCTGGCTGCGCACCACGGTCGATACCTTGATGGCCGTTGCCGGCGCGGCGGGCGGCATCGCCCAGTTGCTTAAAACTGGCGCGCAGGCGGGTATGAAGGCCGGGCTGCCCTGCGCACTGAAATTCACGGCAGGCTTCGTGGCCGGCGAAGTAGCCACCCGCTACGTGGTCGAGCCGGTCGCGCGCCGTGCCATTGGTGGCCTGACAGGCAACCCGGTCGATACCACCACCGGCCGTAAGCTTATCCCGGATGAAATCGACTTCAGCCTGCCCGGCTTGATGCCCATCGAATGGTCGCGCTTCTACGCCAGCAACCTGGAGGTAGACAGCATGCTCGGTAAAGGCTGGGTACTCCCTTGGGAGCAAAGCCTGCGCAAACTGGGTGATTTTGTTTACCTCACGGATAACCAGGGCCGCACTGTCCCGTTCGTGGATGTAGCGCCTGGGCAGCGTATCTACAACCCTCACGAGCAGGTGTATCTGGTGTGTAGCGAGGGTGGGCATTACCTGCTGCAAACCCTGGACAACATGTTTTTCTATTTTGGCCAAGTACCGGACAACAACCAGCCTGTCCCGCTGGACCGCATCGAGAACGCACTCGGCCACTTCCTGCACTTCACCCGCACCAAACAGGGCACGCTGACCGACATCAGCGCCACCGGCGGGGTGCGTGTGCATTTGCACTACGACGAAGTGACCGCGCGGCTAAGCGCGGTCAAACGCATCGTCGATAACGAAGCAGTAGAAACACTGGTTCAATACCGTTACGACAGCAACGGGCAGTTGGCCGAAGTGTTCAACCGCAATGGCGATTCGGTACGCCGCTTCAGTTATACCCACGGCCTTATGGCTCACCACGGCAACGCACTGGGCCTGACCTGCGAGTACCGCTGGGAAACCCTGGGCGGCCAGCCGCGCGTTGTCGAACACCAGACCAGCGATGGCGAACACCTCCACTTCCGTTATGACCTGGAGCAGCGCACGACCTGGGTAACCGATACACTGGGCCGCGAGCTGGAGATCCACTACAACGAGGACCACCGTGTCACCTCCAGCCGCGATTATGGCGGCGAGCGCTACGTGATTGACCTCGACGATACCGGCAACATGACGGGCCTGACCCTGCCCGATGGTAATCGTTTGGCCTTTGAATACGACGAGTTCGCCCGACTGCTCAAGGAAACGGACCCACTCGGCCGCAGCATTCGTTACCAGTATCACCACCTGACCACGCTCATTACCCAAGTCGATTACCCCGATGGCAGCACCTGGAAAGCCCGCTATGATGCCAAAGGTAACCGGGTTGCCGAGATCGACGCGCTGGGCCATAAGACCGAATACCTCAACGGCGATGACGGCCTGCCCCACACCATCGTAGACCCTACGCTTAAGTCTACATACGTGTGGTGGAACACCCTGGCCCAGGTGCTGCGCTTGCAGGACTGCTCGGGCAAAAGCACCTGCTACCGCTATGACGAACGCCATCACCTGGTCGCCGTTACCGATGCCCTCAACCAGACCACAACCCTTGAGCGCAAGCCAGGCGGTGAAGTACTGCGCATCAGCCACCCGGATGGCACGGGCGAACGCTTTACCTATAACGAACTGGGTCAGGTGCTTACGCACACCGATGGCAAGGGCCAGACCACCCAGCTGCTACGCACTGCTCGCGGCCTGCCCCAATGGCGGCAGGATGCCAACGGGCAAACCGTTACCTACGAATACGACAACGCGATACGCCTGGTTGCCCTGACCAACGAAAACAGCGCCACCTACCGGTTCGCCTATGACGTTGCCGACCGCCTCATCGAAGAACAGCGCATTGACAACCTTACCCGCCGCTTTAGCTACAACCTGAGCGGGCACCTGACGCGGGTTGACGAAATCGGCTACGGCGAACGCGCCGAACGGCCACACCGCAGCACCGACTTCGAACGCGACGCCATTGGCCGCCTATTGGCCAAGCTCAACGAAGATGCACGGCAGGCCTATACCTACGATGAGGGTGACCGGCTACTATCGATTGAGCGAAACCCCACCTATGCCGGTAAAAAACTTGGTATCGATGCAGAGACACTGGCGTTTGCCTACGACCCGCTAGGCCGTCTGATCAAAGAAACCACGCCACAGGGCGAACTGGCCTACGAATACGATCCATTAAGCAACCTCACCACGCTTACGTTGCCTACGGGCCAACACCTGAACCACCTGTACTACGGCAGTGGCCACCTGCACCAGCTCAACCTTGACGGCCAACTGATCAGCGACATGGAGCGTGATGACCTGCACCGCGAGGTGTACCGCACCCAGGGTGCGCTCATCAGTTGCTTTGGCTACGACGCCATGGGCCGCAAGGCCTGGCAGTACGCCACACCCCTGCCTGCCGAGAAGCTATCCAAGGTCCAGAATCCGCTGATCCACCCAGAGCTTTACGTCGAGCACGCCTACAACCCAATCCACCGCCGCTACCACTATGACCCGGCAGGTGAACTTACCCGCACCTTGGACAAGCTGCGCGGCGAGATCAACTACACGTACGAGCCCAACGGCCAACTCTACAGCCGCGACACCGGTCGGTTGATCGACAGCGAGGAATTCCGCTACGACCCCGCCGCCAACCGCCTGAACTTCAACAGTCGGCAGTTCGACCACGTTAAAGACAACCGCCTTAAGCAATGGCGCGACCAGGAATACAGTTACGACCCCTGGGGCAACCTGATCGAAAAACGCACCGGCCACAGCAGGCTGCAAACCTTTAGCTACGACTGCGAAAACCGACTGGTACGGGCGCAAACTTATACTCAAGGCCGCCTCGAAAGCCTCGGCACCTACCGCTACGACAGCCTTGGGCGCAGGGTCGCCAAAACCTCCCATATCAACGGCAAACAAGAGCACAAGCGCTTCCTTTGGCAAGGCCTGCGCATGCTGCGCGAAGAGAGCCCAGGGCAGAGCAGCCTCTACCTCTACGAGCCCGGCAGCTATGCGCCACTGGCTCGAGTGGATAAAAAAGAAGGGGAGGGACAGAAGCTCTACTATTTCCACACCGACCAGATCGGTACGCCGCTCGAAATGACCGATGCTCAGGGCGAGATCGTGTGGCAAGCCACGTATCAAGCGTGGGGTACGATTGAAGCCTTGGCGGTCAATAAGGTCGAGCAGCATCTGCGGTTCCAAGGGCAGTACTTCGACGACGAAACCGGGCTGCACTACAATACGTTTAGGTATTACGACCCGGAGGTGGGGCGGTTTATTACTCAGGATCCGATCGGGTTATTGGGTGGAGACAATTTATATCAGTATGCGCCTAGTCCGGTTGGATGGATTGATCCGCTGGGGTGGTCGACTTGTGGTCCGAATAAGAAAACCAGTTATGAGGGCGTTAGTCGGCGAGATGCTTTTAGGCAAGCGAAGCGGGATATAGGAATTCCGAATAGTCAAGGCCCCAATAAAGTGCGACGGCACGATCTATTGGATGGTAATGGTAGTAAGATTTTAGGCAAAATGGGAAGGCCAGTAAAAACAAGAGAGTATGAATTCTTAGTCGGGAACAAGGATCCTGTCTATATTCAAGAGCATAGCTTGGGCCATGCGAAGGCAGTGCCCGGACATGGCGCGGAGCCTCACTTTAATGTACGGCTTGCTGACAGAATTAGAGGAAAGGCATTGAATACCAGCTCCGTACCTGGCACGCATGGACACTATAACTTCTAGGGGAATGATACATGTGGTTTGAGAATGCGGTAGGAAAGGAGCAGATCAAGTTTATGTTTGGCGGAGAGTTCTCGCTGGTCGACGTCCAGCTGGAAAACATATTCTTACATGAAATGACAAGTCTGCAGCTCCAGTTCTTATGTAAAAATATTCCTGAGAGTATTCCTGAGAAATGGAGGGGGAAAGGATTCAATGCAATAAGCTTGGTTTTTAGTGTGGGAGAAATTATTTCATTGGATATTCGAGGGAATAAAGTCGGATTTATATGTACGCCTGAAATTAGGTGTTCTCCGAAGAAAACCATTCTGTGCATAGAAAATAATGATCTGAATCTAAGTTGCGAGGCTCGGTTTTTGACTATAGATGGCTTCACCCCGTACATAGACGAAAGGTGGGACTAACTAACGCGCGGAATTTTATCTTTGCATTATTCGGTGGTTTTGAATGGTGAGGAGTGGGTTTTTGACGCAGTCGATAAAAGGCGATGGCGGCACGGCAACCTTTTTCCGCTTCGAAGACAAGGCTGGCGCAGAGCAGGTGATTGCTCACGCCGAGCGGAATATGGAGACCGAAATTGAACTGGACGAAAAACACGATGTTGGGAATAACCGTAAGGTTACAGTAGGCGGTAGTGCCAAAATTATTCAGAAAGACGCAGTGATGAGCATTTACGACCGTATTTCCGCGAAGCGAGTTGCCGATGAAGAGGCAGCGCGCAAGGCGGCGCTTGACGCGCCGGTCGTTGAAGCCAATCCCAAGCCTGAGCTCGAGCCCGCTACACCCCTGCAAGAAGTACCCAGTAGCTTCAGCTTCAGTGGTTTGAATCTGGCTTTTCCCGACACTGTCCGATTTATTACAGTCCAGGCCACCGTCGAATACAAAGGCCAGCCGCTTAGATTAGATATCAAGCGCCGGAATGCCACGCAGGGTGAAGTGTTGGAAACGCTATTCAAGCGCTCGGTCCAAGTATTCCACGCGCAGGCCACAGAACTACGCATCATTCGTCAGCGGGAGTTCACCCTGTTGGGGTGTGCCGCCAAGGCGATGGATTTTCATTTCAAAGTGGGCGGCACGGAACACCATGCACGCCTGGTAGGCGCTCTTGTTCCTCTCATGGGAAGTGATGCACGGCAGTGGCTGGAAATTTCTTGCCTGATCGACCCTACCCAGCCGGACCTAAGCAGTTGGCTAGTGGACTTCGACAGCATGCTGACTGAGCTTGCCCGCCGTTGATTTTTTGATGTAGGGAGTTTTTAGTACATGGACTACAGGTTGCAAGAAGGCAGCATCAAGCTGCCAGAAGGTTTCCAAGACCGCACAGTAAACATGTTCGTGTTGGGTTCGACACTTCCAGCACCCTTGAGCATCACAGTTTCCAGGGATACTTTGTTGCCTTCCGAGGCTCTAAAGGCCTATGTCGACCGCCAGCTTGAAATGCTTTCGTCCAAGCTGCGTGGCTATACGCTGCTAAGCAGGAAAACAGTATTGCTATCGACCACGGCACCGATCGAAGGCATCCAGATTGACGCGTATTACATGACCGATGGGCGGCCCTATTACCAGCGCCAAGCCGCCTTTTTGATCGAAGCAGAACGCGCAATGGTGTTCTCGACCACGGCTCAGGCTGATTTTAGTACCGAGCAAACCCAGGGTTGGGTAGACATGTTGGCCAGTTTCCAACCGCGTGTATCCTAACGCTCAAACACGCCTAACGCCTGGTCCAGGCTGGCCGGTGACAACGCCCCCAGGTGGCTGCCCAACAGGCGGCCATCGGCGCCATAGAACAAGGTAGTGGGCAAGGCCCTGGCGCCCACCTGCTGCATCAGGGTACTGGTGGCATCAAACAGTACATCGCCCATATTCACTCCCAAGGCGCCTAAAAAGGCCGCCACTGTGCCGGGGGTTTCCCCCTGGTTCACATAGACGAAGCGCAGCTCTGGGTGCTGCCGTTGAGCGGCTACCAAAGCCGGCATTTCTCGTCGGCAGGGCGGGCACCAAGTGGCCCAGAGGTTCACTACCAACGGCTGGCCCTGATACCGCGCCAGGCTGGCCCGCGCGCCTTGTGCGGTGGCCAGTGGCTGCTCGGGTACGCGGCTTTCCCCACGTTGCCAGTGCAGCAGGCCCATACCGACCAGCCAAAGGGCTAACCCGACCGCACACGCTAGCACCAGGGCCTGGCGCTGTGAGGGCGCGCGCCAACCGCGCAGGGCTGTGGCCAGTATTGCCGTGATCACGCCCAGCCATACCAAGAACCCGCCATCTCGGATGTCTATTACTTGCAAGGGCGCCTCTCGGTATTGAGCCCAGTACAGCCCGACGAAGCCCAGCCGGGCTACCACCAGCGCCAGTACGAACAGCCAGAATAAAACAGCGTCGGGCTGGCCGGGGCTGCCCGAGGGGACGCAGCGCCGAGCTACCCACATGGCGATGCCCAGTGCCACGAGCAAAATAAGATGGGACGTAGACAAGGCCAGCGGCCCCAGGGACAGGCTTAACATCAGGTACTCCAGCCAGGGTTTGGGGTAGAGCATGGCCGCCAGCGGTTAGAACGGTATTAAGCCATGCGCGCCGCTAATGCAGGGTTAATCGGGCAGGGTGTAACCTGCGCCCACGATAAAAGGTTACGCCCATGCATGTATTACTTTGTGAAGACCACGACCTGATCGCCAGCGGCATCGTTGCCGGCCTCACTGCCCAAGGCGCGGTGGTGGACCGTGTGGCCACCGCTGGCGCCGCCGAGGTTTTGCTCAAGGCCGCGCACTTCGATGTGGTGATCCTCGACCTGGGCCTGCCTGATGAAGACGGGCTCAAGCTGCTCAAGCGGTTGCGTCATCAAGCGGTGGCCTTACCGGTACTGGTGCTTACCGCCCGTGACGCGGTCACCGATCGAGTGGCTGGCCTGGAAGCCGGCGCCGACGACTACCTGCTCAAGCCCTTTGACCTGCGTGAACTCAACGCCCGGCTGCATACGCTGCTGCGCCGCATGGCTGGGCGCACCTTGAATCGCATTGAGCATGGCAGCCTGTGTCACGACCCTACTAGCCGGGAAACTTGGCTCGATGGTCAGCCGGTGGACCTGTCCCGGCGCGAACAGGCGTTATTGCAAGCGCTGCTGCGGCACCGCGGGCGGGTACTCAGTGCCGAGCAGCTTAAGGACAGCCTGTACGGGTTCAACGACGAAGTCGAAAGTAATGCCTTGAACGTACACATTCACCACCTGCGCCGCAAATTAGGTAGCGGGATTGTGGAGACGGTACGCGGGCTTGGTTATCGCCTTGGCCCGGCAGGCTCGGCCAGCAAGGGGTCGAAATGAGCTTGCGCCTGCGCTTGATCCTTATTTTGGGTGGCGCCTTCGTATTGATCTGGGCCCTGGCGGCGGCCTGGATGTTTCGCGACCTGCGTGGCCAAATGATGTTTTCCTTGGATCAGCGCCTGGTGGCCTCCGCCCGCATGGTGGTGGGCCTGGTAGAGCAGTTGCCATCGAGCCCAGGGCAGGGCAGTTCGCCCATCAGCGCCGACCAGGCCAGCATTCCCGATGGCATGGCCTGTAAGGTCAGCTCCTTGCGCGGGGAAATCCTCGCCACCAGCCAACAAGGCGTGGAGGCTTCCCTTGGGGGAGAGGGGGTGGGCTTTCATGACCAACTGATCGAAGGCGAGCATTGGCGCAGCTTCACCTTGAGCCAGGGCCAGGTGCGTATCACCACCGCGGATCGTCAGCAGGAGCGCGAAGCCCTTAACCAGGCTGTGGTGCTGGCCGCCTCGGTGCCTGTCGTCATGGCGTTGCTGGGTAGCCTGGGGGTGCTCTGGCTTGGCGTGGGGCAGGGCCTGGCACCGCTCAATCGCATTCGAGATGCCTTGACCCAGCGCAGCCCGGACGCCCTGGAGCCCCTCTGCGCGCGCCACCTGCCGTCGGAGTTGCGGCCCTTGGTGGACACCCAGAATCAACTGTTCGTACGCATCGGTCAGGCCATCGAGCGGGAGCGACGCTTGACCGACGATGCAGCCCACGAGCTGCGCAGCCCACTGACCGCCATAAAAACCCACCTGCAAGTCGCCCGCCTGACCCAGGGCAACGCCCATGAAATTGCCTTGGCCAACGCGGAAGAAGGGGCCGACCGCTTGCATCGAACCCTTGAACAGCTGTTGTTATTGGCGCGGGTGGAGGGGCGCCTGGTGTTCGAAGAGGGCCCCCCTGTGGCGGTGGCGGAGGTTGCCCGGCTGGCTATCAACGATACCAGCACAAGCGCAACGGGGCCTGTAAGCATCGAGCTGGCCGAGGGCATAGCCCAGGCGCCCTTGGCGGTGCCCCTTACGCTGGCAGTGGCCGCTTTACGCAACCTCTTAGACAACGCCGTACATCATGGCGATGGCGACCGGCCTGTACGTTTGCAGATGCGCCGCGATGGGGACCATGCCTTGTTCAGGGTCAGCGACAGTGGCCCTGGCCTCAAGCCCGATGAACTGGCTCATTTGACCGAGCGCTTCTGGCGTTCTTCTCACAGCCAAGGCTGTGGGTTGGGATTGGCCATCGTTCAAGCCATCGTGCAGCGTTGCCAAGGGAGGCTGGAGTTTCACCCGTTGCCCCAGGGGCTGCAGGTGGATTTGCATCTGCCGTTGGCCGCCGCCTCCGCGCCTGCATAGCCTGAGGCCGCTACCCCTCACGGCCAGTTGCCGGCCCTGCGGGCATTCGTCTAGTATGTTTGACAATAATCGCCCGTTTTCTTCGGATGCTCCCTGTATCCGGTTGTCTCTGAAGCCAGATGATCGAAATGTTTTACAACCGAACAACCCTGGTGGTACCTCGTGAACAGCGTAACCTCAAAAAGCCGGTGCAAACCGGTTGTCCTGATGACCATGGGCGTGCAAGAACGCAAAGGCCACCTTTACCAGGTGATGACCCACAAATACATCACCCCCCTCGTCGACATCGCTGGCTGCGTACCGGTACTGGTGCCCACCTGCTGCGGTATCGAAGGCCTGAACGCCTATCTGGACATGGCCGACGGTGTTTACCTGACCGGCGCCGGCTCCAATATCGATCCGACCTTGTATAACCAGGAAAACCTCACGCCCGAAAAAGCCCAGGACCGAGGCCGGGACGTGTTCGATATCGCGCTGGTCCGCGCGGCCCTGGACCGTGGCCTGCCGGTATTCGCCATCTGTCGCGGCATGCAGGAAATCAACGTAGCCCTGGGTGGGGATATCCACCAAAAACTCTACACGGTGCCTGGCGTACAAGATCATCGGGAAAACCCTGAGGACCCGGTGGCCGTGCAATATGCCGATAGCCATGGCGTAGCACTGAACGCCGGTAGCTGGCTGGCTGAGGCCGTGGGTAACGAGCATATTCGAGTCAACTCGCTCCATGGCCAGGGCATAGACCGCCTCGCCGAAGGCCTGGAAGTGTTGGGCCGGGCCCCCGATGGCACCATCGAAGCCTTCCACGGGCCGAGCATTTCCCCGTTTATGGTGGGCGTGCAATGGCACCCCGAATGGCAAGCCAGTGAGAACCCGGTTTCGGTCAAGCTGTTCGAGGCCTTTGGCGAAGCCTGCCGCCGTTTCCAGGCCGCTTGATCCCAGAACCCAGCGCAGTCATGCGAACCTACCAGGTGATGATGTTCGCTGGCTGAAGGCGCCAGTAAAACTGGCGAACAGTGCATCATTGACTGCCTGTGCCGTGGCTTCGCGAGCTTACGCTCGTTCTTACAGGAGATAGGTGCCGCCGCAGCCTTGGTCGCACCCATGGCAAGGTTTGCTATTCTGTGCGCCTTTAGCGAAACGCCATAAGGGCCACTTACTCCAAAAAGCCTATGACGACAAAGCCCCTTCATCACCCCGCCCGGCTGTCCCGCGCCGACCATAAAACCCTTGGCCTGGCCGCGTTGGGCGGTGCCCTGGAAATCTACGACTTCATCATCTTTGTATTTTTTGCCGTGACCCTGGCCAAGCTGTTCTTTCCTCCGGACATGCCCGAGTGGCTGCGCCAACTGCAGAGCTTCGGCATTTACCTGACCGGCTATGTGGCGCGCCCCCTGGGCGGTTTGGTGATGGCCCATTACGCTGACCGCCTGGGGCGCAAGCGGGTGTTTAGCCTGAGTATCCTGATGATGGCGCTGCCTTGCCTGGTGATTGGGGTAATGCCGGTATATGCCGATATTGGCTACCTGGCCCCCCTGGGGCTGCTGGTACTGCGGGTGTTGCAAGGGGTGGCGGTGGGCGGTGAGGTGCCCAGTGCCTGGGTGTTCGTGGCCGAACACATGCCTGCGGCCCGGCGCGGTTATGCCTTGGGCTTCCTGCAAGCGGGCCTGACCTTTGGCTACCTGTTGGGCGCCTTGGTGGCCACCGCGGTGGCGCGAGCGCTCACCCCGGAGCAGCTGCTTGAGTTTGGCTGGCGGGTACCTTTCGTGCTGGGTGGCGTATTCGGCGTGTTAGGTGTGTGGCTGCGTCGCTGGCTAAGTGAAACCCCGGTGTTTCTGGCAATGAACCAGCGCGGCGCGAGCCAGGGGAGTTCCCCTCTGGCACAGGTTCGTACGCACCACCGTGGCGCACTGTTGCCGGCCGTGGTGTTTACCTGTGTGCTGACCACGGCGGTAGTCCTGTTGGTGGTGCTCACCCCCTCATTGATGCAACAGCGCTTTGGCATGACAGCAGCCGATGCCTTTACCTTGAGTTGCCTGGGCATTGTGTTTCTTAACATTGGCTGTGTGTTGGCCGGCCTGCTGGTGGACCGCAACGGCCCATGGCCCACGCTGCGGCTGTATTGCCTATTACTGCCTCTGGGCAGCCTGGTGCTTTACGGTAGTTTGATGCTGGCACCGAGTTGGGTAGGGGTGGCCTACGCGGTGGCAGGGCTGTGCAGTGGGGTGGTGGGCGTAGTACCGGCGGTCATGGTAGGGCTGTTCCCGGCGCAGGTTCGGGTGTCGGGGATTTCCCTGGGGTACAACCTGGCCTATGCGCTATGGGCGAGTGTAACCACCTTGGGGTTGCTGGCCTTAGTGCCCTGGAGCCCATGGGTGATCGTGGGCTATAGCGCGGTAGTGGGGTTGGTAGGCCTATGGGGGTGTGGGGTTTGGCGGGGTAAGACTTGGGAGTAGTGACCAGGCGAGCGCAGATAGGCCAATTCGCTGGCTGGCGTCAGCTCCTACAGCCCGGTCGGGTGCGCACGAAAGCCCCTGGCACTCAACCTGATCGCGGCCAATCATCCCCAACCAGAAACAGCCGCTGGGTTTCGTGGGCGAACTCCCCCCAAGGCGTCATGCAAACAAGGAGTTGGGGAGGAGCATCGGTGGGGAGGGCTTCGAGCCACTGGCGCAGGGTGTCCAGGCTCCAGAGGCCCTTGGTAGGGCAGCGGGCAGGGGCGAGCCATTGGGTTTTGGGCAGGGGTTGCCAGTGACCGCGCGTATTGGCAGCCAATGCAGGCCATTGGCAACGGTGCAGCCAGGCACCGCGCAGGTGATCCGGGTTGGCGCCGGCTGGGGCTTCGCCATGCGCATGCCAGGGGTAGAACAGGTAGCCACCCAGCCACAGCCAGGGCTGTGGGGCGTGCAGCCCGAGGCTTTGCAGGCGCTGCCGAGCCGCCGGTTGGTTCGACAGCGGCAGCTGGTGGCTGGCCAAGTGCAGCAGTTTACGGTCCAGCCGGTCGGCCCGGCCCGGCCCTACCCAGTGCGAAGTGCTCTCGCCGCTGGCAGCGTCCAGGCCCAGATAGAACTTCACTGCCAGCTCTACATGGTGCACGCCGTCACGATCACGCAGCAGCGCGTCCATCTCGCCCAGGGTGTGCCCGTCTACCCGCACGGGTAGGTTTGCCGCCACCAGCTCCACCCCCGGTGCCTGGCGCAGGGCGAACTGCCACAGGCGCTCGTAATACACCCCCAGGCGGTGGTTCGAACTCGTAGCCAAGGCGTCGATCAAAAGACTGTCGTCCTCATCCAGCGCCCGCAGCCACTCACCGAGCCGCTCGGGTGCCTGGGCCCAGTCGCTGCCCTGCAAGGGGTGGCGTTGCGCCCAAGGCGCCTGGCTGAGCAAGGCGGGGGCGGTCAGGGCCCACGCCAGGTCGCGCACGGCAGGCCGGCGTAGCCGGCGAGGTAGTTCATGCAGTGAAGAAAATGGGTTCATTCGCGCAGCATAGCCGGTTATGCACGAGGTATTGACGCAAGCTGTCACTTGGCCCCGGCCCAAAGACGTGTTTTTGTCTGGCCCGGCGCTTTAGCTCATACTCGAGGCTTCGCCTCACCACGCGCTTGGGAGCCCCATGGAGCAGTTTCGTAATATCGGTATCATCGGCCGCCTTGGTAGCACCCAGGTACTAGACACCATCCGACGGTTGAAAAAATTCTTGGTGGAGCGGCACCTGCACGTGATCCTCGAAGATACCATCGCCGAAGTGCTACCTGGCCACGGTCAGCAAACTTCTACCCGCAAGCTGTTGGGCGAAGTGTGCGACCTGGTGATCGTGGTAGGCGGTGACGGTAGCCTACTGGGCGCGGCCAGGGCCCTGGCCCGGCATCATATTCCGGTATTGGGGGTAAACCGCGGCAGCCTGGGCTTCCTTACAGACATCCGCCCGGACGAGCTGGAAACCAAGGTTGCCGAAGTGCTTAACGGCCACTACCTGGTGGAAAGCCGCTTCTTGCTTGAAGCCGAAGTGCGTCGCCATGGCGAGGCCATCGGCCAGGGGGACGCGCTTAACGATGTAGTGCTACACCCTGGCAAGTCCACCCGCATGATCGAGTTCGAAATCTACATTGATGGCCAGTTCGTGTGCAGCCAGAAAGCCGACGGCCTGATCGTGGCCACGCCTACCGGCTCCACCGCCTATGCGCTCTCGGCGGGCGGCCCGATCATGCACCCCAAGCTCGACGCCATTGTGATAGTGCCCATGTACCCCCATACCTTAAGCGGCCGGCCCATCGTGGTCGACGGCAACAGCGAGCTGAAGATTGTGGTGGCCAAGGACATGACCATCTACCCGCAAGTCTCCTGCGATGGGCAGAACCATTTCACCTGCGCCCCTGGTGACACCATCACCGTCAAGAAAAAGCCGCAGAAACTACGGCTGATTCACCCGCTGGACCATAATTATTACGAGGTGTGCCGCACCAAGCTAGGGTGGGGCAGCAAGCTCGGCGGCGGAGGCGAGTGATGCTTGATCCCTCCCGAAGGTACGACCTGATCGGTGACGTGCACGGTTGCGCCCATACCCTGGAACACCTGCTCGATACCTTGGGCTACCGCCGTCGCGGTGGGGTATGGCAGCACCCGTCGCGCCAGGCAGTGTTCCTGGGAGATATCATCGACCGTGGGCCGCGCATCCGCGAAGCGCTGCACTTGATTCACGATATGGTCGAGGGCGGCCATGGCGCCTGCATCATGGGCAACCATGAGTTCAATGCGCTGGGGTGGGTCACGCCTGGGTTACCGGGCAGTGGGAAAGATTTCGTGCGCCAGCACACGCCCCGCCAGCAGCGCTTGATCCAGGCCACCCTGGACCAGTTCGCCCAGCACCCGGGCGACTGGGAGGCCTTTCTCGGCTGGTTCTATGAGTTGCCGCTGTTCGTCGACGCAGGGCGTTTTCGCCTGGTGCATGCGTGCTGGGACAGCACACTGATCGACTCGCTGCGCCAGGTATTCCCCACCGGCCAGGTGGACCAGCACTTCGTGCAGGCCGCCAGCGTGCCCCGCAGCTTTGCCGCAGCGGTATTCGACCGCCTGCTGCGTGGCACCGATATGCGCCTGCCTGGGGGCAGGGCCATCACCGGGGGGGATGGGCTGACCCGAGCGTCCTTCCGCACCAAGTTCTGGGAGGACGACCCGCAAACCTATGGTGACGTGGTGTTCCAACCGGACGCATTGCCCGACGATGTGGCCCGCACGCCGCTGAGCCACGACGATAAAAAAGCGCTGTTGCGCTACGGTGCCGACGAGCCTTTGCTGTTCGTGGGCCATTACTGGCGCAGCGGCCGCCCGGCGCCGATCCGCCCCAACCTGGCTTGCCTGGACTACAGCGCGGTGTTGTACGGCAAGTTGGTGGCTTACCGCCTGGACGACGAAACCAGGCTGGACCCTTCAAAATTCGTATGGGTGAACGTTAAACGCCCGGAGCATTCCCGTTGAAGCCCATACCTGCGTTACGTTTACCCTTGGCCCACGATTTGAGTGGCTTCGTGCGCCTGATGCGGCGCCTGCAAGTGCCTTATCGGGTAACCGAAGAGGGCTCGGAGCAGGTGCTGTGGGTGCCTACCGAGACCCTGGCCGAGCAGGTGGCTGCCCTGTACGCCCAGTACCCCGACGGCGATAGCGCGCCCATGGTCGCGAACCTGGGCCAAGCTGCCTTGCCAGGGCCGAGCCGCCTTCAACGGTTTTGGGCGCAATTGCGTGTAAGCCCGGTGACCGCGCTGGTGTTGCTGGCATGCCTGGTAGTGGGCGCGGTGAGCCTGCTGGGTGAGCACCTCGCCCCGCTGCATTGGCTGACGTTCGTGGACTTCCAACAGGAAGGTGACTACGCCTGGTTCAAACCCTGGATCGCCACCCTGGAAGCCGGGCAGTGGTGGCGCTTGGTGACGCCTATGTTTATTCACTTTGGCATCCTTCACCTGACCATGAACGGGTTGTGGTATTGGGAGCTGGGGCGTCGCATCGAAGCACGCCAAGGCTCGTTCGGGCTGGCTGGCCTTACCCTGCTGTTCGCCAGCGTCTCCAACCTGGCCCAATACCTGTGGAGCGGCCCGGCGCTGTTCGGCGGTTTGTCTGGCGTGCTGTACGGGCTATTGGGCCATTTGTGGCTGTTCAACTGGCTGGCGCCCACGCCGCTGTATCGCATGCCCAAGGGTGTGCTGATCATGATGCTGGCCTGGCTGGGCTTGTGCATGCTTGGGGCAGCCAGTGTGCTGGGCTTCGGCGACATCGCCAATGGCGCGCATTTGGGCGGTTTGTTGGTGGGTTGTGTGACGGGGCTATTGGGCGGCACGCTGGCGCGCCGTAGAATAAACTGATGGCGCTCGGCGATGCTGCGTTGAAAACGAACTCGGAATGCTCATTTACAGTAAGTAAACTGCGCTTGCTCACTCTTTTTCGCCTTGCCTAGCCGGCCGCGCCTGACCTTCGCTTGGTTATTTATAAACGCTGCGATGCGGATGCCCCCATGACCTCTTTCACCGATATGATCGAAAACATCACCCCTGACATCTACGAGAGCTTGAAGCTGGCGGTGGAGATCGGCAAATGGCCCGATGGGCGCAAGCTGACCCAGGAGCAGAAAGAGCTGTCATTGCAGGCGGTGATCGCCTGGGAAATGCAGAACCTGCCCGAGGACCAGCGCACCGGCTACATGGGCCCTCAGGAGTGCAGCTCCAAGGCCGCCCCCGTGGCTAACATTCTGTTCAAGTCGGACGCGATCCATTGAGTGAATTGGGTCGTGGTTCCGTCAGCAAAATGGCCATACGCATCGAAGACAACCTGGCTTGCTATGACCTGCGCCTGGGCGAGGCGCGGGTGCCGCTCAACCCCTTGATCGGCCAGCGCCTCGCCCTGGAGTACCTGGGTGCCATCCACTGTATCGCTTGTGGCAAACGCACCAAAACCAGTTACAGCCAAGGCTACTGCTACCCCTGCATGATGCGCCTGGCCTCTTGTGACCTGTGCATCATGAGCCCCGAGCGCTGCCATTATGAGCACGGCACCTGCCGGGAGCCGGCCTGGGGCGAGCAATTCTGCATGACCGACCATATCGTGTACCTGGCCAACAGCTCAGGTATCAAGGTTGGCATCACCCGGGCCACTCAACTGCCTACTCGCTGGCTGGACCAAGGCGCCAGCCAGGGCCTGCCGATTCTGCGTGTCAGTACGCGGCAGCAATCGGGCCTAGTAGAAGATTTGCTTCGCTCTCAGGTAGCCGACCGTACCAATTGGCGTGCATTGCTCAAGGGGCCGGCCGCCGAGGTCGACTTGCTCGCGGTGCGCGACCAACTGTTCGATAGCTGCGCGGCCGGCATCACCCTGTTGCAAGAGCGTTTTGGGCTACAGGCGATCCAGCCGCTGATCGACGCCCAGGTCCTGCGCATCGACTACCCCGTACAGGCTTACCCCACCAAGATTGCCAGTTTCAATCTGGACAAGACCCCGGTCGTTGAAGGCACCCTGATGGGCATCAAGGGTCAATACCTGATATTCGACACCGGCGTGATCAACATTCGCAAATACACGGCCTATCAGCTGGCCGTGCACCAGTAGAAGGAAAGGCCATGCGCACCGAACAGCCGAAAACGATCTACCTCAAGGACTACCGGGCCCCCGACTACCTGATCGACGAGACCCACCTCACCTTCGAGCTTCATGAGGACCATACGATGGTCCATGCCCAACTGGTGATGCGCCGCAACCCCAGCGCCGGGGAAGGGCTGCCGCCACTGGTGCTCGACGGCCAAGAACTGGAACTGCTGTCGATCAAACTGGACGACGCCGACTTGGCTGAAGGTGACTACAGCCTGGACGACCTGCACCTCACCGTGCAGCCAGGCGCCGAACGCTTCGTGCTGGACACTAGCGCACGCATCCACCCGGAAACCAACACCGCGCTGGAAGGCCTGTATAAGTCCGGCAAAATGTTCTGTACCCAGTGCGAGGCCGAGGGCTTTCGCAAGATCACCTGGTACCTGGACCGCCCGGATGTGATGAGCAAGTTCACTACCAGCTTGAGTGCAGACAAGCAGCGCTACCCCGTGCTGCTGTCCAACGGCAACCCGGTAGCCAGCGGGGAGGGCGAGGACGGCCGCCACTGGGCGACCTGGGAAGACCCCTTTATGAAGCCCGCGTACCTGTTTGCCTTAGTGGCCGGGGACCTGTGGTGCATCGAGGACACCTTCACCCGCGCCACCCAGGGCGATGTGACGCTGCGTATCTACGTAGAACCGGAGAACATCGACAAGTGCCAGCACGCCATGGACAGCCTGAAGAAATCCATGCGCTGGGATGAAGAAGTCTATGGCCGTGAATACGACCTGGACATTTTTATGATCGTGGCGGTGAACGACTTCAACATGGGGGCCATGGAAAACAAGGGCCTGAACATCTTCAACTCCAGCTGCGTGCTGGCCAAGGCCGAAACCGCTACCGACGCCGCCCACCAGCGGGTCGAAGCGGTGGTGGCCCACGAATACTTCCATAACTGGACCGGCAACCGGGTAACCTGCCGCGACTGGTTCCAGCTGTCGCTCAAAGAAGGCTTCACGGTGTTCCGCGACGCTGAATTCTCCGCTGACATGAACTCCCCGACCGTCAAGCGGGTAGAGGATGTGGCCTACCTGCGCACCCATCAGTTCGCCGAAGATGCAGGCCCCATGGCTCACCCCGTGCGCCCGGCCAGCTTTATGGAAATCTCCAACTTTTACACCCTGACCGTGTACGAAAAGGGTTCGGAAGTTGTGCGGATGCTTCGCACCCTGTTCGGCCCGGAAGGCTTCCGCAAGGGCAGCGACCTGTTCTTCGAACGGCACGACGGCCAGGCCGTGACCTGCGATGATTTCGTCAAGGCCATGGAAGAGGCTAACAGCGCCGACCTGACCCAATTTAAACGCTGGTACAGCCAAGCGGGCACGCCACGGCTCGCAGTGACCGAGGTCTTCGACGCCGCTGCCGGTACCTACAGCCTGACCTTCCGCCAAAGCTGCCCCGCCACCCCGGAAAGCGCAGAAAAACTGCCTTTCGTGATTCCTGTGGAGCTAGGCCTGCTCGACGCCCAGGGCCAGGACATCCCGCTGCAATTGCAAGGTGAGGCTACCGCCGGTGCCAGCACCCGCGTGCTGTCGGTGACCGAAGCCGAGCAAACCTTCACCTTTACCGGCCTTACCGAGCAACCACTGCCCTCGCTGCTGCGCGGGTTCAGCGCGCCGGTCAAGCTGCAGTTTCCTTATAACCGCGACCAGCTGATGTTCCTGATGCAGCACGACAGCGACGGCTTCAACCGCTGGGATGCTGGCCAGCAGTTGTCGGTGCAGGTGCTGCAGGAGCTGATTGACCAGCACCAGGCGGGGAAAGCGTTGAGCCTGGAGCCCCGGCTGATCGAAGCCTTCCGTACCCTGCTTACCGATACCCGCCTGGACCAAGCCATGGTTGCCGAAATGCTCTCGCTACCAGGTGAAGCCTATCTGGTGGAGCTAAGCGAAGTGGCTGATATCGACGCTATTCACGCAGCCCGCGAGTTTGCCCGCGTGAAATTGAGCGAAGCACTGTTCGATGAGCTGTGGGCCCGCTACCAGGCCAACCGCGAACTGTCCCGCGCTACGCCTTACCAGGCCAGCGCCGAACACTTTGCCCGGCGCAGCCTGCAGAACATCGCGCTGTCGTACCTGATGCTTAGTGGTCGTAAGGAAGTGCTGGATGCCACCCTGGAGCAGTTCGACCAGTGCGACAACATGACTGAACGCCTGACGGCCCTGGCCGTGCTGGTGAACTCGTCGTTTAATGCGGAAAAGGCCAAGGCCCTGGCGAGTTTTGCCGAGCATTTCAAGGACAACCCACTGGTGATGGACCAGTGGTTCAGCGTGCAAGCCGGCAGCGGCCTGCCAGGTGGCTTGGCCCGTGTGAAGGCCTTGATGCAGCACCCAGCGTTTAGCCTGCGCAACCCGAACAAGGTGCGTGCGCTAATTGGTGCCTTCGCCGGGCAGAACCACGTCAACTTCCATGCCCCGGATGGCAGCGGCTATCGCTTCCTGGCGGATTTGATCATCGAGCTCAACGCCCTGAACCCTCAGATCGCCGCCCGCCAACTCACGCCGCTGACCCGCTGGCGTAGGTTCGACAGCGCCCGCCAGGCGTTGATGAAGGCTGAGCTGGAGCGCATCAAGGCCAGCGGCTCGCTGTCCAGCGATGTGTTCGAGGTAGTAAGCAAAAGCCTGGCATAACCCCCCGCCCCCGTAGGAGCGAGCGCCAGCTCGCGAAAGCGTTTTTTTCGCCAGCTTCGCTGGCTCCTACCGGCCCAGGGTTTCAAGCAAATTATGTCCATCCCCGGCCCTGTGTGTAGGAGCGAGCGCCAGTTCGCGAACAGAGCTCGTTCGCCAGCTTCGCTGGCTCCTACAAGGTGGTGCTCAGAGCCCTAGGACCACGCTCAATGCATTACGGGCATCGTCCAATTGAACCAGTGCTGCCTGGCGGGCGCCGAGCGGATCTCGGCTCTCAATGGCGGTTAGAATCGCTTTATGCCTAGGCATGGCCAATTCATGCAGGTTAGGGCGTTGGTTGGAATGGCGCAGGGCCTCGCGCAACGCCATGCTCAACATGTTGCACAGATGGGCTAGCAGATCGTTGTGCGTGGCGTCGGCAATACGGCTATGAAAGTCTAGATCTGGTTGCAATAGGGCTTCCGGCGTACGCGCCTGCTCCATGCGCTCATAAGCTTCACCAATGGACGCAACGTCCTCGGCGGTGGCGTGTTGCGCGGCCAGGGCAGCCGCCGCCGGCTCAATGATCGCCCGAACGCTGGTGAGCAGGGTGAAAAAATCATTCTGCGGGGTGGTATGCATTACCCAATGCAGTACATCCGGGTCCAGCAGGTGCCACTCTCGCCGAGCCTTGACCACCGTGCCTACTCGGGGGCGCGAATACACCAACCCCTTAGCCACCAGCACACGGGTGGCTTCGCGTAACACTGGCCGGCTAACCGCGTACTCCTCGCACAACTGCGCCTCAGGCGGCAGCTTTTGGTCCGGCGGGAAGCGCCCGGACACGATATGCATGCCCAGCTCCTGCACGATGCGGGCATGCATGCTTTTGCGTTCGGAGGGTTTACGGTAGTCCATGGGGTGGGGCAACACCTGCGCGGGCGGAGTGGGCATGATAGCGCATGTAAGGGAGCAACCGAAGCGCGCACTGTGCGGCTTAAGGATCATAGCGCACTGTTCTCTTTTCAGTGTTACATATATCTAGCTAAAAATTTTTATGGTGTATGGTTGAAAATAATCTTATTTTCAACTGAACCTTAGGGTTTAATGATTCGAGGAAGTAAGGGCTGGCAGCAGTTAAAACATGCTTGTACAGGTCTGGATGCCCACTTTCAAAGTCGTGGGACGTTGAGCCAAGCTAGTGTGAGTTGTTCAAGTCAGCTAATTTGGGTTCGAACAGGTATGGATAGGTGGGGCGATGTGATGTTTAAGGTGAGCAGGTTTGGAGAAATCATCGGTTATACTAAGCGACTGCCTTCAACAGCGTGACGCTAGCCAGAAATCTGGCCTCGGGTTGATAAATAATCTAATGGCGGCCGCACTCTTGGAGAGCTGTTCCCCCAGGCAGTATAGGGAGCTGGATAAACAAAATTTAATCGAACGGGCTGCTGCCGATGCTGACGCTGACCTTATAGCATATGTCTCTAAAGACCCAGCATCGATAGGTTGCCCGGAGTTTGTTGCTAAATGTTATACATCGTACGCGGCTGTATTGCACTATCGTTTGGCTCGTCGTTTGTATACCTCATCCTCACAATTTCCTAAATTAGAAGCCGAAATGCTCGCCGGGTTGATTTCAAGGCGGGGAAAGCTTCTTTCCGGTGCGGAACTACATTTCCGCTCCAAAATCGGTGCGCGTTTTGTGTTAGACCACGGTTATGGAACCGTCATTGGCGAAACTACGGTGATTGGCGAAGACTGTTATGTTTTAGGTTGCGTAACGCTTGGGGCAAGAGGAATAAGCAGAAATTCGCCAAATAAGCGTCATCCGATAATAGGTAACGGAGTAGAAATCGGTGCGTTTGCGAGTGTATTTGGAGCAGTGAGTGTTGGTGATAAAGCTTTTATCGGGCCTGGTTGCATAATAACGAATAACGTTCCAGCAGGTGCGCGCGTTCAATTGAAGACATCGCTCCAAGTCGTTTTAGAGGTGTAGTATGGTAACTAATAGTAATGGCTTTCGACGTACCGAAAAGCTCTATTATGAAAGCCAATATCTTAGATCTGCTAGCGCGGTAGTCCTTCGCATATACCCCAATGCAATCGAACTGGATAGAACTGTTGCATACCCTGAAGGTGGAGGTCAGGAGGCTGATACTGGGGTGATCCAGACAGCGGCGGGCATACTAAGATTCGTAGGAGCAAAAAAGATGTACGGCGCACCCATTGAACTCAAGGGCTTTAAAGGGGGCACGGTTGGGGGCGTTATTCTTCATCTCATACACCCCGACGATTGGCCGGCCCTTGAAAGAGTAAATGAAGGTACGCCAGTCAGAGTGGCGATAGATATTGAGCGCCGGCAACGTTTGACCATAGCGCATAGCGCCAGCCATTTTCTTTACGCCGCAGCTATAAAGCTTCGCAAGGAGCTTGAACAGTGCACATTGGGCTGCCATATAAAGGAGACATCAGCGCGTTTTGATTTCTTGGTAGATCAGCCCTTCCATGCTGAGGAGGTTTTGAGTATAGAAAAAACGGCGAACGACCTAATAGCAATGAATCTAAAAATTGAGCACCTCCCCGTAAGCGACTTTCAAGACGCGCGAATATGGAAATATCAAGGGATTGAAATTCCCTGCGGAGGAACCCATTTGGTTTCTCCGGCCGACATAGGGCCTATAAGTGTTCGACGGAAGCGGCTAGGTAAAAGGAAAGAACGGTTAAGCTGTTTTTTTGAAAGCTGCAAGGTTGGCCTAGCCGATTATCACGAGGAGGCATTGTGATTAATTTGCCCTACCAAACCTATCTATATTTCGTCGGACAGGCAATCAACCTTACCGCTGCGGTGATGTCAGTGACGATGGCTGCTATCGTGGGTTCAATGCTTGCCCCGCAGCAGTCTTTGTCTACGCTGCCTTATGGTTTCCAGTTCCTATTTGTGATGCTAGCAACCTACCCTGTAGCCAAGATGATGGAGCGCATTGGCCGTAAAAAATCATTTTTGGTCGGGGTTATCCCATTGGCAGCTGCGGGTATGACCGGGTTCGCAGCCGTTGAATATGGCAGCTTCAACGCCCTTATAGCGAGCCACGCCTTACTAGGTATTTACATCGCGTTCGGTAATTTCAACAGGTTTGCGGCCACCGACAATTTGAAACCTAGCTTAAAGCCCAAGGCGCTCTCGCTGGTCGTAGCCGGCGGCGTACTGGCAGCCGTTTTAGGCCCTACACTGACTGAGCTATTTCGAGAAGTGCCCGGCTATGGCCTTTTTTCTCTATGTTATGCGGCTTTAACCGGGCTAGCGGTTGTATTGGCGTTTGTTGTAGTGAGCTTGCCGAGTGATCCAATGGCTGGAATAAGCCCTCAGGTAAGCCTGACAGCCTCTGTTGTCGCAGCCCCTTCACATCAGGCTCGAACCATGGTGCTAATAGCGATGTGTGCCTCTGCGCTAGGTTATGGCGTGATGAATCTGCTTATGGTGCAGGCCTCTAGCCATATGGTCCACATGGGAGAAGAGTTCGGGAACATAAAATTTGCGATCCAGCTTCACGTTCTAGCTATGTTTCTACCCGCCTTTGTGACTGGTCTGCTGATCCAGAAGGTAGGCGCAAAAAATATTATTTGTGTTGGGTTCATAATGTTACTTGGATCGACTGCACTGAACATTATAGCGCCGACCTATTTTAATATGATTGTAGCGCTGATCGTGCTGGGTATAGGATGGAACTTTGCTTACGTAGGCGGCTCATTGCTGAACGAAGCTGCTTCTGAAGAGGCTAGGTATAGTGTCCAGGGAAGGAATGATCTGGCAGTTGCCGTGTGTGCCACTGTGGGCGCGTTCGCACCTTCCATATTGCTAGATATCATCGGTTGGGAAGGGACCAACCTGCTGAGCTTTATAGCCTGCGCCTCTCTTTTGGTAGCAACAGTTTTTTTGGTTAAACGAAAAAGCTCCCTCAATTAACTATCGAAAGGAGGTCTATATGAGCAGGTTGATCAATAGTTTAGGTCGAATTTACACCAAGCTCGAAATGGATAATCCCAGCGGAAGCCATAAGTATCGGGCTGCGACTGAAATTATTAATGCGGCCCTAAGATCCGGAAAGATAACCCCTGGTAAAACCACGATAATAGAGAAATCGGGAGGAAATTTTGGATTAGGCCTTATCGCAGCTTGTCAAAAATATAGGGTTTCAGTCGAATTGGCTGTTGGGCTCGGTTTCAGCCGAGCCAAGAGAGAGTTTTTGGAATGCTCTGGCGCTCGCTTGATAGGCAAGGACCTGCTCGCAACAGGCGCTTCGCCAAAAGAAGTTATCAGTTATTATCTTGAAAACCAGGAGTGCATGGGGAAGTCTTACTATTACCCGGATCAATTCAGTAATAAGCTTGCAGTGGATGCTCATCGATATGAGACGGCCGCAGAGCTGGCGGCGCAACTTCTCGTTGCTGGTGTAGAGGGAAAAATTGTCTTCGTCGGGTGTGCCGGAACCGGGGCCAGTTTCACTGGGGTTGTGCTGGGTTTAAAAGATCAAGGTTTCGATGTATCCACGATATTGGTAGAACCACTAGGCTGTAATTCAAGGCAAGGGCATTTCCTATGCCACCGCTTTGAAGGTGCGGCGGTAGGTGTAAGCCCCCCTTTTTAAGAATGGACGTTGGTTGATGAAGTAATGTGCATAGATCAAGAATCAATGCTGATGGCGCAGCGTATTTTTTACCAGGAAACGGGCTTTTTTATCGGGAATACGTCAGCGGCTTGCTTTGCGGCTGCAAGGTCTATACATGTTCAAGAAGGTAAGCAAGCTGCCTTTGTAGTGGTCTACTAACCCCGGACACTTTTTTAGGCGAAAATGGTCGCCACACAGAGGTGTTCGATGAGCAGACAA
>NZ_JBSKHS010000010.1:0-180981 GCF_057128685.1 Pseudomonas artemisiae
GAATACGTGGGGCGTATCGACCATCAGGTGAAGGTCCGTGGCCTGCGCATCGAACTGGGGGAAATCGAAGCCTGCCTACACGGCCTGGCCACGGTAGACGAGGCGGTGGTGATCGCCCGGGATACACCCCAAGGCAAGCAACTGGTGGGCTACGTGGTGGCCAGCGTGGACGGGGAACGCCTGCGTCGCGAGCTGCTGGCCCAGTTACCCGATTACATGGTGCCAGCGCGCATCCTGGTGCTGGAGGCCGTGCCGCTGTCGCCCAACGGCAAGCTGGACCGCAAGGCCTTGCCAGAACCGGACTCCAGTGCGCGGCAAAAGGCCTATCGGCCGCCACACAGTAAAGCCGAAACCCTGCTGGCCGACCTCTGGCAAGCGGTGCTTGGGGTCGAGCGGGTAGGGCTGGACGATAACTTCTTCGAGCTTGGCGGCGACTCCATCGTGTCCATCCAAGTGGTGAGCCGCGCACGGCAGGCAGGCCTGCAACTAAGCCCCAAGGATGTGTTCCAGCATCAGACCCTCAAGGCCCTGGCGTTGGCTGCCCGTGAGGCCGATACCCTGAGCGTCGAGCAGGCCCCGGCCAGCGGCCATACGCCACTGCTGCCGATTCATCACTGGTTCTACAAGCAGGCATTGCCCCGCCGTGAACACTGGAACCAGTCGGTGCTGTTGGCCTGCTCGCAGCCGCTGGACAGCGCGCTGCTCAACCGCGCCCTGGGACAGGTGTGTGCGTTGCACGATGCGCTGCGCTTGCGCTTTGGCACCGACGCCAGCGGCGCCGACTATGCGGACTACCACCCGGACGCAGACCTGCTATGGGTACGCCAGGCTGCCGATGAGCAGGCATTGCTGGCCCACTGCGAAGCGGCCCAACGCAGTTTGAACCTGCGTCAGGGCCCGTTATTGCGGCCTATGTTGGTGGACCTGGCCGATGGCAGTCAGCGCTTGTTGCTGGTCATTCACCACCTGGTGGTGGACGGGGTGTCCTGGCGGGTCATTCTGGAGGACCTGCAAACGGCCTATCGCCAACTGGCGGCAGGCAGCGAGGTGCGTTTGCCCCCGCGCGGCAGCTCGTTCCAGCAGTGGGCCCAGCGCATGACCGCCCATGCCCACAGCGCCGAGGTGCAGGCTGAGCTGGCTTACTGGCAGGCACAACTGCAAAGCCCCAGCGGCGAGCTGCCCACCCGGCCTGAAGGGGAAAACCTCAATACCCGCCAGGCCCGCACCTATACGGCGAGCCTGGACGCTGAAACCACCGCTTCGCTGTTGCAACGGGCGCCCGCGGCCTTCCGCACCCAGGTCAATGACCTACTGCTCACGGCCTTGACGCGCAGCCTGTGTGCCTGGACGGGGCAAGCCTCGGCACTGGTACAACTGGAAGGGCATGGCCGCGAAGCCCTGTTCGATGACCTGGACCTGAGCCGGACGGTGGGCTGGTTCACCAGCCTGTTCCCGCTGCGCCTGCACAACGGCGATGGGCCGTTGCCCACCTTGAAATCCGTCAAGGAACAGCTTCGTAGCGTGCCCAACCGTGGTTTGGGGTACGGCCTACTGCGTTACTTCACAGACAGTGGGCAGGCGCTGGGCGCATTGGCGCAACCTCGGGTGACCTTCAACTACCTGGGGCAGTTCGACCACAGCGTTGGCGAGGATGCCCTGTTCCAGCCAGCCAGCGAACCCACGGGCGCCAATCGCGATGCCGATGGCGCGCTGAGCAACGGGTTGACGGTCGATGGCCAGGTGATCAATGGCCAACTGAGTGTTCGCTGGACCTACAGCACCGCCCTGTTCGAAGACAGCACCGTCGAGGCGCTGGCCCAGGCCTATATGGACAATTTGCAGGCCTTGATCGCGTTGTGCCTGGCGCCGGAGGCGGGTGGGGTAACGCCGTCCGATTTCCCCTTGGCCGCGCCCGCTCAGGCCTGGCTCGACGCGCTGCCCCTGGCGCCCCGGCAGATCGAAGACCTGTACCCATTGGCGCCCCTGCAGCAAGGCATGTTGTTCCATGCCCTGTATGAGCGCGAAGGGGGTGTTTATGTCAATCAGTTGCGGGTGGACATCGACCACCTCGAACCTGAGCGCTTCCGCGCCGCCTGGCAGGCAGCCTTGGACAGCCACGACAACCTTCGCGCAGGCTTTCTTTGGGAAGGGCTGGCGCAGCCGTTGCAGCTGATCCATCGGCAGCTGACGTTGCCACTGCAAGTGCTGGACTGGCGCGACCACCCCGACCAAGCCACGGCCCTCGATGCCCTGGCCCAGGCGCAACGGGCCGCGGGTTTTGTTCTGGACCAGCCGCCACTGCTGCGTTTGGTGCTGGTACGCCGTGACGCGCAGCGCTACACCCTGGTCTATACCCATCACCATATTCTTATGGACGGCTGGAGCAATGCCCAGCTGTTCGCCGAGGTAGTGCAGCGTTACGCCGACGCACCGGTCGCGGCCAGCGGTCACTACCGGGCCTACATTCAGTGGCTGCAAGGCCGTGACGCCGCGGCCAGTGAGGCGTTCTGGCAGGGCCAGCTGGCGCCACTGGAGCTGCCTACACGGCTGGCCGATTGCGTGCCACGGGACCCTGCGCAAACCGGCTTTGGGCAGGTGCAACGGGTGCTAAGCGCTGACCAGGCCATGCGCTTGGGTGCTGTTGCCCGGGAACACAAGGTCACGGTCAATACACTGCTGCAGGCGGCCTGGGCGTTGCTTTTGCAGCGTTACAGCGGCCAGGCGACCGTGGTGTTTGGCGCGACCGTCGCCGGCCGGCCGGCGGAACTGGAAGGCATTGAGCAACAGCTGGGCCTGTTCATCAACAGCTTGCCGGTCGTGGTCAGCCCAGGCCACGGGCAGCCTTTGGCTGACTACCTGCAAGGCTTGCAAGCCCAGAACCTGCACATGCGGGAGCATGAGCATACCCCCCTGGGCAGCATCCAGCGGCGCTTTGCCCAGGGCGCGGAAGCGCTGTTCGACAACCTGCTGGTATTCGAAAACTACCCAGTGGCCGAGGCCCTGCGCGCGGCATCGGGGGCGCTGCGCTTTTCGGGCATGCAGGCCCAGGAAAACACCAACTACGCCCTCACCCTGATGGTCGCCCAGGGTGAGCACCTGCGCTTGAATTTTGATTACCGCCGCGATCAGTTCCAGGCCCTGGCCGTGCAGGGTATCGCCGACCAGTTGCTGCACCTGCTGGCGCAGTTCTGCAACGGCGGTCAGCAGCGCCTGGGCAACCTAAGCCTGCTGGACATTGCTGCCCACACGCACGTGGTGAGCAACCTCAATGCCAGTGCCTGGGCCTACCCACGCCTCGCCTGCCTGCACGCTATGATCGAACGGCAGGCGGCGCGCAGCCCCCAGGCTTTGGCGGTGGATGATGGTCATCGCCAGCTCGACTATGCTCAACTCAACGCCCGTGCCAACCGCTTGGCGCGCTGGTTGCGGGCCCAGGGCGCCGGCCCGAATCACCCCATTGGGGTGGCCCTGGAACGCACGGTGGAGCTGCCTGTGGCACTGTTAGCCGTGCTTAAGGCAGGCGCCGCCTATGTACCCCTGGACCCTGAGTTCCCCGCCGAGCGCCTGGCGCACATGTTGGCTGACAGCCAAGCGCGGCTGTTACTAACCCAGGCCCATGTGCTCGACCGGCTGCCCAAGACCCAGGCGCAGGTGTTCTGTGTAGACCAGGACGAAACGTTGTTGGCGGGCCAGGCCGAGCATAACCTTTCCTTGGGCGAGCTTGCGCGACCGGCCAGCCCGGAGGACCTGGCGTACGTTATCTACACCTCTGGCTCCACCGGCAAGCCCAAAGGCGTTGCGGTGCGCCACGCAGGGGTGGTCAACTTCCTCGCCAGCATGGCCCGCGAGCCGGGCCTCGGCGCGTCGGACCGGGTGCTGGCGTTAACGTCTTTATCGTTCGATATCTTCGCGCTGGAGCTGTACCTCCCCTTGTGGGTGGGCGCCGCCGTTCAGCTGGTGGACCGTGACTGTGCCCGCGACCCGTCGAGGCTGCTGGCAACCGCCTTAGACAAGGGCGTTACGGTGATCCAGGCCACGCCCTCGACCTGGACACTGCTCAGCGCCCACGAACGCTTTAGCCAACTGCGCGGCTGCCGCTTCCTGTGCGGTGGCGAGGCGCTGTCGGTGGAACTGGCGAACGTGCTCAGCGCCCAGGCCGATGAGCTATGGAACCTCTACGGCCCGACCGAAACCACCATCTGGTCGGCGGCCTGGCGCATCCCGCGCAAAGGGCCGGTGGTGTTGGGCACGCCGATCGCCAATACCCAGCTCTACGTGCTCGATGCTGCGCTTCAGCCCTTGCCCGTGGGGGTTGCCGGGGAGCTGTATATCGCCGGCGATGGCCTGGCCCGTGGTTACTACGGCCGGCCTGGGTTGACCGCCGAGCGCTTTGTGGCCAACCCCTTCCAGGCCGATGGCGGCCGCTTGTACCGCACCGGTGACCTGGCCCGCTGGCGTGAGGAGGGCGTGCTGGAGTACGTGGGGCGGATCGACCACCAGGTCAAGGTACGTGGGTTTCGCATCGAGCTGGGTGAGATCGAATCCTGCCTGCTGGCGTGCCAGGGTGTGCGCGAGGCCGTGGTGATCGCCCGGGAAACGCCGTTGGGCAAGCAGCTGCTCGGCTATGTGGTCGGCGAGGATGGCACGCTCCAGGGCGAGGCGCTGCGGGCCAGGGTACAAGCGCAGTTGCCGGACTACATGGTGCCGGCGCAGGTGATGGTACTCAGTAGCCTGCCGCTGACCCCCAACGGCAAGCTGGATCGCAAAGCCTTGCCCGACCCGGATTACACCCGCCTGCAGCCGGTGTTCCGGCCCCCTCGGGATGCACTCGAACAGCAGCTTGCACAGGTGTGGCAACGGGTGCTGGGCCTGCCTCGGGTGGGCATCGACGACAACTTCTTCGAGCTCGGTGGCGATTCCATTTTGTCGATCCAGTTGGCCGGGGGCGCCCGCGAGATTGGCTTGCAGGTCAGCCCCCGGCACGTGTTCGAGCATCCGACGGTTGCGCAGCTGGCACAGGCCCTGGGCACGGCCCAAGCGCCCCTGAATGAGCGCGCCCTGACCAGCGCCCCCGAGGGCCGTTTCCCCCTGGCGGGGCTCGAGGCTGACCAGCTGGCGGCCTTGAACCTGGACCTGGCCCAGGTCGAAAACCTTTATCCGCTCTCGCCCATGCAACAGGGCATGCTGTTCCACGCCCTGGATAACCCTGGCTCAGGACTGTATGTGAACCAGATCAGCGTCGAGGTACAGGGGCTGGACAGCACCGGCTTTGCCCAGGCCTGGCGCAAGGCAGTTGCCCGCCACGACACCCTTCGAAGCGGGTTTCTTTGGCAGAGCGGCCTGCGCACGCCCTTACAGGTGGTCTACGCCCAGGCGCCGGCTCAGGTGCGCTTGCTCAGCGCTGTGCCCGACATCGCCGCCTTTGCCGAAGCTGACCGCCTTGAAGGCTTCGACCTGGCGCGGCCGCCGTTGCAACGCTTGACCCTGATCGACCTGGGTGGCGGCCGCCAACAGCTGATCTGGACCACCCACCACCTGCTGATGGACGGCTGGAGCGGCGCGCAATTGATCAAAGAAGTGTTGCAGTTGTACGCCGGTGCCGAGCTGCCAGAGGTCACAGCGCGTTATGCCGATTACATCGGCTGGTTGCAACGCCAGGATGGCGCGGCCGCCGAGGCGTTCTGGCGCGCGCGCCTGGCCGCGGTGGGGCAGCCTACCGTGCTGGCCAACAGCCTGACGCGCCCAGCCGAGGGGCAAGGCCATGGCCTGTGTTACAGCCGCTACGACGTGGCTGCCACCGAACGCCTGAAGGCCTACGCCCGCAGCCAACGCATTACCCTCAATACCTTGCTGCAAGGCGCCTGGGTGTTGCTGTTGCAACGCTACACGGGGCAGCAGCAGGTGGTCTTTGGTGCCACCGTGGCCGGCCGGCCTGCGCAACTGCCCGGTATCGACAGCCTGCTGGGGCTGTTTATCAATACCTTGCCCATCGCCCAGGCCCCCGAGCCCCAGCAAGGCCTGGGCGAATGGCTGCGCTGCTTGCAGGCCTACAATGCCGAGGTGCGCGAGTTCGAGCATACCCCGCTGTACGACATCCAGCGGTGGGCCGGGCACAGCGGGCAGGCGTTGTTCGACAGCATCATTGTGTTCGAGAACTACCCGGTGGACGAGGCGCTGCGGCGCGGCACCGAGCACGGGCCGCGTTTTGGCCAGCTGAGCCTCAAGGATGTGACCAACGTGCCCATGGACCTGGCCATTCGGGTAGGCGAAGGGCTGGAGATCGAGTACCAGTACCTGCGCAGCCACTTCGACCCAGCAGCGGTAGCCCGCATTCAGGCGAACCTGGAGCAGATACTTGACTCCATGACCGGTGGGCACGCGCGCCTGGTCAGCGACGTGGAGTGCTTGTCCGAGGCAGACCGCGCGGCCCTGAGCCTGGGCCGCAACGCCCCTCAACAGGGCAGCGCAACGCCCCCGGTGCACGCAAGCATTGCTGCACGCGCACACGCGCGGCCCGCGGCCAATGCCGTGGCCTGTGGTGATGACGTATTGACCTACGCCGCACTGGAACTACAGGCCAACCGCCTGGCCCATTGCCTGGTCAGCCTGGGCGTTGAACCTGAAGTGCGGGTGGGCGTGGTGCTGCCTCGGGGCGTGGCGATGCCCATGGCGCTGCTGGCGGTGCTCAAGGCCGGTGGTGCCTACGTGCCCATGGACGCCGATTACCCCCGCGAGCGCCTGGCCTTCCAGATGGCGGATGCCGGCATTGCGCTGTTGATGACCCACAGTAGCCTGCGTGAGCGCTTGCCCGTTCCCACGGGCATGACCTGCCTGAACCTGGACCAGTTGGACCTGACCGCCGAGCTCGCCACCCCACCTGTGGTAGCGCTCAAGCCAGAGAACCTGGCCTATATCATCTATACCTCCGGCTCTACCGGCCAGCCCAAAGGCGTCAGCGTGAGCCATGGCCCGCTGGCGATGCACTGCGCCGCCATTGGCGCGCTGTACGAGATGGACAGTGCTACCCGCGAGCTGCACTTTATGTCGTTCGCGTTCGACGGTGCTCACGAACGGTGGCTGACCACCCTGGTACACGGGGGCAGCCTGGTGGTGCGCGACGATGCCCTATGGACACCGGAACACACCTACCACGTGCTGCATGAGCAGCGCATCAATGTGGTCGCCTTCCCACCGGCCTACCTGCAGCAACTGGCCGAACATGCCAGGCGCGACGGCAACCCACCTGCGGTACGCATCTACTGCTTTGGTGGCGATGCGGTGCCCAGTGCCAGCTTCGAACTGGCCAAACAGGCCCTGCGCCCCCAGCACATCATCAACGGTTACGGGCCAACGGAGACGGTGGTTACGCCGCTGCTCTGGAAAGCCGGGCCCGAGACGGCCTGCGAAGCGGCCTACGCGCCCATCGGCCAGAAAGTCGGTGCGCGCCAGCTGCATATACTCGATGCGCAGATGCGCGAGGTACCTGTGGGCGTAGCCGGTGAGCTGTACATTGGCGGCCAAGGGCTGGCACGGGGTTACCACCAGCGCCCGGGCCTTACGGCCGAGCGCTTCGTCGCGGACCCGTTCTGCGAGCGGGGCGGGCGCCTGTACCGCACCGGTGACCTGGTACGGGGGCGCGCCGATGGCGTTATTGATTACGTGGGGCGGATCGACCATCAGGTGAAGATTCGAGGTTTCCGTATCGAGTTGGGCGAAATCGAGGCCCGCCTGCAAACCCATCCCGATGTTCGCGAGGCCGTGGTGGTCGCCCTCGAGGGCCCTGGCGGCAAGCAGCTGATCGGCTACGTGGTTGCCCAGCCGGGCGCGGGCGTCGAGGGTGATGCCTTGCGTGGCTACCTGCGTGAATGCCTACCGGACTACATGGTGCCCGCCCAGGTGATAACGCTGGCGCGTATGCCGCTCTCGCCCGCCGGCAAGTTCGACCGCAAGGCATTGCCCGCCCCGGTGTGGACGGCAGGCAGTACCTACGTGGCGCCGGTCACTGAGGCGCAAAGGACCTTGGTGGGCATTTGGCAAGAGGTGCTTCAGCTAGAACAGGTAGGCATACAAGACAATTTCTTCGACCTGGGCGGTGACTCGATCCTCAGCCTGCAAGTGGTCTCCAAGGCGCGCCAGGCCGCAGGCTTGGGCGTAGACATCCGCCTGCGCGACCTGATGCAGTACCAGACCATCGCCGGCGTGCTGGAACGGGCCCAAACCTCAGCCAGCGCCACTGCGGCCGAGCCGAGGGCGGTGGCCGAGCAGGCAGGGGCTCAAACCTTTGGCTTGCTGCCGATCCAGCACTGGCTTTTCGAGCAAGCACTGCCGCAGCCGGGGCATTTCAACCAGGCGCTGGTGTTGCACTGCCGCCAGCCGCTGAACGTGGACCATCTGGCCGCGGCCTTGCAAGTGGTGCTGGCCGAGCATGCCAGCCTGCGCCTTGCCTTTGCCCAGGGGCAAGACGGCCAGTGGCACCAGCGCTACCGTGACATGGCAGAGCTGCATGAGAGCCTGCGGGCCGACCCGGTGTTATGGCAGCGCAACGTGGCCGACAGCGAGGCTGCCCTGGCGGTGGCGAATCAGGCCCAGCGCAGCCTTGATATCGCGACTGGGCGTTTGTTGCGCGTGGTGTACAGCGAACTGGCGGACGGCAGCCAACGCCTGCTGCTGGTGGCCCACCACCTGGGCATCGATGGGGTGTCCTGGCGTATCCTGCTCGACGATCTACAGCAGGCTTATACCCACCTGTGCAACGGCCAGGCGCCGCGACTGCCGGCCCGTACCGGCAGTTATCGCGCGTGGGCCCAGAGCCTGCGCGAGTATGCGGCGCACCCACGGCTGGTGGCCGAACTGCCGTATTGGCTGGCCCAAACCCACCCCGACGGGGTGGCCGAGTTGCCCCGAGACAACCCCCGTGGCAGTCAGCGCGTGGCCCACACACGCCAGGTTCAGTGGCGCCTGGATCGCACCCTCACCGCGCAATTGCTCAAGGTCGCGCCCGAGGCCTATCGGACCCAAATCAACGACCTGCTACTGACCGCGCTGGCCCGTGCGCTGTGCCACTTTAGCCAGGGTGAATCGGTGCTGCTGGGCCTTGAAGGCCACGGCCGCGAGGACCTGTTCGAAGGGCTGGACCACAGCCGAACCCTGGGCTGGTTCACCAGCCTGTTCCCGCTGCGCCTGACCCCAGGGCAGAGCGGTTATGCCGAATCGCTGATGGCCACGCGCGAGCAGTTACGCGCCGTGCCGTGCAAGGGCATAGGTTACGGCGTACTGCGGTACCTGGGCGACGCGCCTACCCGTCAGCTGCTAAGCGAGCAGTTACAGCCAAGGGTCACCTTCAACTACCTGGGCCAATTCGACCAGAGCTTCGACGACCAGGCGCTGTTCGCCCCCCTGCAAGAGCGCCCCGGCGATGCCTATGCGGCCAGCGCACCTTTGAACAACTGGCTGGAAATCATCGGCCAGGTGTATGACGGCGAGCTGTCGTTGCGGTGCCTGTTCAGCAGCCGGGTGTTCCGCCCCTCGACGGTGGAGAAACTGATGACGCGCTATCGCCAGGAACTGCAGGGCTTGATCACCCACTGCTGCACTCAGGTCGCCGCGCGCGAACAGGTGTCGGTATGAACATTACAGAGGTCAACGAGGCTCACATGCTCCACCCTGATATCGCGGCATTTTTGGACATGGTCGATGAGGGCCGTGAGGCGGGGCGCCCGGCCCTGCACGAGCTAGGGGTACCCCAGGCACGGGAAGCCTTCGACGCCGCCTCGGAGGCGCTCAAGGCAGGCGCGCCGCCTATGCCAGTGCGCGCCTTGCACATTCCCAACCGCCAGGGGCAGCGGTTGCCCGCCCGTTTGTATGGCGCGCCCCTTGGGTTGCCTACGCGCAGCCCGGTGCTGCTGTACCTGCACGGTGGCGGGTATACCGTAGGGAGCCTGGCCTCCCACGACGGCCTGTGTCGGCAACTGGCCCAGGCATGCGATTGCGCCGTGCTGGCGGTCGGTTACCGCTTGGCCCCAGAGGCGCCATTCCCTGCGGCGCTCAACGACACCCACGACGCCTGGGCGTGGTTACAGGCCAATGCCCACAGCCATGGCCTGGATGCGAGCCGGGTGGCGGTGGCGGGGGACAGCGCCGGGGCCACCCTGGCCACCGTGCTGGCCGCCCAACTGGCCAGTAAAGGGGGCACACAACCCCGTACTCAGCTGTTGTTCTACCCTGCCACCGACGCCACGCGCCACAGTGAATCTCAGGCGTTGTTCGCCGAAGGCTACCTGCTGGAGACGGCCAGCCTTGACTGGTTCTATCAGCACTACGCGCCCCAGGCGGCGCAGCGCGAGGACTGGCGTTGCTCACCGTTGTATGCCGGCCAGGCCTTGCGCGGCAGCGCGCCGGCGCTGCTGTACGCCGCGCAATTCGACCCACTGCTGGACGAAGGCCTGGCCTATGCCGACGCCCTGCGCGCCCAAGGGGTGCCGGTAGAGGCGCAGCTGTGCGCTGGCATGACCCATGATTTCCTGCGCATGGGCGGCCTGGTGGCGGACGTGCAAACGTATTTCAGCCAGGCGGCGCGGTTTTTAGCGGCGCACTGGTAACTGCGTTCGCCAGCGGTGCCTATCCCCGCACAAGCAGTGCGGGGTAGGGGCGCCAAGGCGAGCGGCCAGCGCTCAAGACCGTTGGCGGTGCATCAGCCACAGGAAATACGGGCAGCCGATAAAGGCTGCCAGCAAGCCGGCGGAGATCGGCCAGGGGTAGGCAACCGTGCGGCCCAGCCAGTCGGCCATCAGCATGATCAACCCGCCGATGACCGCGCTCAGCACGATCTGCGGCGCGGCCTGGTACACGCCCAATTGCCGCGCGATGTGTGGCGCGACCAGCCCGACGAAGCTCAACGGCCCCACCACCAGCGTCGCCGTGCCGGTGAGCACCGCGGCCACGCCCAGAATGGTCAGTTGAGTCAGGCGCAGCGGCAGCCCAAGGGCGGAAGCGGCGGGGTTGCCGAGACCAAGCAAGTCCAACGGCCGGGCCAGCAGCAAGCTGAGAGGCAGCAAGGTACTAGCGGCGAGCAGCGCGGTGACCGCCGCGCTGGCATCCACATGGTAGGTCGAACCGGTCATCCAACTCATCAGCAGGGTCATGCGTGGGTCGCCGCTGGCCATCAACAACGTACTCAGCGCACCCAGGAGCGTGGTCAGGCACACACCCGTCAGCAACAATCGCTCGGCGCTGAGGGTGTTGCGCCGGTTGAACCAGAACAGGGCGCCCAAGGTAAGCAACGTGCCGGCGCAAGCGGCGGGGGTCATCAGGGCCTGGGGAGAGGGCATCAGCAGGAACAACACCATTACCCCCAGCGCGGCCCCGGAGCTGGCACCGAGTACTTCAGGGCTGGCCATGGGGTTACCGGTCAAGCGCTGGATCAACACCCCTGCCACGGCCAGCATGGCCCCCGCGCAAAGGGCGCCTATCGCCCGTGGCAGGCGCCAGTGCAGCACGGTGTCCCAGTGCGCCAGGCCGCTCCAGTGCCAACCGTCCAAACCAACCCCCAGACAGGCCGCCGGGATCACCAGCACGGCCAGCAGCACCGCGCCAAGGGCTATAACGCGGCCGGGCGTGTGCATCCGGCGCCACGGTGTGCCGGGCCGAGCGACGATGCCGCCGCCGCGCTCAGCCTTGAGCAGCCATAGCAGCAACGGGACACTGAACACCGCTGTGAGGACCCCGGCCGGCACTTCACCCACGAACCTTGAAAGCTCCCGTGCGCACTGGTCCACCAGGCATAGCAGCGCCGCGCCCATGGCCGGGGCCCAGATCAGCCGCTGGCGCAGTGTGCGCGCGCCGCTGAGACGGGCAAGGGCAGGCGCGGCCAGGCCCACGAAACCAATGAGGCCTACCGCGCTGGTCACGAACGCACTCAGGGCCACGGCGATCAGCAGGCCCAACGCCCGGGTGCCGCGCAATGACACCCCTAGGCTGCCAGCGGCCTGGTCCTCCAGGCCCAGCGCGGCCAGCGGCCTTACCAGCAACGCGGCCATCAGCGCCGCCATCGCCAGGCGGGGGGCCAGGTAGGTGACGCCCTCCCAGCCACTCTGGTTGAGGGAGCCGGCCTGCCACAGCAGCAGGTCGCTGAGGTAATCATGGTTGAACAGCACCAACAGTGAGGTGATTGCGCCGCAATAGAGGTTGATGACCATCCCCGCCAGGATAAAACGCAAGGACGACAGCCTACGGCTCCAGGCAAAGGCGAACAGCGCCACGGTGGCCAGGCCGGCGCCAACCAAGGTGACACCTTCCAGCCCATGGAGTAGCACGCTCGGCGCGGCGATGGTAGCCACTGCAAGGGCAAGGTTGGCGCCCGCCGCCACGCCCAGGGTGACCGGCTCAGCCAACGGGTTGCGCAGAATCTGCTGAAACAGCGTGCCAGCCAGGCCCAAGGCCGCGCCGACCATCAGGCTCACCAGTACCCGGGGGGCGAAGCTGAAATGCAGGAGCACTTGCCGACTGTCGGCGAGGTCCGGGTACCACAGCGCCGACCACCATAGGCCACCGGGTAATAAGGCTTGCAGCCCATGCACGGCTATCAGGGCCGCCAGCGTCGCGAGCGCCAGTACCCAGGCAAGCGGGCTGGGCGGGCGCCCAAGGCGTGGCGCAGCCAGCCCAACGGTCGGTTCAGGCATCGCGGCGGTCTCCTCGCTCATCAAGGTAGGCGCTGATCACTTCGGCCAGATTCAAGGCTGACGCCGCGCCACCGAACGGGAAAAACTTGCCCAGCTCAAGGGTATTGCCCTTGCGCATCGCTGGCAGGTTGTCCCACAGCGCGTTGGGCTGCCGCAGGCTCTGCAAGCGCGCCGAGGTGGTAGGGATCTCGATGTACAGCACATGCGCGTCAGGGCGTTGCGCCAACTGCTCGATACCCACCAGGGTTGTGCCCATCACCCCCCGGGGCCCTTGCCATGCGTTTTCCAACCCAAGCTGGTCAAGCACGCCTTGGACCATGCTGTGCCGGCCGTAGACCATGGCATGACGGCCATCCTGGTTGAGCACGGCCACGTAAAGAGGCGGCCGCGGGTACTGCGCCAGCCGCGCGCGCAGCTGCGCCAGCCGGGCCTCACTGGCTGCTATCCAGCCCGCGGCCTGTAGCGGGCGGCCGACCCGCTCGGCCAGTTGGGTCATAAAGCCGGTGGCACGTTGCCAAACGCTGTGGGTGGCAGGGTAGACCTCCACGATCTCGGTAGGGGCAATGCTCGCCATGGCGCGCGAAATGGCCACCGGCAGGGGGTCGCTCAGAATCAGCTGCGGCGCCAGGGCCTGAATCAGCTCAAGGTTCGGCTCCCAGAAGGGGCCCACGTCGAGCACGCTGGCGGGCAGCGCGGTGGTGGGCATGCGCAGGCTGTAATAACGGCTGTCTGAAATGGCCAAGGGCGCGATGCCCAGGGTGAGCAGTGTTTCCGCCGCGACCCAGTTGATGGCGACGATGCGTTGCACAGGGGCCGCCAATGCCCGTTGCCCGCCGGCCATGGTCAGCGCGCCCAGGGCCATGCCTGCGAGCAGGCGGCGACGGGTCATTGGCATGGCCGTTCGTACCTTATGTAGTGGAGCATGATCAACCTTCAGGGAAAAAAACCCGGCCCCGCGCTTAGGGCCTGGTTTAAAGCGGGCAAACCCTTGGCGCCAGCGCCGGTTACCAGGTGTATTTCACGCTGGTCAGCAGGGTACGGCGCAGCCCTGGATAGCATTCATAGGTGTCATCGCAGGTTGCGGTGTATTTCTCGTCCAGCAGGTTCTGCGCGTTCAACGAAACAGTAACGTTCTTGTTGATCGGGTAGCTGGCGCCAGCGTCGTACAGGGTGTAGTTGTCTACATGGAAGGTATTGCCGTTATCACCGTAGAGGTTGCCGGTGTAACGAACACCACCGCCCAGGCTCAGGCCCTCGAACAGGGTGTCGTGGAGGGTGTAGTTCAGCCACCCCGAGGCCATGTGCCGGGGTACGTTGGCCGGCCGGTTGCCTTCATCGCCATTGTTGCTCTTGGTGATTTCGGCATTGGTCAGGGTGTAGGACGCCAGCAGGTCCCAGTTGCGGTTGAGCTTTGCCTTGATCTCGGCCTCGACGCCGCGCGAGCGCTGTTCGCCACTGGCGGTTGAGAAGCCGGTTCTCACGCCGTTGACCAATTCGGCGGTGAGCACGTTGGTCTTGGTCAACTCATAGGCGGCCAGGGTCATCAGTACGTCGTCGGTGGGCTGGTATTTCACCCCCACTTCCCATTGATGGGCTTCGCTCGATTCAAAGGCGCTGCCGCCACTGCCGATCCCGGTATTGGGCGCGAAGGATTCGGCGTAGCTGACATAAGGGGCCACGCCAAAGTCGGTCAGGTAGGTCAGCCCCAGGCGGCCGGTGAAGGCGTTGTCCTTCTGGTTGCTGGAGGCACCAACGTGGTTGTCCAGGGCGTTGCGCACATAGTCATAGCGCCCGCCAGCGGTGAGCACCCAGTGATCGTCGAATTTGATCTGGTCTTGCAGGTAACCACCTACCTGTTGCACGGTCTGGTCGTAGTCGATCGAACCGATGCTGTTGGCCTGGGTAGGGCGGGGGACGGGTTGTCCGTAGACCGGGTTGTAGATGTTCAAGTCCGGCCCCCGGGTGCGCCAGCGGGTGATGTCGGCGTCTTGCCAGGTGTAGTCCACGCCCATCAGCAGGGTGTGGGTGAGCGGCCCGGTCTGGAAGTCGGCCTGGAGTTGGTTGTCCAGCGCGAAGGTGTTCAGGTGCTGGTCGAAGCGGTCGGCGCCGCGGATGGTATTGCCGGTGGTGGTGTCGACGCTGAAGGGCAGCAGGTTCTGGAAAATCAGGTCCACCTGGCCATAGCGGGCGTTCTGGCGAAATGCCCAGGTGTCATTGAAGCGATGGCGAAACTCATAGCCGACGCTGTACTGGTTTTGATTGAAGTGGTTGAAGCTGTGGTCGCCCATCAGGGTGTTGGTGGTATGCCCGTTCGGTGTGCTGTAGGCGAACAGGGACCCGCCGTTGCGGTCACGCATAAATTCGGTGAGCAGCGTCAGGTCGGTATTTTCGTCCGGCGCCCAGGTCAGCGAGGGTGCGATATAGGCATGGTCATCCCTGAGTTCATGGCCGTCGTCGTAATCGGCCTGGGTATTGGTGTCGCGCAATACCCCCACCACGCGATACAGCCAATGCTGGTCGACGTCCAACGCGCCCCCCAAGTCGAACTGGCCCTGGCGCCGGTCATAATTGCCCGCTGACAACTGCGCCTCGTTAACGTGATCGGCCTCGGGCTTCTTGCTCACACGGTTGATGATGCCGCCGGCATCGCCTTGGCCGAACAGGGTCGAGGAGGGGCCTTTGACCACGTCGATACGGTCGTAGGCATAGGGCTCGCTGCGGTAGAACGCATAACTGTTGTTCTGCTGGCGCAGGCCATTGAGGTAGTCGCTGGTGGACTGGCCATTGAAGCCACGGATGTATAGCCAGTCGAAGCCCTTGGGGTCCAGGCCATAGGCCTCGACTTTTACCCCCGGCACATAGCGCAAGGCACCGGTCACGGTTTGCGCGCCCTGGTCAGCTATCTGCTTGCGCGTGATCACCGAGATGGACTGGGGGATTTCGATCAGTGGGGCGTCGGTTTTGCTGGCGCTATTGGCCGTTCTGGGTACATAGCTGTCGTAACCCTCGGGCAGGATCGTGCTGCCGTTGACCACCACCGCTGGAAGCACGACCGCGCCATCGGCGGCCTGGGCGGCCTGCAAGGTCACCCGACGGCCGTCGATCCGGTACTCGATGCCTGTGCCACGCAGCAGCGAGTCCAGCGCCTGAGTGGGTTCCAGTTCACCCTGCAGTTCAGGACTGCGCAGGTTTTGCAGCTGGCTGGGGTCGAACAGGATCTGCAAGTCGGACTGCGCGCCGAGGCTGGTCAGGGCGGCGCCAAGCGGCTGTGCGGGAATGTCGATGCGCACGGGGGCGGCCATCGCGCTCGTGGCGGCCAGGGCCATGCCTACCGCCGTGAGGCGCACTGCCCGGGCAAGGCGGCTGGTTGGGTATCCGATAACGGGGGTATTGCGCTTACCGATCAATGCGTGCACTCCTGGGATGCGTTTTTCTTATGGAAACGTGTCGGGTTGATCTCGTTATGTGCTGGCTTTGCCCTTGCGACGCTCAGGTAAGGGCGGTGTCGGGCTGCGCGGGCGCCGCCCCTGTGCGGTTGCGTTGTAGTTCAACGATTTGGCCGGCGCGCATGCGCAGTAGCCGGTCGGCCACGTCGAAATAGCGGTCGTCGTGGGAAATCACGATCAGGGTCTTGCCCTGGGCGCGCAGCTCCGGCAGCAGCTCGGTGTAAAAAATGCGGCGAAATTCCGGGTCTTGGTCGGCGGCCCATTCGTCGAATACCAGCACCGGGCGTTTTTCCAGCCAGGCCTGGACCAAGGCCAACCGCTTGCGCTGGCCAGTGGACAGGTCGGTGGTGGAATAGCTGTGATCCTTGAGCGACACCTTGTGGGCGATTTCCAGGCGCTCCAGGTAGCGGTTGGCTTCCACGGGGATCTCGGCGCTGTCCTTGAGCAGGTCTTCGAACAGGAAGTAGTCCGCGAAAATGGTCGTAAACAGCTGGCGGTAATCGTCGCGATTGCTGTCATCCACCGGCTGGCCGTTGAGTAGCAGTTGTCCACCCTGGGGGGCGTAGAGGCCTAGCAGCAACTTGATCATGCTGGTTTTGCCGCAGCCGTTTTCGCCGGCGATAAACAGGATCTCGCCCCGCTGGATCTTGAGGTTGATCGGGCCCACCTCAAAACCGGTACCGCCGTCATCGGCAGGGTAGCGGTACGTCAGGTCACGCAGCTCGATCTGCTCGATGTTCAACGGTGGGCGCTGGTCATCGCGCAACAGCAGGCTCGGCTCTGGGGATGAGAAGCGGATCGACAGCTCGGCGATACGCCGAAACGCGACCTGCGCGCGGCTGACGATGGGCAGGTTGCCCACCAGGTGTTCGAGGGGACCCTTCATATACAGCAGCACCAGGATAAACCCGCTCAGCGTGGCTTTGTCGGTGCTGGGCCAGATAGATTCGTACGCAAGGGCCACGCCGATGACGATGAAGAACAAGGTAGAGCCAAAGCCCTTTGCGACCACGAAGAGGTTGATCGAGCGCACCTGGATCTGGCAAATGCGTTCGATGGTGCCTTGCAGGCGTTCGTTGTAGTGCTGGAAGCGACGGGGGCGGCTGATGCGCAGCTCCTTGGCACCCTCGGCCAAGGCGCGGTAATGCTTTTGCAACTCGTCTTCTTCGTCCCGAGCCTGGAAGAAGCCGCGAATGCCTCGGCTGCGCACCAGAAACTGAATGGCGCTGCCGATGACGATGGCCACGGCGGTGGTGAGGAACATCGGCAATGACAACACCGCCAGGTAGCCCAGGCAGCTCAGGCAGATGGTCAAGGACACGGCCAGCGGCGCGAAGGCGAAGACGAAATCGCTGATGGTGTCGATGTCATGGGTCAGCACCGGGATCAGGCGATGACTGCGATAGCGTTCGATCTGTGCGATGGGCGCGGAAATGATCTTGGCGCCTAGCTCCTTTCGCAGGCGCGCGATGGAGTGTTGGCCTACATAGTTGGTGCCCATGTCAGAAATGATCGAGCCCACCAGCGCCAGTACGCACAGGCCGGCGAAGCCCACTAGCAGCCCGGAGTGCAGGCCGCCCTCGGCGTTCAGGCTATGGTTGATGGTCGCCAACAGCGCGGTGATGGAGGCGCCGCCCAGAATGCCGAGAATCGTCGCCAGCAATAACTGGGGCCAGAAAGGGCGCAGCAGCTTGAATAGCTCACCGAGCGTGCTTTGTGGAGGAGTCTGCATCTGTAGGTCCTGGGCTCTGCGGCCACCGTTGGGCATGCCGGAATTCATGGGCCGATTGGCGGGGGCCGTGGGCTCGCCAACGCCAATCGAAATGACTACCCATCAAACGAACGAGCGCGGAAAAATTTAGGCCGCGTTAGATAATGGCCATCGGCCTGTCGCCACGGGTATTCCCTTGCCAGGCGGCGCGGCGCGCCCACCTGGCCGTCAGGTATTACTGCAAATGAGAACCGTTACTAAATATTTAGGGCCTGGCCTCGTCCTTAATGCCGAACGCATTTTCGCAAAACGCGACTTCTGGCCGATGCGCAGGGATTGGAACAGGCAGGCTGCGCCGCAGGCGCAATGACGCCGCCGCTCCCAGGGCGAGGTAGTCCCGCCCGCGTCGTGCTCCACCGCTACCGTCAAACAGGACACAGGCACCATGACTCAGTTGATTTCATCGACCTACGACGTACTCGGCATCGGTTTTGGCCCGTCCAACCTGGCGCTGGCCATTGCCTTGCAGGAACAGGCCCAGCAGCAAGGGCGCGCCTATCAGGCCGTGTTCTTGGACAGGCAGGCTGACTACCGCTGGCACGGCAACACGCTGGTGACGCAAAGTGAGCTGCAGATTTCCTACCTTAAGGATCTGGTGACCTTGCGTAACCCGACCAGCCCTTACAGCTTCGTCAATTACCTGCACACCCACGGGCGATTGATCGACTTCATCAACCTGGGCACGCTGTACCCCTGTCGGCTGGAGTACAACGACTATTTGCGCTGGGTGGCGGGGCAGTTCTCGGCGCAGTGCGCCTACGGTGAGCATGTGTGCAGGGTCGAACCGGTCAATGGCCAGGAGGGCATCGACGTACTCAAGGTGATTTCGACCGACGCCCAAGGCCAGGAACGCGCGCGCCTGGCGCGTTCGGTGGTGGTCAGCACGGGCGGCACGCCGCGTATTCCGGCGGCCTTCACCCCTCTGCGCGACGACCCACGGGTGTTCCATCACGCTTCATACCTCGAGGGCATCGCCCGGCAGCCCTGCCTGAAGAACCCGGCGATGCGTATCGCGGTGATCGGCGGCGGCCAAAGCGCGGCAGAGGCGTTCATTGACCTCAACGACAGTTACCCTACGGCTCAGGTGGACATGATCCTTCGCGCCGCGGTACTCAAACCTGCCGACGACAGCCCCTTCGTCAATGAAATCTTCGCCCCTAGCTACACCGACCTGGTGTTCAACGAACCACAGGCGGAACGGGAAAAACTGATTCAGGCGTACCACAACACTAACTACTCCGTGGTCGACCTGAACCTGATCGAGTCGATCTATTCGATCTTCTACCGGCAGAAGGTCGCCAACACTCAACGTCATGCCTTCCTGAGCCGCCGCGTTGTGGAGCTGGCCCAGGCTGACCCCCAGGGCATCGAGCTGACCCTGCGTGACAGCGCCACCGGCGCCACGGAGCAGCGCCGCTATGATGTGGTCATTCTCGCCACCGGCTACCAGCGCAGCGCTCACCGGGACTTGCTGGCCCCCTTGCAAACCTACCTGGGCGATTACAAGGTGGGCCGCGATTATCGGGTACAGGCCGATTCGCGCTTGCGCGCCAGTATCTATATGCAGGGCTTTAGCCAGGACAGCCATGGTTTGAGCGACACCTTGCTGTCGGTGCTGCCCATGCGTGCGCTGGACATCGCCCAGTCCATCTTCGCGCAGCCTCAAGCCGGCAAGCCGCTCACCCGTGAGGCGGCAAAGCTGGCGGCGCAGACCGCCTGACAGTCGCGAAGGCCGCTAGGGTGAATTCACCGAGTAAATCCCCCGCGCCCCTGATCGTTTCAAGACCAGGGGCGCTATGTTCGTGCCTGTCAGCGGTACGCGAGGTTGAACTGCCATGCTCCACGACGATAACCCCTTACTGACCTTCTTGCCTGACGGTCGCCGTTTAAGGATCGAGCCCAGCCAGCGGGGCCTGAACCTGCTGGCCGATGACCAGCGAGTGCTCGAAGTGGCACGCGAGGGCGACGCCTGGCAGGTGTTGACCCCGGCCGATCAGCCTGAGTGGGCATTGGGCCTGTGGGCCCTGGCCAGCTGGGCCTTCGCCAAAGCCCCAGGGCTTGAGGGGCTGTCACTGCGCTTGAGTGCCGGGCACAGGCCTGAGCACCTGCTGCGCCTAGGCTTGCTCGGCCAGGCGCCTGGCAGTGGGGAACTACGGATCGAGCGCGCCGCCTTCTGGCAGCTGGGCGAGCCCTGGTTGAAAGCCGCCGGCCCCGGCTTGTATCCGCAGCAATACCGGCTGACCCAGGGCCGTTGCCACCCACTGCGCCCGCCAAAGCCCGTGGGCGAGGTCTACCGCCGCTTCGATGCCCGCCTGGGCAGTTGGGTGTCCTTGCGTACGCTGGACATTGACCATGACCTGGAGCGCTTTCACCGCTGGCAGAACCAGCCCCGGGTGCTGGAGTTCTGGCAGGAGGATGGCACGCTTGAACAGCACCAGGCTTACCTGCTCAAGCTGGCCGCCGACCCGCACACCCTGACGCTGATCGGCTGTTTCGACGATCAGCCCTTTGGCTACTTCGAAGCCTACTGGGCCAAAGAGGACCGTATCGCGCCCTTCTACCAGGCGGGCGATTACGACCGCGGCCTCCATATGCTGGTGGGCGAGGACAACTACCGTGGCCCCCGCCGGGTGTGCAGCTGGCTCAACGCACTGGTGCATTACCTGCTGCTGGACGACGCCCGTACCCAACACGTGGTCGCCGAGCCCCGTGCGGACAATGCACGGATGATCGGCTACATGCAGGACCACGGCTTCTGGAACGAAAAGCACGTCGACTTTCCACACAAACGCGCCGCCCTTATGGTGCTAAGCCGTGAAAAGTTTTTTGCCCAGTGCCCGCTATGTTGAGCCCATACTACGTTGGCTACCGGCCGGGCCTTCCACAGCTGGCTGAGAGGCTGGGATGATTGCCGCCCTTGCCCCTTTGTATACAGGGCCCTTCGCAAGCTATCGCGACGTGTTGGTGACTACCGAGGACACTCGGCCTTCGATCGCCGCCACGCGCTTGCTAGAGCCCGAATGCATTGAACCGCTGCTTCAGCGCTTTGCGCCGGGCTGTGCCGGGCAGGACCGCCGCGCCCTGGCTTCGCAGTGGTCGAAATACTACCTGGTGAAACTAATCCCGCCGGTGGTGGCCGCCGCCTTGGTGCTTCACAGGCAACTGCCGCTGGATTTCGACCAGGTTCAGGTGGTGCTGGACCAGCAAGGCCTGCCTGAGGCGTTCAAGCTGAGAGGGGAGGGTGAGGTGTTCCCGCGCGCCCCACAGGACCCCTTCGAGCGCTTCAGCCATTTGCTCGACGCCCATCTGCAACCGTTCGTACAGCGCCTGGCCAGCCAAGTGAAGCTCTCGCCGAAGGTGCTGTGGAGCAACGCTGGCAACTACTTCGAATGGTTCCTTGGGGAGATGGCCCGCGTGCCGATTCCCGCCCCGCTATTGGCTGATGGCAAGGCGCTTTTAAATGCCGAGCATCGCCCCGACGGCTTGCGTAACCCGCTGTTCGCGCCGATCCGCTACCTGGAGGTGCCCTGCGAGGTGCGCGCGGAGGGCCGTTGGCGGCAGCGGCGGGTGTGTTGCGTTCGCTATCGTCTGGAGGCGTTGCCCCATTGCGATAACTGCCCGCTGCTTGACCAGCCCCCGACCGAAAGCCTAATTAGCTGAAGCCCTTTATGGCGCCTAGGGACAGGCACGCTTTAGTTGAGGTAGCAGATGGGCGAACCATCGGCGGGGTTGGGCAGTACGCCCATGGCGATGCCGTAGATGTCTTGCAGGGTGTCGCTACGCATCAACTGTGCCGGGCCGCCTTGGGCCAGCAGCCTGCCCCCGTGCAAGGCCAGCAAGTGGTCGCAATAACGCCCAGCCATGTTCACGTCATGGAGCACGACCAGAACGCCCAGGCCAAGCTCGCGGCTAAGGTCCCGCACCCTGCCAAGCACCTCGACCTGGTGCGCGATATCCAGGGCCGAGGTCGGTTCGTCCAGCAGCAGGAACCGGGCGTTTTGCGCCAGCAGCATGGCCAACCACGCCCGTTGTCGCTCGCCACCGGACAGCTCGTCCACCAGGCGCTCGGCAAAGTGGCCGGTGTCGGTCAGTTCCAGCGCGCGGTCGATGTAATAGAGGTCTTCAGCCTTCACCCGGCCCAATGCCCCGTGCCAGGGGTAACGACCGAAGGCGACCAGTTCGCGAACCGTGAGGCTGTCGGTCTGTGGCGTCTGTTGCGCCAGGTACGCGACCTGGCGGGCAAAATCACGGCTGCTCCAGGCAGCGAGCGGCTTGCCGTCCAGGGTGATGGTGCCGCTGGTGGGTTGCAGCTGGCGGGCAAGCACTTTAAGCAGGGTCGATTTGCCCGACCCATTGTGGCCGATCAGGCCAACCATTTGGCCATGGGGTACCTGCACGTCGAGGGGCTGCAGCAGTACGCGGCTTGCCAGGTGAACGCTGACGTTTTGAAGATCGAACATAAGGGCACCCTGTAATCGGACTCAACCGCGAGCGGGGAGTATAGAGGCCCGTGTTAATGAGAATCAATATTGAAAACCGTTGACCGCGGTCGCATGCGGGCGTCGGTGCACATCAGGGGCGGTAGGCGCGTTTGCTGAGGATCACCTGTTCGCCCTGCTCATTACGGCTTACGTAAACAGGGAGTACCTTAGGCAGGTCGTCGACCAGGGCGGCAATGTTGTGGGTATCGTAGATGCCACCAATGCGCAATTGGCCCGCTGCGTTGTCGCCCAAGTGAAGGGGGCTGGCCAGGTAGCGGTTGATCTGCGGCAGGGCGTCGTTAAGGGTGAGGTCAGCCAGGATCAACTTGCCTTCGCGCCAGGCCAGGGCCGATACCAACGGCGCCGCGCTCGCCCGGGGAAGGGCCTGGCCTTGCCCATACCGTGCCTGCATGCCGGGCGAGAGGGTGACCTGAAGGTACGGGCGGGTGCGGTCACTCAATACCTGCACGGCGCCTTGGGTCAGGGTAACCCGTACATCGTCCCGATCCGTCCACACATTGAAATGTGTCCCCGTCACGCGCACCTGCCCCTGCCCGGCATTGACCAGAAAAGGGTGACTGGGGTCGTGCCGTACGTCGAAATAGGCCTCGCCCTTGGCCAGGGTCGCGCTACGTCGATCCTTGTAGTAGGCGAACGACACTTGGCTGTTCAGGTTCAGCTCCACGTGGGAGCCGTCGGCCAGGGTCACCTTGCGAAGCGCGCCTTGGCTTTCGAAGCGCTGGTAGGCGCTAGGCACCAGGTTCAGCTCCCAGCCGATCAACCCGCTCAAGGGCAAAACGAATGCCAATGCGGCCGCCGCTTGCAAGGGGCGACGGTAGCGGCGAGCACGGACAGGGGCGGGCGGCGTGCTTGTGGCGGCCGGTGCTGGCGTCGGCCCGTCCAAAGGCAGGCCTTGGCTGATGACCCAGATCTCGCCCATGGCGTCGAATTCACGCCGGTGCGCAGGGTTGCTTGCCAGCCATTGCTCAAACCGCTGCCGTTCCTGTTCGGAGCAGTCTGGCTCATTGAGGCGTATGCACCATTGCGCCGCTTCATTGCTGATGCGCTCGGCAGTCGCTTCTGGGGCAGTGGGGGTAGGCATGCGGGGTACCGGCTGGCTGATCTGAACACGCGCAAGGCTGGCGCCATCGTGTCATCGGCGCGATCGGGATAATACAGCTAAACCCTGTTGGGCATAATAGCGCGCTGCCCAAGGGCGCTTGCGGCCGGCCGACGTACCTAGCGATCCTGGGAAGCGGCAATGTAGTTCTTACAATGCACCAACGCGTCGCGGATCATGAAGTTGACCAGCGTAGGCGATACGCCGAGTTCAACGGCGATATCTTTCTGCGGCTTGCCATGCACGCGGTACATCACGAACGCGTAGCGGGTACGCTCGGGCAGTTGGGCCAGGGCAGTGCTGACCTTGCCCAGGGTTTGGCGGTCCACATTGATCGACTCCGGATTGGCGACTTCGGCGGTGGCGTTGATGTCCTGATCGTCGCTCACGAAGTACCGCTGCTCCATGGACTGCTTGCGGTACGTGTCTATCGCCAGATTGCGCACGATGCGCAGTACGTAGCTAAGCCGGGCATTGAAGGGCAGGGTGTCGGTTTTCAGATCGGATACCCGAAGGTAGGCGTCTTGTACTACGTCCTCGGCCCGGCTCGGGCAGCCGGTGATGCGCGCGGCGGTCTTGATAAGGCCGGCGCGGTTGCTGATCAAGGTTTGCAGCAAAGACGGAAATCCGTTGGCCGATACGGCTGTGACGTCTGAATCCTGCATGGAATTGCACGCTCAATCGGGTGGGTGGAAATGTATGTCCTTATGCAACAGGGCAGACATTAGGGGCGTAGGGAGTGGTTGTCAAATGAGAATCATTCTTTTTGGGGCTGGAGACTAAATTCCACGCCGGGGGGCTCGTTCCCTGAGCATTGACTGCCGGCCGACCGGGCGCAATTCATTCAAGGAGTCGTTGTGCAATCGTTTCCCTTCAAAACCGTGGCGCTGGTTGCGTGTTGCCTGGCCGCCACCGCCGTTGCCGCCGATGAATCCGCGCCAAAAGCCACCCTTGGCTGGTCATCGCTGGGCGTTCCCCATGTTCAAGCCAACGATGAGCATGGCTTGGGCTATGGCATCGGTTATGCCTACGCACAGGACAATCTCTGCCTGCTGGCCGATGAAGTGCTGACCGTCAATGGCCAGCGTTCACAATGGCAGGGCCGGGCTGGGCATTCGTCCCAAGGCCAGAACAACCTGACCTCCGACATTTTCTTCAAATGGCTGAACAGCGATGCCCAGGTACGGGCGTTCTGGCAAGCGCAGCCTGCCTCGATGCAGCAACGCATGGAAGGCTACGTAGAGGGTTTCAATGCCTACCTGGCACACACGCCTGCCTCGGAACGGCCCGCGCTGTGCCGCAATGCCGGTTGGCTACGCCCATTGGTAAAGGAAGACCTGATACGCCTGGCGCGCCGGCTGTTGGTCGAAGGGGGGGCGGGGCGCTTCGCCGCAGCGATGGTGGCAGCCAGCCCTCCCACAGCGCCCCAGGCGGCGGGGGATGAGCCGCGCCAGGCTTTGACGCAGTTGCGTGAGTTTGCGCTCAACCACGGCAGCAACGCGGTGGCGGTTGGCGGTGAGCGGAGCGAGAACGGGAAGGGGCTGTTGCTGGCCAACCCGCATTTCCCCTGGAGCGGCGGGCTGCGGTTCTACCAACTGCATTTGACCATCCCAGGCCAGCTGGACGTGATGGGCGCCGCATTGCCTGGGCTGCCCGTGGTCAATATCGGCTTTAATCAACATATCGCCTGGAGCCATACCGTCGACACCTCCAGCCACTTTACCCTGCACCGTCTGCGGCTCGACGCCAAGGACCCCAAACGCTATAGGGTCGATGGGCAGAGTGAGCCCTTGCATGAACGTCAGGTTCAAATAAACGTGCGGGAGGCCAGTGGCGACTTGACCACGGTCAATCACACCCTGTTCGAATCCCGCTTTGGCCCCGTGGTCGTGATGCCAGGGCTGATGCCTTGGGATGCTCATCACGCTTATGCCGTTCAGGACGCCAACCTGGGCAACGACCGTGTGCTAGCGCAGTGGGATGCCATGAACCGAGCCGGTTCGGTGGCTGAGTTGCGTCAGGCCGTGGCGACTTATCAGGGCATTCCATGGGTGAACACCTTGGCCGTGGACGATCAGGGCCAGGCGTTGTACATGAACGCTTCGGTGGTACCGAATGTGCCCTTGCCAGTACTGAAGCAGTGCGCAGACCCTGCCTTGGCCAAGGCAGGGTTGCCAGGCCTGGATGGAAGCCGTTCGCGCTGCAACTGGCAGAGCGATACAGGCGCTCGACAGGCCGGGATTGTTGCAGCCGAGCACCTGCCGCGGCTGCAAAACAGGCAGGTGCTGCAGAACGCCAATGACAGTGCCTGGATGACCCGCCCGGCCACGCCGTTGACTGGGTTTTCACCCTTGATCAGCAACAGTGATCGCCTGCTTGGCCTGCGCGCCCGGTTCGCCTTGAGCCGGATCGAGCAATGGGGCACGCGCCCGGTAACGCCAGCGCTGCTTGAAAGCTTGGTGACGGGCAACGAGGTATACCTGGCGGCCCTGACCTTGGAAGATGTGCGCGCTTATTGCAAAGCCCGGCCCGACGCGGCCATCGAGCGGGCCTGTGCGGTGCTAAGGGATTGGGACGGCCAGGCGCAGGTCGACAGTGGCCTAGGGGTCATTTACTTTCAGATCACCATGGCTGCCCTGGACTACCACACCGATTGGCGTGTGCCGTTTTCGCCCCAGGACCCGGTGCATACACCCAGCGGTATCGCTTGGCAGCGCTCGGAGGTTGCGCAGCGGCTACACAAGGGCTTGGCCGAGGCTGGCGCACGCCTGGCCGGTGTGCCGGCCGACACAACCTGGGGGGCGTTGCATGCCGCAAGGCGTGGCGCACAGCGTATTCCCCTGCCTGGCGGCGACGGCAAGCTGGGCACCTACAATGCAATGACCGCCCAGGGTGATGGGGTGCATTTCGACGTGACCGGCGGCAGCAGTTATATCCAGCTAGTGAGCTTTGACGATAACGGCCCGGTGGCGACAGGCCTACTGGCAATGTCGCAATCAAGTGATCCAACCTCGGCGCACTTCAGTGATCAGACCCAGCTATTCGGCGCACAGCAGTGGCGCCCGCTGCCCTTCACTCCCGCACAGAGACAGGCCGATGGCGAGCGTCCTGCGCTTGAGCTGAGGTAGGCCTGAAAACGCGACCGCGGCCAGGCACCGCGCCGAGCGAGCAATGCCTCGGTGAGCGGCCCGGCTGAACGCTATACGATGTCGCCGCTGCCGCTGGGGCCGTGTGGGCGCGCGGGTCTGGAACTGGAGGCACCAGGGGGTAGGGTGGTCATGGGGAGCGGAGCTGTTGGGGCGGTAGTGGGGGCACCCGTAGTCGTTGGATTCTGCAGCGTTCGCCCCCTGTTTCTGAGTTCCCTGGCGTAATCACTCACGTGCTGGGCGCCTGTGGTTATCGCATTGCCAGCACGCTGCCCCCCACTGCCAATTGCCTTGAAGCTGTCAACGACCGCTGCCGAGGTGGCCGACATGCCTTTGGCGCCTAGGTGCAGGGTAGTGTCCAGCCCCTTGGTCACACCTTTTGCAAGCCGGTCATCCTCGTTCATCGCTTTAATGGCCTTCTCCGAACCACCTTTACCAATAACTCCCATAAACGCCTCGCCGGCAAAGGCCAGAGCCCCTAAAGCCTCTTTCAAAGCGTCGGCCATGGCAGCGGTTTCTGTGGGCGTGTAGCCTTTGTTCTCCAAGAAGGTACTCAAAGCCGCTGGCAACACGCCGTACGCGGCGAAGCCTGCAGCAAGCGTACCCTCCGATAAGAGATTTTCCGGTTTGCCGATGACTTGAATGAATTCGCCGCTCATAAAGGCGTTCCCTGCCCCAGCAACGCCTTTGCCGACCCGCCCCGTGAACTCCTTTACCGTTGCCTTGGAAAACAGCCAGTCCGCCTGTTCAAGGTTTTTGAGGTTGTCTAACCATTCATGATCCTCGGCGATCGGCTTAGGGCCGTGGCCTTCTGGTACCCTATCGCGACGCCCATAGAGCATGGCTGGGCCAGCGATGTCGCGCTGCCTGTCGCGATATTGGTTAAATTGCTCAATGCAAATGCCAGCGATCAAGGCTGTCATTGGCCGCAAAACGTTTTCGATTTCAGTAGCCAGTTCTGCCTTGCCCGCTTGCACTAAAGCTACCCGTAGCGGGTAGTTCAGCAGGAAGTTTCGGATAGCAAAAGCCGCTGCCCATTTGGCCGCTTCGTCCGCCGCGTTGCCCACCAGCCCTTTGTCATGCGAGTCGCGCTTTTCCAAACGTGAGGCTTGTAGGGCAGCATGCAGACTGTCATCGGGCGGGTTAAGGTTTTCAGTGGGTTTAAGCTCTTGCATCAGTTTGTTAGCAGTCAGGTTCGCCCCGGATGCATAAAGGGAGGCGAATGTATTTTGTTTGCCGATTTCTTTAAGTGGGGTATTTTGCGGATTATATCTAAGCACTTCTGGGTTTAAGTTACCCACTAGTGTCATGGCCGCAAAGGGGGCCCCGGCCATGCCTGCTTTAATATTGGTCAGTACCCACTTGTCCAGTTTTGCCGCGTTTTTCTCGGCTTTATCCAGGCGTTCCGGCGTAAAACCCTCTTGTTGCAGTTTAAATGCCCGGTCATGCCCGATCGCGTCCAGTTCTTCATTACGGCTTTGATGCTGCCCTGGCCTGCCAGGGGATCGGGTATTGGGGCGGTGTACAGCCAGGTGCCTGTCGATCAAATCCTTCATGTCCTGTCCGTTGGCATCGAGCGCTTGAACCGGGTGAATGGAACCAGTCGGCGTTGCCGGGGTGATCTCATCGGCGTGGTGGGCTTGAACTTGCCGGCTTGCGATGGAGTGAATGTCCATTGTACGTCCTCGGGCATGGATTGAACGGCAGGCTTTTTGAGTGCCGACAAATGGCCGGACGCAACGTTTCCCTCGCATCGCTACGCGCCCTGGCAAGCCTCTGATGGGCAATTACAGCGCGTCGATACCTTGATGAGTGACGACCCGAGCCCAGCAGTTCCTTCAGCAAACGGTTATGTGTGAAGTTTTTATGGCAGTGTTGTTCTTAACGACTTTGCCATACCCAATGGCGACGTTTGGCGCCAGTCAGCGCCTACAAGCCCTACTACACTACAAGCCCCAGCAACGCCGCACGCCGGTACTCCCTCGGCGTTTGCCCCATTTCCTGCCTGAAGTAGCGATTGAAGTTCGACACGTTGCCGTAGCCGACTTCGAAGCAGATATCAGTGATGGGGCGCTGTGTCTGCATCAGCAGCCTGCATGCCCGTTGCACTCGCAATTTGCGGGTAAGGTCGACGAAGCCGTGGCCAGTGGCGCGTTTGAAGAACCGGGAAAACCCAGCCTCGCTCATGCCCGCTCGTTCGGCGGCCACGGACAAGCGGATATCACCGGTGAATTCCGCCAGCAGGTATTCAAATGCCCGATTGATGCGCTCGGCGCTGCGGTCATCCAGGGCAGGCGCGTAGTAAGGGCTGGCCAGCAGGCGGCAGTCGGCGGGCGGGGCCTTGGCCAAGGTGTCACACACTCGCAGAAAGCCTATAAGCCGCTCAAGACTATTGGCGGGGCCCAGCGCTTCGATCATTGCCGCGGCCCGCGTGCCGGTGGTGCCCGTGAATTCGATGCCTCGCCGGGCCTGGCTGAACAGCCCTCGCAGCTCGCTGAATTCAGGCAGGGCACTGGATAGCCCCAGCAAGGCCTCCCCATCGAATTGAAGCACCAGGTCGCGGCCAGGCAGGTGTTCCCCAGGGGTGAGGTCGCCTATCCAGTCGTGGGGCAGGTTAGGGCCGATCAGCGCTACATGCCCAGGGCCGAAGGGGCCGATATAGTCGCCTGCCAACAGCCTGCCCTGGCCGTGGCGAATCACATGCAGCTCGAATTCGGGGTGATGATGCCAGCGGGCGAGGGGGTAGGGGTAATCATGCTCGAACCAACGAAAACACGTGCCTGGCTGGGGCAGGATCACTTCAAGCGCTGGCCGCTGAGGGGCCGATAGGGTCGCCTGATTGGCGGGCATCGAGGGCTACCTGGTTGTAGTTATTGGTGTGGGCCGAGCATAGCCACAGGTTTGGATTTTGGCCAGGGTGCCAGGCTTACCGCTTTCCCCGTAGCAGCCGAGCTTGCTCGCGACCAGATTCAACACGATGCCGAGGCTCGCGGCCAAGGCCGGCTGCTACGGTGTGGCCTGTATGTTCCCGTAGCAGCCGAGCTTGCTCACGACCCGATTCAACACGATGCTAAGGCGGTCGCGGCCAAGACGGTATCTACGACCGTACGGCAAAAAAAGTATCAGTCGAGCGTTCGTGGATCGTTTGTATCGGTATTTGCGCGGTGCTGTAATCGGCCCGTGCCCCGCTGACCGGCGATCTCTAGCAGGCTTGGCGGATACAACAACAATAATGCTTCTGCCGGCCAGGCATGAGGCAGGAGAACGCCAATGAAAGCGATCCACGCGCTTGCACTGTGTGCAGGGCTGTCTGTGACCTTGAGCAGCCATGGGGCCGATACCCTGACCGTCGCTACGGTCAACAATAGCGATATGATCCGCATGCAGCGGCTGTCGAAGGTATTCGAGCAGCAGCATCCGGACATTACACTCAACTGGGTAGTGCTGGAAGAAAACGTATTGCGCCAGCGGCTGACCACGGACATCGCCACCCAGGGTGGCCAGTTCGACGTACTGACCATTGGTACCTACGAAACCCCACTGTGGGGCGCCAAGCACTGGCTGGAACCGCTGCAAGACCTGCCCGCCAGCTACGACGTTGAAGATATCTTCCCGGCTGTGCGCCAAGGCCTGTCCGTCAACGGGGTGATGTACGCGCTGCCGTTCTACGGCGAAAGCACCATGACCTATTACCGCACCGACTTGTTCAAACAGGCCGGCCTGAGCATGCCCGAGCACCCCACCTGGACGCAGTTGGGTGAATTCGCCAGCAAGCTGCACGCGCCGGACAAGGGCCTATACGGCATGTGCCTGCGCGGCAAGGCCGGTTGGGGAGAGAACATGGCGCTGCTCAGTACCATGGCCAATGCCTTTGGTGCCCGTTGGTTCGACCAGCAATGGAAGCCTGAGTTGACCAGCCCGGAATGGACCGCCGCTGCGAACTTCTATGTCAATACCCTTAAGCATTACGGCCCACCGGGCGTTTCCAGTAACGGCTTCAACGAAACCCTGGCGCTGTTCAACAGCGGCAAGTGCGCCCTGTGGGTAGACGCCAGCGTGGCCGGGTCCTTTACCACTGACAAGGCCCAAAGCAAGGTTGCCGACCAGGTAGGCTTCGCCGCCGCGCCGGCCGAGGTCACCGATAAAGGCTCTTCCTGGCTGTACGCCTGGTCATTGGCTATCCCCACCAGTTCCAAGCACAAAGAGGCTGCCAAAGCCTTTATTACTTGGGCCACGGCCAAGGAGTACGTACAGCTGGTGGCCGATAAAGACGGTATAGCCAACGTACCGCCGGGTACCCGCCAATCCACCTACAGCCCGGCGTACCTGCAAGCGGCGCCCTTCGCCAAGGTCACGCTGGCAATGATGCAACACGCCAACCCGGCGCAACCGTCCGCCAAGCCGGTGCCTTACCAGGGCATTCAGTACGTGGTGATTCCTGAGTTCCAGGCCATCGGCACCTCGGTGGGCAAGCTGTTCTCCGCGGCCCTCACCGGGCAAACCAGTGTGGAGCAGGCCTTGGCTGCCGCCCAGGCCAGCACCGAACGGGAAATGAAACGCGCAGGCTACCCGAAGTAACTGGGTACGGCGGGCCCGTCAAGGGCTCGCCGCGCTTGTGTACGCACGCACACCGCCGAGCGGTGCCATCCCTCTCTCTAGCAGGACACCCTATGAAACGACTGGAAGGTAAAAGCGCGTTGATCACCGGTTCCGCCCGGGGGATCGGGCGTGCCTTCGCCCAGGCGTATATCCACGAAGGCGCTACCGTGGCCATTGCCGATATTGACCTGGCCCGAGCCCAGGCCACCGCCACCGAGCTGGGTCCACAGGCCTACGCCATAAAGATGGACGTGACCGCTCAAGCCTCTATCGACCAGGCTATCGCAGCCGTGGTAGCCAAGGCGGGCAAGCTGGACATCCTAGTGAATAACGCCGCGTTGTTCGACCTGGCGCCTATTACCGAGATCACCCGGCAGAGCTACGAGCGGCTGTTTTCCATCAATGTGGCCGGTACACTGTTTACGTTGCAAGCGGCCGCCAAGCAAATGACCACCCAGGGGCACGGGGGCAAGATCATCAATATGGCCAGCCAGGCCGGGCGTCGTGGCGAGGCCTTGGTGGCGGTGTATTGCGCCACCAAGGCGGCAGTGATCAGCCTTACCCAGTCAGCGGGCTTGAACCTTATCAAACAGGGTATCAACGTAAATGCCATCGCCCCTGGGGTGGTGGATGGGGAGCACTGGGATGGGGTAGATGCGCTGTTTGCCAAACACGAAAACCGCCCCTTAGGGGAGAAAAAACGCCTGGTGGGTGAAGAAGTACCCTTTGGCCGGATGGCCACTGCCGATGACCTGGTAGGCATGGCGGTGTTCCTGGCCTCGCGCGACAGTGACTACATCGTGGCGCAAACCTACAACGTGGACGGGGGTAACTGGATGAGTTGAGGCAGGTTCGGCCTACGAAGGCGAACCTGGCCGGTACCGTGATGGACGCTAGCGCTTTGGGTAGCGCTAGCGGTTGAAGGGGCAACCTGTCGGGCGAGGCCAGGGTGGTTGAAGTTCTGACGGTTGACCACTACCAACCCTGAGGCTACGCATACTGTTAGCTGGCCTTGTCAAGGTCACGCCTGAGCAGTGCGGCCAAGTCTCGCCAGGGCATTTGCTTGGCGGCAATAGCCGCGGTGCAGCCTTCGCGGTGCTGCAGAGGACGCTTGGCGTCTCGCACGTTTTGCCGCGCGCCGCACGTACGGCAGCTGACTTGCTCTTCGATGATTTCCCAACGTGTTTTCCAGCGTTCCATATCTTCCTCCGTCAGCCGCGCTATCCGTAGGCCCGGCTCGTGATAAGGATCTTCACCTGAGTAGGTCGCCGATAGGTGCTAAGTAGCCCGCAAACAGCGATCTTACGTCTTTACGTCAAGAATAGGCTTACGATCTGTAAGCCTTCAAGATACGTGATAGGTGAGTATACAGCGGTATCATGGGCAGTGATGATGAGCCGACCTAACGGCGCATTCATGCCCCATGCTCGAAATAATAGTAGCTGGAATCTAAACGCGCGACCGGTAAGGGCGGTCAGTGGAAGCGCATGGAAGCAGGCTGCGGAAACGTTATCCGGGCTGGAGACGGGCGTTGCCATGCATGTAGTCGCGGCCGAGTCACGAAATAGAGCGCTTTCGCGGGCCGCAAAGCGGTGTTGGGGAGTGGTGGAGAAAGGTTTAAACCTTTGAAAATACAGTGGTGCCCGAACCCGGGGTCGAACCGGGACGCCCAAGGGGCGAGGGATTTTAAGTCCCTTGCGTCTACCAATTTCGCCATTCGGGCGGTAGCGCTGCAACGTGAAACTCGCCGATAAACCCTTGAAGCAAAAGCAGAATCGGCGAAAGGCCAAGAATATATACAGCCTGAGCGTTGTAGGCAAGGGAAAACCCACGCGCTTCGCTAGCGCAGCGTCATTGTGCCGCGTGGGCGCAGGGAGAGTGAACGCCTAAAGCCGGGCCAAGGTCGCAAAGGTATCACTCAGCGTTGGGAGCTTTGCCATGAAACAGTACCCTGTACCGCCATTTGCCAAGCAAAAACAGCCCGTGCCGGGCGTTCAGTCCAAAATGGACCCTATGCCAGATTGTGGTGAAACCTCGTATAAAGGTTCGGGCAGGCTGGAAGGCAAGGTGGCGCTGATCACTGGCGCGGACAGCGGCATTGGCCGCGCGGTGGCCATCGCCTACGCGCGTGAAGGCGCCGATGTGGTGCTGGCCTACCTGGATGAGCACGACGATGCCAAGGACACTGCGTCTTATATAGAACAGGCTGGGCGCAGGTGCGTGTTGGTGCCTGGGGACCTGGCCAAAAAAGAAGCCTGCGAGGCGCTGGTCAGCCAGGCGGTGAACGCCTTTGGCCGCATTGACGTGTTGATCAACAACGCGGCGTTTCAGATGACCCATGACAGCATCGAGGACATTCCAGACGAGGAGTGGGTCAACACGTTTGATGTGAACATCACTGCGATGTTTCGTATCTGCAAGGCTGCCGTGCCCCATATGAAGCCAGGCGCTTCGATCATCAATACGTCTTCGGTCAACTCGGACAACCCCACGCCTCAGTTGCTGGCGTACGCCGCCACCAAGGGCGCCATTGCTAACTTCAGCGCAGGTTTGGCTCAGATGCTGGGGTCGCGCAACATTCGGGTAAACAGCGTAGCCCCAGGCCCGATCTGGACCCCGCTGATCGTGGCAACCATGCCGGAAGATCAGGTCAGTGAGTTTGGTTCGCAGACACCCCTAGGCCGCCCAGGCCAGCCGGTTGAAGTGGCGCCCATCTACGTGATGCTGGGGTCGGATGAGTCGAGCTATATCTCCGGCACCCGCTTTGGCGTCACGGGCGGCAAGCCAATTCTCTAAGGGCGCAGCGCCCTGGGGGTTGGTTGTTCGGCTGTATCTCAAGGTTCATGGCCCGCAAATCGGGCCATGAACCTTTAAATTTGAAAAACCTGCCGTCTCGCTTAACCGCTGAAGCGATAACGCATTACAAGCCATCTGAGCCATGCCATTATCCTGCGCATTGCTCGAAGCAGGGCTGGCCTGTGCGCCTAAGAAGCGGTTCCCGCCCCCAGCTGGCCGTGAGGAAATGATTCCTTACAACGGTTTAGCGGTTTGTACAACTCTGTTAGAGTGCTGTCTAAATATTCAAGTCGTTTCTCGGGGGCGTGCAGTGACCAAGGATGAGCCGGCAGAAGCACTTATCGCCGCCATTGAGCAGTGCGCACGGGAACCGATCCAGGCGCCGGGCAGCATACAGCCCCAGGGCTTTATGCTGGTGCTAGACCCTACTACCCGTTGCGTCGCGCAGGCCAGCACCAATACCCAGAATTGGCTGGGCATGGGTGCCGAAGCCTTGGCCGGGCAGAGCCTGCTCGATTTGGTAGAAACGCCGGATGTACTGCGGCAGCGGCTGAGTACCCTGCCACTGGCCGATCCGCACCCCTTTCATGTAGGCGATGTAACCTTCAAGGCAGCAGGCGCCCAGTGCACCTATGCCATGCTGGTTCACCATTTCGATTCGGTGATGATCGCTGAATTCGAGCCCGCCACCGATATCGTGGCCGCCTATGGGCAGCTGTATCCGCTGGTGCGCTCGTTTATAACCGATCTTCAGGACATTGATACCGTTGAAAAGCTCTGCGAACGGGTGGTGGGGGAACTCAAGCGCATCACCGGGTTCGGGCGGGTCGCCGCTTATCGGTTCGATACCGAAGGTAATGGCACCGTGTTGGCTGAGGAAGCCGAGGAGCATTATGCCTCGTATCTAGGGTTGTGCTTTCCCGCCAGTGATGTCCCGCCCCAGGCACGTGCCTTGTACTGCGCCAATCGCATTCGGGTCATCGAAAACGCCAACTATGAAGCCTCGCCGTTGGTGCCGGCCAACAACCCAGTGACCGGCAAGCCACTGGATTTGAGCTACAGCGCCTTGCGCAGCGTATCGCCGGTTCACCTGCGGTACATGCGCAATATGGGCACGCCGGCGTCCATGTCGATTTCCGTCGTGGTGCGAGGCAAGCTGTGGGGGTTGGTGTCGTGCCATCACGCCGAGCCCCGCCCGGTGGGCTACCAAGTGCGTACGGCCTGTGAGCTATTGGGCAGCGTGGTATCCCTGCAGATCGAAGCACGGGAAGCCCATGCCGATACCCATCGCCGCCTGGGCCTGCGCCATCAGGTAGTGCAGCTGCTGTCAGCCATGGCCGACCGAGACAGCGTGGCAGAGGGCCTGCTGGCGGTACCGGATACCTTTCTGGGCTTCGCGTCCGCCGGTGGCGCCGCCATCGTCAGCGAGGGCCGCTGCGATGTGCTAGGCCACACCCCGCCCCAGGTAGCCATTGAGGCCTTGGTGCAGTGGCTGGGCAGGGAAGGCGCCGAAGACGTATTCCACTCCAACAACACAGGCCGGGACGTCCCTGACCGGTGTGGCATCGCCGAGCACTGCGCCGGCGTGTTGGCCATAGCCATTTCCAAGGTACACAACCATTACCTGTTGTGGTTCCGCCCAGAACATGCGCATACCGTGCGTTGGGCGGGGCGCCCGGGAAAAACCATAGGCCCGGAAGGCAAGCTCAACCCGCGGCATAGCTTCGAGCAGTGGCAGGAGTCGGTGCGGGGCTATTCCATACCCTGGGATACCCTGGAAGTGGGCGCGGTGGTAGAGCTGCGTACCGCGGTGTTGGGCATCGTGCTGCACAAGGCCGAGGAAATGGCCGCGCTGGCAGGGGAGCTGAAAAAGTCCAACAAAGAGCTGGAAGCCTTTTCCTATAGCGTATCCCACGACTTGCGCGCGCCCTTGCGGCACATCGCGGGCTACGCCGAGCTGCTCACGGATTTTGACGGCGACAAGCTGTCCGAGCGGGGCATGCGGTTTCTTGAGCACATCGCAGACTCGGCTCGTTTTGCCGGTACCCTGGTGGACAACCTGCTTAGCTTCTCGCAAATGGGCCGCGCGGCCTTGCGCCATTCGGACGTCAACCTCGAAGCGCTGGTAGAGGCCATTCAAGTTGAAATGGCGCCAGACTACGAAGGCCGCAATGTCACCTGGCAGGTAGGCAAGCTGCCTGCGGTACTGGGTGATGCGGCGTTCCTGCACCTGGCACTGCGTAACCTGGTGTCTAACGCGCTCAAGTACAGTCGTGACCGAAACCCGGCAGTCATCGAAATCGGCTCGCGGTCGTCGGGTGCCGATAATGAAACCGTGGTGTTCGTGCGAGACAACGGCGTGGGCTTCGACATGGCCTACGCCGGCAAATTGTTCGGGGTATTCCAGCGCCTTCACCGCATGGAAGAGTTCGAAGGTACCGGTATTGGCCTTGCCAGCGTGCGGCGGATCATCGAGCGCCACCACGGCCGAGTCTGGGCCGAAGGTGTGCCCGGAGAAGGCGCGACCTTTTATTTCGCATTGCCTAACCAGCAGTAACGGGCGCGGTTTTATTCTAGAGGTACTCATGCTTAAACCCATCCTGCTGGTGGAGGACAACCCTCGCGACCTGGAGCTTGCCCTGATCGCGTTGGAAAAGAGCCAGTTGGCCAACGAAGTGATCGTGCATCGGGACGGTGCCGAGGCGCTGGACTACCTGATGCGCCGTGGCACATACGAAGGGCGGCCGGAAGGCAACCCGGCGGTGCTGTTGCTGGACCTGAAACTACCTAAAGTCGATGGCCTGGAGGTGCTCAAGGTCATCAGGGAAACCCCAGACCTGCGCAGCATTCCCGTGGTTATGCTTACCTCCTCCAAGGAGGAGCCTGATTTGCAACAAGCCTATGCCCAAGGCGTGAACGCATACGTGGTCAAACCGGTCGAATTCAAAGCGTTCGTCTCTGCCATCTCTGATCTGGGCGTGTTCTGGGCTGTGCTCAATGAGCCGCCACCTGGTTCGCTCCGCTTGCGACGGCGCCTGTCGAATTGACCTATTGCCCTATTCGTCGAGACCTTTGCCCGTGCCCATCCCTGTGCCCCTGAAATTGCTGCTCGTCGAAGACAGTGCGCGCGATGCCGAACTGACCTTGCTGGCCCTGGAACGCAGCGGCCTGGAGCTCGACCCGCGGCTGGCCCACAACCACGCCGAAGTGGCCAGGCTGCTGGACGAAAACCACTTCGACCTGATTCTCAGTGACGTGGTGTTGCCTGCGTCTTCAGGAGAGCAGGTGCTGAGCGTGGTCCGGGAAAGGGCGCCTGAAACACCCTTTATCTTTATTTCTGGCGTGTTCGGTGAAGAGCACGCCGTAAAGATGATGCGCCAAGGCGCGACCGATTACGTGCTCAAGCAAAGCCTGCCGCTGCTGCCAGCGGCCGTGAAGCGCGCCTTGGCCGAAGTACACGAGCGTCGGCAGCGCCGGTTGGCCGAGCGAAATCTGCATGAGGCTGAGTCCCGGGCGCGCATCGCGATCCAGGCGGCGCGCATGGGCACTTGGGAATACAACCCGGTCACCGGTGTGCTTACCTGGGACGAGCGCATGCGGGTGATGTACGAGTTGCCTGCCGACGCTCCAGTGAGCCTGGACCTGTTTTATTCCACCATCGATGAAGCCAACGTGCCGCTGGTGCGCGAGCGGGTGGAAGCAGCGCTTAACGCCCATAGCGACCACACCTACCAGGTGGAGTACCGGGTGTACCTGCCCAGTGGCGCCGAGCGCTGGTTTTCCAGCAGCGGCCGCTCCAGCGTAATCGATGGCCGTTGCGTACGTTTCAGCGGTGTGCTGCAAGACATCACCGCGCAAAAAGAAACCACTGAATCCCTGGAGCGGCTCAACGACCTGCTTGGGGACCGGGTGCAAAAGCGTACCCGTGAGCGGGACCGGACCTGGGAGCTGTCACGGGAGCTACTGGCGGTATTGCATTTCGACTTGCAGCCGGCGGCCCTCAACCCTGCCTGGGAGGCTACCCTGGGCTGGCCGCGGGGCGCATTGGCACAGATGGGGCTATGGGGCCTGGTTCACCCGGATGACCTGGCTGCCACTACCCAGGAAGTGGAAAACGTCGTCGAGGGCATCGTTTCCAGCCGCTTCGTCAACCGGATGCGCCACGCCGATGGCGAGTACCGCTGGCTGTCATGGACCATCGTACCGGACGAAAGCATGATGTATGCCGTGGCCCGGGACATTACCAGTGAACGCGCGGTGCTGGACGAGCTGGCGGCCACCAATGAACGCTTGCGCGAGCAGATCCGCGAACGCGAACGGGTAGAGGCTGCGTTGCAGCAAATGCAGCGGCTTGAAGCAATAGGGCAGCTCACTGCCGGCGTGGCCCATGATTTCAACAACCTGCTGACCGTGATTCTGGCCAGCGCCAATTTCCTGATCCGTGACCTGGCGCGGGGCAACTTCGCCAAGTTCGATAGCCGCTTGCATAGCATTCAGGAAGCCGCCGAGCGCGGGGCGCGGCTGACCAGCCAATTGTTGGCCTTCTCCCGTCGCCAGCGTCTGGAGCCCGCCGCGGTCAGCCTCAACGATACGCTGTCTGGCATGCTCGACCTGCTCCAGCGCACCTTGGGCGGCAGTATCTGGATCGAGACCGAAACCGCCCCTGATCTGTGGAACGCGTTGGTGGACGCAACCCAGACCGAGATGATCATTCTCAACCTGGCCATTAACGCTCGGGATGCCATGCCCGGTGGCGGCACCTTGAAGGTGAGCACCGCCAATGAAACCATCACCAGCAGGCCCAGCCGTCCGGAAGATCCGGAGCCGGGGGATTACGTGGTGCTGACAATTCAGGATTCGGGCAGCGGGATGCAACCTGAAGTGTTGGCCAAGGCGTTTGAGCCGTTCTTCACCACCAAGGACGTGGGCAAGGGGTCTGGGCTGGGGCTGGCTCAGGTGTTCGGCTTCGCCAAACAGTCCGGTGGCGGCGTGGCCATCGAGACCGTGGTTGGGCAGGGCACCGCGGTAAAGGTTTACTTACCTGGTGTGCGTACCCCTGGCCTGCCTCTGAACGAGCCCTTGCCGGTCGAATCCCTGCTACCACCAGATGGCCTGCGCCATCGGGTATTGCTGGTGGATGACGACCCCAACGTTCGCCAGGTAACAGCCTTGTTGCTGGACGCCCTGGGCTTTGCGGTGGTCGAGGCAGACGGGGCAGCCCAAGCGATGGAACGGCTGGACGATGAAATCGATTTATTGCTGACCGATTACGCCATGCCAGGGGTGACTGGCGCGGAACTGGCCCGAGACATCCGCCAGCGCTACCCGGATCTACCCGTGGTGTTCATTACCGGTTATGCCCAGGTCGAAGGGCTGGAAGAGGGCCATTCCCTTATCGTACAAAAGCCTTTCCGAGAAGAAGAGCTGGCGCAGAAGCTACGCCTTGCCCTGGCTGCGGGGAGGGTCCCCATAGGGCCCCCATAGGGTTCCCATAAGGTCCCCTTGAGGCAGTGAACCAACTGGCTCGGCGGTAGGTCTTTGCTCTATACAACCAGACCTAGGAATAGGGGAACGCCATGACGGAATCGACACACGGGCACGGGGATTGGGCGGGTAGCGACCACCAGACCGAAGAACACAAAGAGGCCCTTGATAACGGAAGCACCATTCATGTTGTTGTACGGCAGTTAGCAGCCGATCATTATGAGTCAGAAATCACGGTGCTCGACGAAGCCGGCGCGAACGTATACCACAAGGTGAAGGATCGCAAGGACGATCCAGGCCCCGCGGCCGAGATCCTCAAGTTCGCAATAGACGAAGCCAAGCGCCATGCCGGTGGACACAAGGGCGCCCCCTTGGACGACCACCATCAAGCCACGCCTATCTGATACCAGGGCCTGATACCAGGGCGCCCACCCCAAGCGAGTGGGCGCTTTTGCCAACCCTTGGCGTATCCTAGCGAACGGCCACCTTGGCCTGTGGCGCATCCGGCCCTCCACCCAGCGCTTTATAGATTTCCACGATGCCACGGTACAGGTCTACTTCGCCTTGAGCCTGTGCGTCCTCGGCGGCAAGGCGCTCCCGTTCTGCATCCAGCAGTACCAGGTAATCCACACTACCTTCCTGGTACCGCAGGCCGGCCAATTCCGCCGCCGAGCGACTGGCTTCGCTTTGGCGAATCAAGGACACCAGCCGCTGCTGTCGACGACCGTAGTCACTAAAGGCATTTTCAGATTCCTCCAAGGCAAGCAGCACCTGTTGCTCATAGGTGGCCAAGGCCTCCTCTGCATCTGCATTGGCGCCACGGATCCGTGCCCGCACGCTGCCCAGATCGAAGGCTGCCCAGTTGATGCGTGGACCCAGGCTCCAGGCTTGGGCGGCGGACGAGCCTATTTGCGATCCGCGCGCGGCGGTAAAGCCCAGGAAGCCAGTAAGGCTGACCCGTGGGAACAGGTCTGCGGTGGCTACGCCAATGTTGGCCGTGGTGGCCGCCAGTTGGCGTTCGGCGGCGCGAATGTCCGGGCGCCTGCGTAGCAGTTCCCCTGGATCGCCGATGGGCAACGCTTTAGCAATCGCAGGCAAGGGGCGTGGGCTCAGGTCTACGCTCAGCGCATCCGGTCGCTGGCCCAGCAACGTCGCGATACGATGGCGGGCGCGGGCCTGTTCGGCTTCCAGCACTGGGATGCTGGCCTCAACGCCGGCCAGGCGGGCGTCGGCGCGCACCACATCGAAGGCATCGCCCACGCCCAGGTCACGCAGTTGTACGGTAATGCCTCGGGAATCCTGCTGGTTCTTCAGGTTGTCCCGGGCAATGCGCTCACGCAGCTGGCTGCCGCGCAACTGGCCATAGGCGTCGACCACATCAGCGATCAGGGTCACGCGCAAGTCCTGCAGCTGCGCCTCGGCGGCGCCTTGTTGGGCGTCGCTGGCTTCCAACTGGCGCTGGATACGGCCGAACAGGTCTACTTCCCAGGCCATGTCCAAGCCCAGGTCGTAGCGCTCGATGTTGACCCTGCGCTCGGTTTGCCCTGGCACTTGGCCTTTGCCCACATCGCTGCTGGCACCGGTGGTCACCACGGGCAGGGCGTCATTGGCCACGTCGTCACGGATGGCGCGGGCAGCTTTCACCCGGGCAAAGGCGCCGCGTAAATCCCTGTTACCCGCCAGGGCCTGGCCTACCAGCTGGTTGAGGGTAGGGTCCTCGAACTGCTGCCACCACAACGCTTCGAGCCGTGAGCGGTCGTAATGGGCATTACCCTGGTCCTGGGCGCTCGCCAGGCTGGCCGGCGCGGTTTCTGGGGTTTTGTAGTCTGGGCCTACCACGCACCCTGCCAGGGCGAGGGTCAAGAGTGCCGGGGCAAAACGGAACAGGTGGGTCATGCTTGCGTCTCCAGCGGTGCAGGTTGAGCAGCGGCGGCGCGGGCCTGTTGACGGCGCTCCACGAAGCGGCGGATCAAGAAGAAGAACACCGGCGTGAGCAACAGGCCGAAGAAGGTGACCCCAAGCATCCCGGAGAACACCGCAACACCCATGGCATGGCGCATTTCCGCGCCGGCACCGGAGCTGAGTACCAAAGGCACCACGCCCATGATGAACGCGAAGGAGGTCATCAGGATCGGCCGCAAACGCAGGCGGCAGGCTTCCAGTACCGCGGCCAGCGGGTCGAGGCCTTCGAGCTGTTTGTCCTTGGCGAACTCCACGATCAGGATCGCGTTCTTACAGGCCAGCCCCACCAGTACGATCAGGCCGATCTGGGTGAAGATGTTGTTATCGCTACCGGCAATGATCACCCCGGCAATGGCCGAGAGCAGGGTCATGGGTACGATCAGGATCACCGCCAGCGGCAGGCTCCAGCTTTCGTACTGCGCCGCCAGCACCAGGAAGGCCAACAGTACGCACAGTGGGAACACCAGCAGCGCGGTGTTGCCGGAAAGGATCTGCTGGTAGGTCAGCTCGGTCCACTCGTAGCTCATGCCATTGGGCAGCTCATCACGCAGCAGCTTTTCCATGGCCGCCTGGGCCTGGCCAGAGCTGTACCCCGGCGCGGCGGCGCCGTTGATTTCAGCGGTCACAAAGCCGTTGTAGTGCATCACTCGGTCTGGGCCGGAGGCGTTCTCAACCTTGATCAGGGTGGCCAAGGGGATCATCTCGCCCCGGTCGTTGCGCACTTTCAGCTGGCCGATCTGGTCCGCGTCCAGGCGGAAGCGTTGGTCAGCCTGTACGTTGACCTGGTAGGTGCGGCCAAAGCGGTTGAAGTCGTTGGCATACAGCGAGCCCAGGTACACCTGCAAGGTGTCGAATATATCGCTGATGGCCACGCCATGGGTCTTGGCTTTGTCCCGGTCGATATTGGCATCCACCTGTGGCACGTTCACGGTATAGCTGGTGAACAGCCCGGCCAGTTCCGGCACGTTATGGCTTTTGGCGATAACGTTCTGGGTTTCTTGGTACAGCGCTTCGTAGCCCAGGTTGCCACGGTCTTCGACCTGCACGCGGAAACCACCAATGGTCCCCAGCCCTTGTACCGGCGGCGGCGGGAAGATCGCCATATAGGCTTCCTGGATGCCGGCATACTTGCCATTCAAGGCCGCGGCGATGGCACCGGCCGATTCACTAGGGTCGGTACGCTCGTCGAAGTCCTTCAGCGCCACGAACACCACGCCGTTGTTTGGGCTGTTGGTAAAGCCGTTGATGGACAGGCCTGGGAAGGCAATGGCGTTAGCTACCCCAGGTTGCTCCATGGCCATGGCGGACATGCGCTTGATCACGTCCTCGGTGCGGTCCAAGCTGGCTGCATCCGGCAGCTGGGCGAACGCTACCAGATACTGTTTGTCCTGGGCGGGCACGAAGCCGGTAGGGGTGGAGGAGAACCCGAACCAGGTCAGCACGATCAGCCCGGCGTACACCAGCAAGGCCACGCTGCTGCCGCGGATGACCCGGCGCACGGTGCCCACGTAGCCATGGCTGGCCTTCTCAAAGAAGCGGTTGAACGGGCGGAACAACCAGCCCCCGAACAGGCGGTCGAGAAGGCGTGAGAAGCGGTCCTTGGGCGCATCATGGCCTTTGAGCAGTACTGCCGCCAAGGCAGGGGACAGGGTCAGCGAGTTAAACGCTGAGATGACCGTGGAAATGGCGATGGTCAGGGCGAACTGCTTGTAGAACTGCCCAGTAAGGCCAGAAATGAACGCCGCGGGCACGAACACGGCGCACAGCACCAGGGCCGTGGCAATGATAGGCCCGGTCACCTCGCCCATGGCGCGGTGGGTGGCGGCGACAGGCTCAAGCCCCAGCTCGATATTACGCTCCACGTTTTCCACCACCACGATGGCGTCGTCCACCACGATACCGATGGCCAGCACCAGCCCAAATAGCGACAGGGCGTTGAGCGAGAAGCCGAACATGTGCATCACGGCGAAGGTACCGATCAACGACACCGGTACTGCAACCAAGGGAATGATCGACGCACGCCAGGTTTGCAGGAACAGCACCACTACCAGCACCACCAGCACCAGTGCTTCAAACAGGGTGTGCACCACGGCCTCGATGGAGCCGCGTACAAAGATGGTAGGGTCATAAACGATGCTGTAGTCCATCCCCTCAGGGAAGTCTTTTTTCAGCTCGTTCATGCGGCTACGCACTTCGTTGGAAATGTCGATCGCGTTGGAGCCGGGGCGCTGGAAGATCGGAATGGCCACCGCCGGCTGGTTGTTGAGCAGCGAGCGCAGGGCGTACTGGCTGGAACCCAGTTCCACACGGGCGATGTCGCGCAGCCGAGTGATCTGGCCGTCGGCGCCCGCGCGAATGATGATGTTCTGGAATTCTTCTTCGGTGACCAAACGGCCTTGGGTGTTGATCGACAGCTGGAAGCTGCTGGCGTTGGGCGCGGGCGGCGCGCCCAGTTGGCCGGCGGCTACCTGGCGGTTCTGCTCGCGGATCGCGTTGACCACGTCGGTCGCGGTGAGGTTGCGCGAGGCGGTCTTGTTCGGGTCCAGCCAGACCCGCAAGGAGTAGTCGCCCATGCCGAACAGTTGCACGTCGCCTATCCCATCAAGCCGTGCCAGCTCGTCCTTGATGTTGAGCACCGCATAGTTGGACAGGTAGAGCATGTCATAGCGCTGATCCGGGGAGGTCAGGTGCACCACCATGGTCAGGTCCGGGGAGGCTTTGTCCACGGTGATACCGATGCGGGTCACTTCCTCGGGCAGCTTCGGCTCGGTCCGGGTCACCCGGTTTTGCACCTGCACCTGGGCGGTATCCAGGTTGGTGCCCAGGGCGAAGGTGAGGGTCAGCGTAAGCTTGCCGTCCGCGGTGGCCTGGGAGCTCATGTAGAGCATGTTTTCCACGCCGGTGATGGCCTGCTCCAGGGGAGAGGCCACGGTTTCACCGATCACCTTAGGGTTGGCACCAGGGAAGTTGGCCCGTACCACCACGGTAGGCGGCACCACTTCCGGGTATTCGCTGATTGGCAGTTGGAACAGCGAGATGGCCCCACCAATCAGGATCAGCAGCGAAAGCACAGCGGCGAAGATCGGCCGCTTGATGAAGAATCCAGAAAACGTCATGGCGCTGATCCTTTAGCCGCGAGGGGGCAGGGCACTGGCAACCTTCTGCGGGGCAGGGGCTGCGGGCGGGTTGTGGGCTTCGAGGGCTTGGCGCTGCTCAGCCAGGGCCGCCAGGGTCTCTTTGCTGGCCATGGGTACGGTCTGAGGATCCACCGTGCTGCCCGGGCGTACTCGCTGCAAACCGCTCACCACGATGCGATCACCCTTGGCCAGGCCGCTGCGAACGATACGCAGGCCTTCAAGCTTGGGGCCCAACTCCACGGAGCGGTAGCTGGCCTTGTTGTCCGGGTCCATCACCAGCACGAATTTCTTGCCAAGGTCGGTCCCTACGGCTTCGTCCTTGATCAGCACGGCTTCGTACACGCCGCTGCCCACCAATTTGAGCCGGGCATACAGGCCGGGGGTGTACTCGCCGTTGTGATTATCGAAAACCGCGCGGCCACGGATGGTGCCGGTTTGCGGGTTGACTTGGTTATCCAGGAAGTTCAGCTGGCCCAGGTGGCTGTTGCCGTCCTCGTTGGACAGGCCCATGTATACCGGGGCCGCCGCGCTCACGCGGCCGTCGCGGGTCAGCTGGCTGTATTTAAGGAACGCGCGTTCGTCGGCGTCGAAGTAGGCATATACCTTGTCGGTAGACACCACCTGGGTCAGCAGGCTGCTGTCGGCGGTCACCAAGTTGCCGGCGGTGATTTCGGCGCGGCCTACCTTGCCAGAGATAGGCGAAGTGACTCGGGTGAAGCTCAGGTTGAGACGGGCCAGGTCCAGTTGAGCCTGAATGGCTGCTACGCCAGCGCGAGCGGCCTGCGCGGTACTGTTACGGGCATCGGCCAACTCAGCGGAAATGGCGTTGGCGCCGCGCAGGCGCTCGCCACGGCTAGCCTCGCTTTCGCTGTTGGCGGCACTGGCTCGGGCCTGCTGCAACTGGGCTTCCAGGCGATGCACTTCAGCCTGGAACGGCCTTGGGTCGATCTGGAACAGCACATCACCCTTTTTCACCAGCGTGCCTTCGGTAAAGGCCACCTGGTCGATCTGCCCGGCAACGCGAGGGCGTATCTGCACGGTTTCCGGCGCCTCCAGGCGGCCGGTGAACTCATCCCACTCATTGACCGGCTGGTCAAGCACCTGCGCTACGCTTACCTTCGGAGCTTGAGGCGCCTGGGCGGTTTCTGGCGCCCGGCCGCAGGCGGCCAAGACGGTGAGCGCCAGCGCGGCAAGGGGGAGATGCAAGGGTTTGAATGACTGTTCCATAGAAGGCCCGCCCGGTTGTTATCAGCAATGGTGCGGATAATGGCGAGCGGCGCGATCATCGACGAATCGAATGATTCGAAGATAACTATCAGTGGGAGTGATTAAGCCCGCGGTACCGGGACCGCTAGCGCCTTTAAAAGGTACCGCGGATAACCGGCGTTTAGCCTGTTGCACCCCAGCCCCTTCAGCGGCTTGCGCTAGCGTCCTTAACCCTGGATGCTGGCGGGCCGAGGACGGAGGGTCGAATATGCAAGGGGCGTTACGCAAGGTTGTGCAGGCGGTGCTGTATGAAGTGGGGGCGTTGGTGTTCGTGGCCCCGGCCTTGTCCTTGATCTTCGATCAGGGCATGGGCCATTCCACGGTGCTGTCTGTGGTTATCAGCGCCATAGCCCTGCTCTGGAACATGCTGTTCAACCACGGGTTTGAAGCCTTTGAGCGACACAAAGGCTGGCGCACCCGCACCCCGGCACGCCGGCTGCTGCACGCGGTAGGGTTCGAAGGCGGCTTAGTCATCATGCTGACGCCGGTGATGGCCTACGGGTTAGGCGTGAGCCCGGCTGTGGCCGTCGGGGCCAACCTGGGGCTGTTCGTATTCTTTTTTTTCTATGCCTATGGCTTTCAATGGTTGTTCGACAAAGTATTTGGGCTGCCTGCACAGCAAAACGCATCTGCCGCCACCTGCGCCGGCGCAGATTGACCTCATGCCTGCCACTGCGTAGGCTTGCCCGTTTACCCATTCAACCGGGCAAGGGGCCGGTGCTAAGTGCCCAGGGCCTCGGCCCTGGCTAACTGGCGCCCGCCTTGCCCCGCAGGCACCCCATGAAAACGCTCAGCAAACTTCCCGTCACCATTGTTACCGGCTTTCTAGGCTCGGGTAAAACCACCTTGCTGCGGCATATGTTGGACAACGCCCAGGGCCGGCGCATCGCGGTGATCGTCAATGAGTTCGGCGAGTTGGGCATCGATGGCGACCTGCTCAAGCAGTGCAGCATCGGTTGCACCGAAGAAGAGGCCACCGGCCGGGTGTTCGAGCTGGCCAATGGTTGCCTGTGCTGCACGGTGCAGGAAGAGTTCTTCCCGGTGATGCGCGAGCTGGTCAAACGCCGGGGCGACCTGGACCACATTCTGATCGAGACCAGCGGCCTGGCCTTGCCCAAGCCGCTGGTGCAGGCCTTCCAATGGCCGGAAATCCGTAATGCCTGCACCGTCGATGCGGTGATCACCGTGGTAGATGCCCCGGCAGTGGCCGCGGGCACCTTCGCCGCCTTCCCGGATGCCGTGGACGCGCAGCGCAAGCAAGACCCTAACCTGGACCATGAATCCCCCTTGCACGAGCTGTTCGAGGACCAGCTCGCCAGCGCCGACTTGGTGGTATTGAACAAGGTAGACCTGATCGGCGCCAAGGGCCTGGCCCAGGTGCGGGCCCAAGTGGGTGAAGAATTGCCCGCGGCGGTCAAGGTGGTGGAAGCCACTTCTGGCAGACTGCCGCTCGACGTGCTGCTTGGCCTGGGCGCGGCCTCCGAGGCTCATATCGATAGCCGTCAGACCCACCACGACCAACACCACGACGGCGAAGAAGCCGACCACGATCACGATGCCTTCGACTCGATCTGGGTCGAGTTGCCCGAGGCGCCAGAAGCCAGCCTGCTGGCCGCGCTGCAAGGGGTGGTTCAGCGCCATGACGTGTTACGGGTCAAAGGCTTCGCTGCCATTCCCGGTAAGCCCATGCGCCTGCTGGTGCAGGGGGTCGGCAGCCGGTTTGATCGCCACTTCGACCGCCCTTGGGCGGCGGGCGAGGCACGGGTGAGCAAACTGGTGCTTATTGGCCAGGCGCTGGATGAAGCGGTGCTGCGCGCCGAGCTGACCCAAGCGCTGCGCGGCTGACCGATGCACCTGCTCCGTACCCAGCCTGGGGGGTTTGTTCCTGACGACAGCATTGCCGACCTGGGCCAAACCCCGGCGGACATGGTCATCCTGTGCAGCGGTGATTCGCACCTGGCGCTGCTGGCCGAAGCCGCGAAGGCGTTGCCAGCGGATTATCCCAGCCTGCGCCTGGCCAACCCCATGCAGGTGCAGAATCACGCCTCGGTAGACCTGTATGTGGACCAGGTGCTGCGCCACGCCAAGCTGATCGTGCTGTCGCTGCATGGCGGCGTGAGCTATTGGCCCTATGGCGCGGATCAGCTCCTCCAACTGGCCGAGCAGGGGGTGCAACTGGTGATGGTGCCCGGTTGCGACCGGCCAGATCCCGATCTATTGGCCCTGGGCACCCTGCCTGACGCAGTGGCTACCCAGGTATGGCAATACCTGCGCCAGGGTGGCATGGACAACGCCCGTTCACTGTTCGCCTACCTGGTCGCCAAGGCCTTTCCTCAGGCGTTGGCGCAGCCGCTGCCTTGGCAGCCACCTACGGCCCTGCCTAGGGTCAGCCTTTATCACCCTAAGCAGGGAACAACCACCCTAGACCAATGGCAGGCCCAGTGGGTACCTGGGGCGGCGGTGGTGCCCCTGGTGTTTTATCGCTCGCACCTGCAAGGCGCGAACACCGGGTTTATCGATACCTTCTGCCAAGCGCTGGCCGAGGCGGGCCTGAACCCTATGCCGGTGGCCGTGGCCAGCTTGAAAGAGGCGGCCTGTCTGGCCCAGCTCGAAACCTGGATGGATGAGGTCGAGGCGGCCGTGGTCATCAATACCACCGGCTTTGCCCTGGCCAGCCCCGACGCCCCCAAGCAACGCCCCTTGCGCCGGGATGTGCCGGTCATTCAAGCGATCTGCGCCCAGGACAACCAGCCCATGTGGGAGCAAAGCCCGCAGGGCCTGGGCCCACGGGACCTGGCCATGCATGTGGCCTTGCCCGAACTGGACGGCCGTATCATCAGCCGGCCGATTAGCTTCAAGAGCCTGGCTTGGCGCAGCGAACGCAGCCAGAGCGACGTGGTGTGTTATCAGGCGCACCCCGAGCGCATGGCCTGGGTCGCCCGGTTGGCCGCCAACTGGGTGGCCTTGGCCCGCATGGCCCCGGCCAAAAAACGGGTGGGCCTGATTCTGGCCAATTACCCGACCCGTGACGGCCGTATCGGTAACGGGGTAGGGCTGGACACGCCAGCGGCCGCTTTGAACATTTTGGCGGCCATGGCCGAGCAGGGTTACCCCGTGGCCGATTTGCCAGCCACTGGCACCGAGCTGGTTCATACCTTGCTCGGCGGGGTCAGCAATGACCTGGAGCATCTGGACGCCCGCCCCTGTGCCCAAAGCCTGGCGCTGGAGGCCTATACCGACGCCTTTCTCAACTTGCCCTTGGCCTGCCAGCAAGCCGTGACCGAGCGTTGGGGCGCGCCTGAGCAAGACCCGATGTTCCGTGGCGGGCGGCTGATGGTGGCAGGGTTGCGCCTTGGCGAAACCTTCGTAGGCATACAGCCTGCGCGCGGCTACCAGTTGGATGTCAGTGCCACCTACCACGATCCGGACCTGGTTCCCCCGCACGGTTACCTGGCTTTTTATTTCTGGCTGCGCCATGTGTACGGTGCCCATGCGCTGATTCATGTGGGCAAGCACGGCAACCTGGAATGGTTGCCCGGCAAGGGCGTGGGTTTGTCGGCCAGTTGCTGGCCCGATGCACTGCTCGGCCCGCTGCCTAATATCTACCCCTTTATCGTCAACGATCCAGGAGAGGGTGCCCAGGCCAAGCGCCGCACCCAGGCCGTGATCATCGACCACCTGATGCCGCCGCTGACCCGTGCCGAAAGCTACGGGCCGCTGCGCGATCTCGAGCAACTGGCCGATGAGTACTATGAGGCGCAGTTGCTGGATCGGCGCCGGGCGCTGGAGTTGCAGCGGGAGATCCTGGCGCTGGTCCGCGCGACCCAGTTGGACCGCGAATTAGGCCTGGCCGAGGTTAGCCTGGATGACGCCGACGCCTGGCTGCCTCGGCTTGATACCTACCTGTGCGACCTGAAAGAATCCCAGATCCGCGACGGCCTGCATATATTCGGCGAGTCGCCCGAGGGCCGGCTGCGCATCGATACCCTGGCGGCCTTGCTGCGGGTGCCGCGCGGGGCGGGCAAGGGCGGTGACGCCAGCCTGCAACGGGCGCTGGCCAATGCGTTTGAACTGGGCTTCGATCCGTTGGACTGTGCCTTTGGAGAACCCTGGCAAGGGCCGCGGCCTGAGTGGCTGGCGGCTTTGCCAGGCGGGCCCTGGCGCACCCAAGGGGATACTCGCGAACGGCTGGAGCTGTTTGGCAACCGGTTGATCGAGCAGGCCTTGGCCGGCCATTGGCAGTGCCCGGCAGGGGAACACTGGGCCGGTGTAGCGGCCGTGATGCAGGCCTTGACCCAGACCGTAGCCCCCACCCTGGATGCGTGTGGCGCGGCTGAAACCCACAACCTGCTGGCGGCGCTAGCCGGGCGATTCGTAGCTCCCGGGCCGAGCGGCGCGCCCAGCCGGGGCCGCCTGGACGTACTGCCCACTGGGCGCAACTTCTACAGCGTGGACGTGCGCAACCTGCCCACGCCCACTGCCTGGCGCCTGGGTTTTGCCTCGGCCAATCTGGTATTGGAGCGCCACCTTCAGGACCATGGCGACCACCTGCGTACCCTGGGGCTGTCGGTATGGGGCACGGCCACCATGCGCACCGGCGGGGACGATATCGCCCAGGCCATGGCGCTGCTCGGGGTACGCCCGGTGTGGGCCACCGGTAGCCAGCGGGTAGACGATTTCGAAATCCTCCCCCTGAGCCTGCTGGACAGGCCTCGGGTGGATGTCACCTTGCGCGTGTCCGGGTTTTTCCGCGATGCCTTCGGTAACCTCATTCGCTTGTTCGATGCCGCCGTACAGGCGGTGGCCGCGCTGGACGAGCCTGCGGACATGAACCCGTTGGCCGAGCGGGTACGCGCCGAGCACGCCAGCTTGCAAGCCCAGGGCGTTGCCCCGGACGAGGCACGGCGCCAGGCCGGTTGGCGGGTGTTCGGCGCCAAGCCTGGAGCCTATGGCGCGGGCGTGCAGGGGGTGGTGGAGTCCCGCCAGTGGTCCGAGCGCGGCGACCTGGCCAACGCCTACCTGAACCATTCGGGCTATGCCTATGGCGCACAGGATGACGGGGCACCCGCACGGGCCGAGTTGGCACGGCGGCTGGGCCAGGTGCAGGCGGTGCTGCACAACCAGGACAACAACGAGCACGACCTGCTCGACTCCAATGACTACTACCAATTCCAGGGCGGGATGCTGGCGGCGGTGCATCAGCAAAGCGGTCAAGAGGCCGCCAGCTACCATGGCGACCATAGCCAGGCTGACGTGCCGCGTATCCGCACCCTGAAAGAAGCCATCAATAAAGTGGTGCGCGCGCGCGCGGTGAACCCCAAGTGGATCGAAGGCGCGCGGCGCCACGGGTACAAGGGTGCCTTCGAAATGGCCGCTACCTTGGATAACCTGTTCGGCTTCGACGCTGCCACTGGCTTGATCGACGATCACCAGTACGCGCTCGTGGCCGAGGCCTACGTGCTGGATGCCGACAACCGCGAGTTTCTGCGCCAGCATAATCCACACGCCTTGCGCGACATGGCCGAGCGCCTGCTAGAGGCCCAGCAACGCGGGTTATGGCAGGAACCTGGTGCCTATGCCGAGGCGCTTGAACACCTGCTGATGGACAGCGAAGAAGAGGGCTGAGATGTCGTTTCATTATCCGTTGACGGCGGTGGTCGGCGCCGAGCCTTTGAAGCTTGCCTTGTGCCTGGCCGCCATCGACCCGAAGATCGGTGGCGTGCTGATCGAAGGGCCACGGGGCATGGCCAAGAGTACCTTGGCTCGCGGCCTGGCAGACCTGCTCGACGGCGCGCCCTTCGTGACCCTGCCGCTCGGCGCCAGTGAAGACCGCGTGGTCGGCACATTGGACCTGGACGCCGCCCTCGGGCAAGGCCGGGTAAAGTTCTGCGCTGGGGTGTTGGCCACTGCCGACGGCGGGGTGCTGTATGTGGATGAAGTGAACCTGCTGCCAGACCCCCTGGTGGACGTGCTGCTGGACGTTGCGGCCAGTGGGGTGAACCGTATCGAGCGCGACGGCATCTCCCACGAACACCCGGCACGCTTCGTGTTGATCGGCACCATGAACCCTGAAGAGGGGGAGCTTCGTCCACAGTTGCTGGATCGCTTCGGTTTCAGCCTGGCTTTGGAACATCGCCCATTGCCTGAGGACCGCCAGGCCATTATCCGCCGACGGCTGGCGTTCGACAGTGACCCTGCCGGGTTCCGCGCCCAGTGGCAGGCTGAGCAAAGGGCCTTGAGTGATCGCTGCCGTGACGCCAGGGCGCGCCTGGAACAGGTGCCTTTGAGCGACGAAGCCTTGGCGCGGATCAGCCAGGCCTGTCACGCCGCGGGGGTGGACGGGCTGCGGGCCGACTTGGTCTGGCTGCGGGCGGCGCGTGCCCATGCCGCCTGGCGTGGGGCATGTGTCATCAGTGAGCAGGACATAGACGCGGTAGCCGAGTTTGCCCTGCGCCATCGGCGCCAGCCCAGCGTTGCCGAACAGCCACCGCCACCACCGCCGCCTTCCCAGCCACCCCCTGACCAAAGCAATCAAGGCCCTGGAGACTGGGGGCAATTGCCCGCCCAGGCGGTGCCAGCCGGCCCCCGGACTGCGTTGCCGGAGTGGCCAAAAAAGCCCTGAGCCCTCGCCCACAAGGCGCGGGGGCCAAACGTACGCAGTTGACCACGCGCAACAACCAGGGGCACGGCCCGGCTGCCGCCAATGGGCGTATCGCCTGGGCGGCGACCTTTGCCCAGGGGCACCCGCGTTCGAGGGCAGACCTGCGCTGGCAACAGGGCCCCGCCAGTGCGGCCCCATTGTGGCTAGTACTGGTAGATGCCTCGGCCTCTACTCGGCGCAATGGCTCGCTCGCCAGGGCAAAGGGCTTTTTGCAAGCGCTGTTCGACCAAGCCTACCGGCAACGGGCGCGGCTGGCCCTGTTGACCGCCAGCGGCAGCGGCCCCCAATGGCAACGCCAGGGATTGAAAGCCTCGGCTGCCTTGGGCCCCTGGTTGGATGCCTTAGGCGCTGGCGGTGGAACGCCACTGCTACCGGCCCTGGCTCAGGCGGGTGAGTGGCTTGGCCGTCATCGCAAGCGCGCCCCCGGCCAAGCCCAGCGCTGCGTGGTGGTGACCGATGGCCGCGTGAAGTCCCTCGACGGTATCCAGAGCGTTGGTTGCGATACCTTGCTGGTAGATATCGAACTCGGGGCGATCAGGCTCGGCAAAGCCCGGCTGATGGCCGAAAGGCTGCAGGCGCGCTATGTGCACATTGACAGCCTGGCCGCCGCGCCGGGAAGGGAAGTGCCTTGATCAGGCTCGCGGTCGGCTGATCGCCAGGCTCCACTGATCGTACGTGCAGCGGGGGCAGTTCAGAGTTTGCTGGCCTGCCAACTGCTGCACCCCACCACAGTGTTCACAGGCATAGTACCCACTAACCTCGGGCGCCCTGGCGGGGTTGCGAAACGCTTTGGGCAGAATCGACAAGCCTGGCTTTACTTCATCACGCTCATAGAAATACACGCTGACATCGCCGTTGACCTCCAGCAGCGCCAAGCGGATCTGCCCCAGATGCTCAGCGCCATGCAGACGCAGTTCCATTAGGAACTCATCGTGGGAAACGTTGCCCTTGTCCAAGGTTTCCAAGTCGAACAGGCCATCGCGAATGACCGGGAAGGCCCGGCCCTCCAACCACTCGCCGAAGTGGCTGCTGTGTTCGATCAGGAAGGTGGTCAGCCGGTACAGCAAGGTCATGACCAGAAACACCATAAGCACCGGCAATACCGGCACGTCATCATAGAAGGTCACGTCACCGGCAGCGGAGCCCAGGGTCAGGATAACCACCAGTTCGAACAGCGACAGCTGGCGAACGCCTCGGCGGCCGGCAATTTTGAGAAAGATAAACACCACGCTGTAGGCCAACACAGTGCGCCCAGCCACTTCCCACAGGAAGACCAGTGATTGCTTATCGAGCAATACCCGATGCCAGTCCACGGCACTCATGCCCTAGGCAGGCCAGGGCCGTTATCGGCGGTATTCAGTGAGCGCAGGAGGGCATGCTCCAGGGCTGCAGTGCATGGCCGTGGCTTGACAGGCCGGCGCGCACAGCTTCCAAGGCACTGGCCAGCTTGGCCGGGTTGGAATAGGCGCTGGCGGGCAGTCGGGCGCGGCACAGGTTATGGCTAGTGTGGTCGATAACGGTAATGCTAAGGGCGCCGTCCCCCTCTTGCTGGGTCCAGGCGACACATTGGAAAGGTTCGAAAGCGTGGCCGGCGATCAGAAGGGCTTCGTTGACACGCAGCGTTGCGTCCATGGGGGTGTTTGCTCTCTTAAAAGGCATGGCAGGATAGCGGCGCCGCGTCGACAGAGGCGGCAGTTAGCATACTGATGCCTCGACCTGACCGGCGAGTCACAAGCGCGATAAATATTTTTCTTAAGGCAGCCCAAGGGTGTGTCCTTGAACAAGGCCTTACTACCGCGCCCGCAGCGTTAAGAGCTGCAAAAGCAGGATAAATTCCCCCCAGGCGACGGCCGGCAGCCTGGGCGCTCTAGGGTGGAAAAGCACAACCAAGGGCTGCTTCGGCCTGAGCTTGTCTTGCGGCCCAGTCACCTTCCAGCACCACATAGGCTTGCTGATTCGCCTCCAGCCAGGCGCGACAGGCCTCAAAAAAGCCACGCCGCTCACCAATGTTCGGTTGGCAGCGCTGGGGGTCATACACCCAGGGCACGCCTTCGGGTGAAAGCAGCAGGTGCAGGTCGTAATGCCGCTCGCGCAAGGCTTGCTCCAGCCAGGCCGGGCTGCTACCGAACAGCACCTGGCTCCAGACGATATTGTTCAGCAAATGGGTATCAAGCCATACCCAGGCTGGCTTACCGGCACGCGCCTGGTCCTCCAGGGCAAGTTGGCCCCGGGCGATAGCGGTGACGTCTGCCAGGGTAGTGTCGCGTTGGTGCTGGTCGATGAACGCTCGCACATACTCGCCGCACAGCACGCCCCCATGGGTACGCTGGAGGTGGCTTGCCAGTTGGCTCTTGCCAGAGGATTCAGGGCCAGTGAGCACGATCACGTTCATAGGGGCACTTTGCTGTAAGGGTTCTTCGAATGTGCGCATGGCCTTATCACCTAACCCACCACGCGTTGCAAGGGTACCTGCCTGCGTGGGCAAAGGCTGCGCTTGCGCGCTGGCAATACCGGCTGGCTTGCTTCAGAATCGCCGCGCGAGCGGGAACCTGCCGGGAAACCTAACGAATAATTCAGACATTTCCAGCGAACTCACGCGTTTTAGTCAATGTATATCAAGGCTGTGGTCGCACGGCCCGCTTCGGGGGAAGTGAATGGATATGTGGACGGCCGCCTCGGCCATTGTATTGGGCATCGTCGAAGGGCTGACTGAGTTCTTACCGATTTCCAGCACCGGGCATCAGATCATCGTGGCTGACCTGCTGGATTTTGGCGGTGAGCGGGCGATGGCGTTCAACATCATCATTCAGCTTGGCGCCATCCTGGCGGTGATGTGGCATTTCAAAGGCAAAATTATCAGCGTAACCGCGGGGCTGGCCACGCAGCCGAAAGCGCGGCGCTTTACCGCCAACTTGTTGATCGCTTTTCTACCGGCAGTGGTCTTGGGGGTACTGTTTTCAGATGTGATTCACCAGTACCTGTTCAACCCGGTCACAGTAGCCGTGGCCTTGATCCTGGGCGGGCTAGTGATGCTTTGGGCCGAGCGGCGCGAGCACCCGGTAAGGGTCGCCAATGTGGATGACATGCACTGGGCCGATGCCCTTAAGATCGGCTGCGCGCAATGCCTGGCAATGATCCCCGGCACGTCTCGCTCCGGTTCTACCATCATCGGCGGGCTGCTGTTTGGCCTGTCTCGAACCGCGGCAACGGAGTTTTCGTTTTTCCTGGCCATGCCTACGATGGTCGGGGCAGCGGTGTATTCCGGCTATAAATACCGGTACCTGTTCCAGGCCAGCGACCTGCCGGTGTTTGCCCTGGGTTTTGTGGTGTCCTTTGTCTTCGCCATGATCGCGGTTCAGGGGTTGCTGGCATTCATTGCCCGGCATAGCTACGCCGTGTTTGCCTGGTACCGCATCGGCTTTGGTTTGCTGATTCTGCTGACCTGGCAATTGCACTGGGTCGATTGGTCCACCGCCCAGGGCTGAACGGCGCTGAACCTCGGCCCGCGGCGCCAGTCGATATCGCAGATACCCATCAATACCTGAACCTGGCCCATGTTGTGCTTAAGCACCGCGGGGCCAGGCGGCGTTGTTCCGATCACGGCAAGGGGCACCGCCGGTAAGCGTGCTCACGGGGCAGGTGAGGGCGCAGGGATGGGACGCTGGTGTACATATCTAGGCATGCTTGTGCTATGGAGCCTGTTTTCGGTGCAGGCTCAGGCTGCGCCACATGCCCACTGGGGCGTGGGGGTACACCGGCTGACCTTTCAGGACCCTTTGGACGGCAAGCCCATGCATGCCTATGCCTTTTACCCCTCAGGTGAAAGGGGCCATGGCCTGCGCATGGAAGGGTATCAGGTCGATGCCTCCAACGATGCACCCATCGCCATCGGGCGTTTCCCGTTGCTGATGCTGTCACATGGCAACACTGGAACGCCCCTGGCCCTGCACGATGTGATCACGTCCATCGCCGAGCGAGGCTTTGTAGTGGTGGCGGTGGTGCATCCAGGGGATAACTACCTGGATCAAAGCCGCCTGGGTACCCTGAGCAATCTCTATGGCAGGCCTTTGCAAATTTCCGCTGCCATCACCGCGGCCCTGAATGAGCCTATGCTGTCACCCTTTGTGAACGCGGCTCAGGTAGGGGTAATCGGTTACTCCGCAGGGGGTGAAACCGCCTTGATCCTCTCTGGGGCTCAGCCCGATCTGGCACGCTTGAAGGCCTACTGCATCGAGCGGCCCTTCGATGCCGACGCCTGCAAGCGGCACGGTGAATTGGTCGCCGACCGCAAGGACCTCACAGCCAAGGCCGACCCTCGGGTACACGCCCTGTTGCTCATGGCCCCGCTGAGCCTGATGTTCGGGCGCCATGCCCTGGCTACCGTGCATGTGCCAACGCTTATCTACGCTGGGGACAACGACCAGTTGGTCGCCGTGGATAAAAACGCTGAGGCCTTGGCGCGCAAGCTGCCGGTTAAAGCCCGTTACCATCCGCTGGCGGGGGCGGGGCACTTTGTGTTCATGGCGCCCTGCACACCCGAACAGGAGCGCGAGCTGCCCGCGCTGTGCAAGGATGCCCAAGGCGTCGACAGGGCTGGCATCCACCGTAGCCTGATTGACGAGGCAGGGCGTTTCTTTGCCCAGTCACTGGGCCGGCCTACCCGCGCCGGTTGGCAAACCGCCGACCAATAGCGTTCAGGCGCGTTGACCTTCACGGGCCAGCCAGCCGATCAGCGACAGCCCCACCATGGACAGCCCCGCCGCGCACAGGAAGATAGGTGCGTAACCGGCACTGGCCGCCAATGCCCCCATGATTGGCCCCGCCAGGGCCAGGGCGATATCGAAAAACACAGCAAAGGCGCCTAGCCCAGAACCTCGGCTGGCCGGCGGTACTCGCTCGATGGCCAGCACACCCAGGGCGGGGTATACCAAAGACAAGCCAAAGCCCGCGAGGCTGGCGCCAATCAGCGCAAAGATGGGGGAGGGCGCCAGCCATAGAAAGATAAAACCAACGGTTTCCACGGCCAGGCAAGCGAAGGCAACGGTAAACCCACCGTAATGGTTGATGGCGTTGATAAACAGCAACCGCGCCAGAATGAAGCAGGCGCCAAAGGCAGTCAGGCAGAAGGCCGCGCCGGCCCAACCTTGCTCCAGGTAATAGAGGGTAATGAAGGTCGTCAAGGTGCCATAGCCGATGGAGGCCAGGCACAGCCCCAGGCCAAAGGGCGCTACCCGCCCGAACGCGGCCCAGAAGGGCAGGCGCTCGCCTCGCACAACCGGCACCGATGGCCGCTTGCGCAGCAGGTACAGGCCCAGGGCCGGCAGCGCGAACAGCACCACGCCCAAGGCATGGAAGCCCAGGTCCGAGGTCATGACGACACCCAAAGGGGCGCCTATAGCGATGGCCCCGTAAGAGGCGATACCGTTCCAGGAAATCACCTTGGCCGTGTGTTCCGGCCCCACCTGACCAATCCCCCAACTGCTGGTGCCAACCCCCACCATCCCTTGGCCAACGCCGAGCAGCAGGCGCGCCACCATCAGCACCCCCAGGCTGTAGTGGGCCCAGGTATGCAGCAGGGTCGCAAGCAAGGTCAGCGCGCCACTGACGGCGATGGCGTACAGCCCATAGGTAATGGTGCGCTTGGTGCCCAGGTTGTCGGCCAAACGCCCAGCCACTGGCCGGATCAGCAAGGTTGCCAGGTATTGCGCGGCAATCACCACCCCAGCCAACACAGCGTTGAAACCCAGCACGTCATGCACGTAGCCCGGAATCACCGCGATGGGCAGCCCGATGCAGAAGAAGGCGATAAAGGTGTAAAAAACGATGGATAGGATTTGCCAAGTCACCGCGCTGGACCGCGCGGGGGTAGTGCCGGAAGGGATGGTCATAGCTCGCTCTTGGGCGGTGGGCCTAAGGCTATGATCGCCAGCGAGCGGGAAAATTGAAAGCAGGCTAAGGAATAATTCCGGCAGGGCCATGGCGGCTGCGGGACCATGGTTTATGATCCCGCATTCGCCAGTTTCGCTGGCTACAGGTGTGACCGCCGCTCTCGCTCGTGTAGGCGCCAGCAAAGCTGGCGAAAGGCAGTGGCACCGCTCGAAAGGATGAGCTGTATCCCGGATTCGCCAGGGGGCTTTATACTACGCCTTGGCTGCGTAGGTATTCGTCGTAGGTGCCGCTGAAGTCCACCACGCCGGTGGGGGTCAGCTCGATGATGCGCGTGGCCAGGGAGGACACGAACTCCCGGTCGTGACTGACGAACAACAGGGTTCCAGGGTAATTCTCAAGCGCCAGATTCAGCGCCTCGATCGACTCCATGTCCAAGTGGTTGGTGGGCTCGTCCATCACCAGCACGTTCGGCTTTTGCAGAATCAGCTTGCCGAACAACATGCGGCCCTGTTCACCCCCGGAGATGACCTTCACCGATTTGCTGATCTCGTCGCTGGAGAACAGCATGCGGCCCAGGGTGCCCCGCACCAGTTGCTCGCCGCCCTGGGTCCACTGGCCCATCCAATCGAATAGGGTGGAGTCGTCTTCGAAGTCCGAGGCGTGGTCTTGGGCGTAATAACCCAGCTCGGCGCTATCGGTCCATTTGACCATGCCCTTGTCCGGCTGCAGCTCACTCATCAGCAGCCGCAGCAAGGTGGTTTTACCGATGCCATTGGGGCCAATGATCGCTACTCGCTCGCCGGCCTCTACCTGAAAGCCCATGCGCTCGAACAGTGGCTTGCCATCAAAGCCCTTGGCCAGGTTGTCCACGGTCACCGCCTGGCGGTGCAGCTTCTTGTTTTGTTCGAAACGGATGAACGGGCTCACGCGGCTGGACGGCTTAACCTCGGCCAACTGGATCTTGTCGATCTGCTTGGCTCGTGAAGTCGCCTGCTTGGCCTTGGAAGCGTTGGCCGAGAAGCGGCTGACGAAGGTTTGCAGCTCGGCAATCTGGGCTTTTTTCTTGGCGTTGTCTGACAGCAACTGTTCGCGGGACTGGGTCGCCGCCGTCATGTACTCGTCGTAGTTCCCGGGGAACAGGCGCAGCTCGCCGTAATCGAGGTCCGCCATGTGGGTGCAGACACTGTTGAGGAAGTGCCGGTCGTGGGAAATGATCACCATGGTACTGTTGCGCGCCGTAAGCACGCTTTCGAGCCAGCGAATGGTGTTGATGTCCAGGTGGTTGGTCGGTTCGTCCAGCAGCAGCACGTCGGGGTCGGAGAACAGCGCCTGGGCCAACAGCACCCGCAGTTTCCAGCCCGGGGAGACTTCGCTCATGGGGCCGAAGTGCTGCTCCAGGGGAATCCCCAGGCCAAGCAGCAGTTCACCGGCCCTGGACTCAGCGGTATAGCCGTCCATTTCCGCGAATTCGGTTTCCAACTCGGCGACTGCCATGCCATCGGCTTCGGTCATCTCGGGCAACGAATAAATGCGGTCGCGCTCGGCCTTGACCTTCCACAGTTGCTCATGGCCCATGATTACGGTGTCGATGACCGAGAAAGCTTCATAGGCGAATTGATCCTGGCGCAACTTACCCAGGCGCACGTTAGGTTCGAGCATGACCTGACCACCGCTTGGCTCCAGGTCACCTCCCAGGATCTTCATGAAGGTCGATTTGCCACAACCGTTGGCGCCGATCAGGCCATAGCGGTTGCCATTGTTGAATTTGACCGAGACGTTCTCGAACAGCGGCTTGGGGCCAAACTGCATCGTGATGTTAGCGGTGGAGATCAAGAGACTTACCTATCGAAGACGTACAAAGGGAAAAGACGACCGAGCCGTGGCGACAACGGACTGAAAGGTCACGCCAAAGCTGGCGGGCCACTGCGCGCGTAGCGGCAAGTGGCGGTACAAGAAGGCTGCGCCGTAAAAAAACCGGTGCTGACCGGCTAAGACGTGCATTGTCGCATAGCTGCTTTGCGAGGTGTATGGCAGGCAATAAAGAATGCCTGAGTGGTGACTTGCGTAAATGCCAGATGACGTGGCGGCGATTCTGGATTAGTTTTAAACGTCTTGCGTCGCAATGACTGCCCAATAGCGAACTGAAAGGAGTCAGTCGTGTGAAAACCATGTTGTCCAAAACCCTGGTCGGATCCGGTTTTAGCCTGGTGCTGGTGCCGGGCACAGCCTGGTTGATTTTCTGGAGCTACTTCTACTTGGGTTTGGCTGTGGAAGTTGCCATGTCGGGGCGGGCCTGGCACCTGCAGGAGGCGGTAGCCAGTGCAACGCTGGCCCTGTGCTGGTTCGGCGTGCTGAATCTATGGTGCCAATTCTTTCATTTCATTCATACCGGCTTACCCCAGCGGCCGCCCATGCGCCTGGCGACCTTCTTTGCGTTTCTGGGCGCGGTGCAACTGGCGTTGGCCTTTCCCATCATGACCGTGCTCAGGCCGCTACCGGAAGCAGGTGTTTGCCTGACGCTGCACTGGGGGTGGTTATGTCGCCGGGGGTTTGGATTTTCCCGCCAGCCTGCCCTGTAGAGGGGGGTCACCTAAGCAGGCGGCGGTTCAGGGCTGAGGTCATCGACCGTAGCAAGTCCGTCAGCTGGCCGATCTGCCAGGGTTTTTGCAAAAAGCGGATATTACCCTCGCTTTCGCCAGCGGAGCCTGTCGTCAGAATGATCGGAACGTCTGGCCACTTCTTGCACACCAGCTTGGCGAATTCCCAGCCGTCCAGTTCGCCGGGCATGTTGTAGTCCGTTACTACGATCGACACATCGTCAGGATGGGTGCGCATGTAGGTTATCGCTTCGTCGGCGGTTTCGAAGCTCACCACGTCAAGTTCGAGCTGCTCCACCACTTCTTCGGCGATCAGCCTGAGCAGCTCATCGTCTTCAGCGATCAGTACTTTCAAGCGAGCACTTTCTGCAACTAATTGCACACCCGTCACTGCAATGAACTCCGATGGCTAGCACCTTACCCAGCGATTGCCGTACATGCCTCACTAACAAGGCCCGGCAGGGAAAGGTCGCAAGCCTAAGACCGCGAAAAAACCCAGGGTTCCGCTTGGACGTTGAAATCAGCACAGGCCAAGAGGGTATTGATGGACAGCGTACGACCTCACGACGGCAAGTCAGTCTCCGTTAGCGGGTGTTCTGCGCTCACCCAGCCAAGACGCCCGTCACTGACAGCGGTGGCATACAGGGCCAACCGGGTTTCGCCCCGTTCGAACACTTCCGCCATACGCTGCAGTGCCTGCACCTGGGCAGGTTGGCCACTGTCCTTGAGGGCGCGGGCAATGGTTTTTAGTTCGACGGCTGACCACTTCAAATCCAGTGCGAGGCCTTCGAGGTCACGCTTGAGTTCCTGCTCGGTCTTGCCAAGGCTCATGTGCTGCTACGCCTCCTTTGCGTTCTGGCTGGGCCCGATGACTTACCTGGGCCTATGGCATCATCCCCATGCAACCGACCGCTGGCAAGTTCTGGCGACGGTCGGAAACGCGCCCGTTAGGACGCCTTGCGGGGCTTTTTCGCGGTACCGGGCTTGGCGGGCTTGCTGGTGCTGGGCTTTTGCTCGGCTGCCTTTGCAGCAGGCTTCGCGCCTGTCTTGCCGCCCAAGCTACGCTTGAGCAGTTCGGTCAGGTCGATCACATCAGCGCTTTGCTTGCCCTCGGTGTCTTCCACTGACTCCACGTCTTCAATTTCCCCCTCATGGGCCTTGCGATTAACCAAGTCCATGATCTTGGCTTCGAACTGATCAGTGTAGTCTTCTGGTGACCACTGCCCGCTCATGTCTTCCACAAGGCGTTTAGCCATGTCCAACTCGCCTTTTTTCAGTTCCACCTCAGTTACTTCCGGGCCCAGCTCCAGGCTATCGAGGCCGCGTACCTCTGACGGCCAACGTAGCTTCACCAATACCAGAGCATCATCAAGGGGCATCAAGGCCGTGAGGTATTGGCGGGTATGCAGTACCACCAGCGCCAAGGCCACCTTATGGGTCTGGTTCAAGGTTTCCCGTAACAGGGCATAGACCTTTTCCCCGCGCCGATCAGGCGCGAGGTAATAAGGTGTGTCGATGTTGGCCAGAGGGATCTGGTCTCGATCAACGAATGAAAAGATCTCGATGGTCTGGGTAGAGACAGGGTGCGCCTTGCGAATTTCTTCTTCGCTAAGCACTACATAGCGCCCTTTCTCGTATTCCACGCCCTTGACGATGTTGTCGCTTTGCATTTCTTCGCCAGTGGCTTTGTTCACGCGCTTGTAGCCCACCGGGTCCATGCTGCGCTTGTCTAGCCAGTCGAAATCCACCCCTTTGGAAGCGGTGGCGGAAACCAGCGCCACAGGGATATGAACCAGGCCGAAACTGACGGCGCCTTTCCAGATAGCACGGGGCATGGGACCTGCCTGACATGAGCGGGATAATCTCAAATGACTGGCGGGGCATATGAGAAGTTCAGCGGCCCATCCGAGTGCCACTGGATCCACAAACGTGCAACCTGCACGCCTCACTCGGCCAAAAGCGTGCAATATGCATCATGAGTCTTTAATGTAACTTTAGGTTTGTTTACTAAGTGTTTGATAATACAAGCCACATGCTCGTACGTTTAAAAGGCATAGAAAGTGCATTAAAAAAGGTGTTTTGAAACGCTGACTTATGGAGAGTCGGTTGCTTGCCTGATGCTTATCAGCAGGCAGGCGTTCAGGGCACTCACTGAATCGAAGGAGAAACAAGATGCTGTCTACGCTGGAACTACGCAATATCATTGAAAGCAGTTTCCTCCCTCAGCGGTGCCAGTGCACGCAAGGCGCGGATCATTCATTGACTGTAAAGGTATTTCAGCCAAATTCGGACCGTGCCGACGTGCTTGCTACCGGCATCGACACCCGTAAGCTCAACAGCAGCCGCGCCATCTCTAACCTTATCGCAAGCTTGCGAAAGGACATGACAAGCCGCCATGCGACGCGCGCCATCGGGCCGAAGCGCCGAATCGCAGGTATCTAACGGCAAGCCGAAAGTTTCCCGAGACCCGCATGAGCCACCAAGCCATGCGGGTTTTTTTCAGTCTCGATAAAATACTTGCACCAAGTGATAGCCGAAACGGCTTTTGATCGGGCCATGAATCTGTTTGAGGGCCTTGCGGAAAATCACCTGGTCGATGGCCGCAACCATTTGCCCAGGCCGAACTTCTCCCAGGTCACCACCTCGTTTACCTGAAGGGCATACCGAGTGTTTGCGCGCCAATACGTCAAAGGCTTCGCCTTTGGCTATGCGCTGGCGCAGGGCTTGGGCTTGTTCGGCCGTGGGAACAAGAATATGGCGGGCCTGTGCTTTCATAACGGTGAGGTGTCTGGTTACGGGAGACGGGGACGGATAGTACCTGCTTGACCTCGCCCCGCCCACGCTTTCAGTCGCCGATCATCTGCCGGACCTTAGTGGCCAGGGTTTCCAGTGTGAACGGCTTGCTGACGATATCCATGCCGTCCTCCAGGTATGCCTCTCGGTCGGCGGCCTTATCGATGTAACCGGTCATAAACAGCACTTTCAAGCCTGCTCGCCGCTTGCGGGCGATTTCCGCCAACTGCCGCCCGTTGATGCCGGGAAGGCCCACATCGGTAACCAGTAAATCGACGCGCAGTGCTGATTCCAGCAGGGGGACAGCGGCCTGGGCATCCGCGGCGGCGTGGCTGTGATAGCCCAGTTCATCCAGCACGTTGAGGATAAGCATGCGTACCGCGGGATCGTCCTCGACCACCAGCACGCTCTCGCCCTGTTGGGCAAGCGGCGCCTGCGCCTCCGGTATCGCGGTAACCTGCGCGTCGTTGGCGTCCAGATAACGAGGCAGGTAGATACTGACCTCAGTGCCCTGCCCAGGCTCGCTGTGCAGGGTCACGTGGCCGCCGCTTTGCTGAGCGAAGCCGTAGATCATCGACAGGCCCAGGCCGGTACCCTGACCGGTGGGCTTGGTGGTGAAAAACGGATCGAAAGCCTTTGCCCGGGTGGCCGCGGACATGCCGCTACCATTGTCACGTACGCTTAGCACTGCGTATTCGCCTGGGCGCACGGGCTCCATGGGTTGGTTGGCCTGCGGGTCGCTGAAGCCGCGATTGGCGCTGCCTATGGTCAGCAGCCCACCGTTGGGCATGGCGTCGCGGGCGTTGATTACCAGGTTGAGCAGGGCGCTTTCCAGCTGATTGGGGTCGGTATGCACCAACCAGGTATCGGTGCTCAGGTCCAGGCGCAGTTCGATATGTTCACCCGTGGTGCGAACCAGCAGGTCTTCAAGTGATTGGACCAGTTGGTTGGGGTCGATACGTTGACGGTCCAGCGATTGCCGCCGAGAAAACGCCAGTAGCCGATGGGTGAGGGCCGCGGCGCGTTGCGCCGAGGCCAGGGCGGCGTCCGCCAGCCTGCCGATATCGGCGCTACGGCCTTTGGCCAGGTAGCGGTTCATCAACTCCAGGCTGCCCATGATGCCGGTGAGCATGTTATTGAAGTCGTGAGCGATGCCTCCGGTCAGTTGACCAACCGCTTCCATCTTTTGTGCATGGCGTAGCAGCTCTTCGGTGCGTTCCCGCTCCTGGGCCTCGGCCAGTAGCCGGCGGTTGGCGTCGGCCAAGGCACGGGTGCGCTCGACCACTCGCTGCTCCAAGGTTTCATTGAGTTCACGCAAGGCGCGCTCTGCCAGCTTGCGCTCGGTGATGTCGATAGAGGCGCCGATAAACCGGGCAGGGCGGCCATGGTCGTCGCGGAAACACCGGCCACGGGCGAAGACCCACCGCCAGGTACTGTCAGGCTGCAACAGGCGATATTCCTCGGCGAATTCGCCACTACCGTGCACGCACGTTTTGATCTGACGCGCCACGAACACCCGGTCGTCTGGGTGGACAGCGGCCAGATAATCACCGATAGGGCGGTGGCCAACTTGCAAGGGGTCCACGTGGTGCATGAGGGCAAAGTGGGCATCGGCGATAAAACGGTCTTCACGGATGTACCAATCCCAGGTACCAACCGCGTTGGTCGCGTCCAGCGCCAGGCGCAGGCGTTCTTCAGAGGCCTGGTTGGCCCGTTGCTGATCGGCCAGGCGCCGTTGAAGCGGGGTGCCGTCCCTGGGCTGGAGGGGTGCGATAACCGTTATCAACGTGCCCAGCACCCGGTTCTGTTCCGTGCGCAGCGGAGTGAAATGCCCGTCGAAGCGCTCATTGCCTGGGGTCACCGCAGCGCGGCCAAGGTGGCCGGGCAGGTCGGTCAGAAGCGCGTGCTTGCCTTCGGCCACCTGTGCCAACGCCGCGCGCATGGGCTGGGCATAGGCCGGGAACAGCTTGGCCAGAGGTTCACCGAAGCCCGCTTCGGCCAGGCCAAACAGGGCAAAAAATGCCGGGTTGCCTATCAGGGCATGCTCACGGCCCCACACCACGGCGCAGGGCACTGGCGCTGCCAGCGCGATGTCTACCGCCATGCACAGGCCCGCGGGGCATCGCTCGTGCCGCGCGCCGAGGCCATCGCTGGTGCCGGCGCTCACGCTGGGTTCCAGTGGTGCCGCCGGGTTGATAACTGTCATCGGGTTACCTTTGCTTGCTATTGGATTTGCACCACAAGGCTATTAACGGCCAAGCTATGCACTGCTGCGTTTACCGATCCCAACGTATCATTGGCGGACTCACTCATGGACCTTTCGGCCCTGCTTAAACTGCTTGCCACTCAGGACGGTTCCGATCTGTACCTGTCCACTGGCGCGCCACCGTGCGCCAAGTTCAACGGGGCGCTGCGGCCTCTGGGCAGTGAAGCGCTCAAGCCTGGTGAGGTCGCGCAAATTGCCGCGGGCATCATGGATGCCGAGCAGCGTGCCGATTTCGACAAGGACCTGGAAATGAACCTGGCGCTGTCGATACCCGGGGTAGGGCGGTTTAGGGTGAACATTTTCAAACAGCGCAACGAGGTATCCTTGGTGGCGCGCAACATCAAGCTGGATATTCCGCTGTTCGACGACCTCAAGTTGCCTCCTATCCTCTTGGATGTGGTGATGCGCAAGCATGGCCTGGTGTTGTTCATCGGGGCCACCGGCTCGGGCAAGTCCACGTCGTTGGCGGCGCTCATCGATCACCGTAACCGTAGCAGCAGCGGCCATATCATCACCATCGAAGACCCCGTGGAGTATATCCATCGCCACAAGAAGTGCATCGTCAACCAGCGGGAAGTTGGCGTAGACACCCGCAGTTTCAAGGCGGCACTTAAAAATACCCTGCGCCAGGCACCGGATGTGATTCTGATCGGAGAAATCCGAGACCGAGAAACCATGGAGCATGCCCTGACCTTCGCCGACACCGGTCATTTGGCGATTTCCACCCTGCACGCCAACAATGCCAACCAGGCACTGGATCGCATCATCAATTTCTTTCCGGAGGAGCGGCGCCCGCAATTGCTCAACGACCTGAGCAATAACCTGCAGGCGTTCGTGTCCCAGCGCTTGGTGAAAACCCTCGACGGCAAGCGCCGCGCGGCGGTGGAGGTGATGCTTGGTTCGCCCACCATCCGTGACCTGATCCATCGCGGTGAGTTTGGTGAACTCAAAAGCATCATGGAAAAATCCGTCAACCTGGGCATGCGCACCTTCGACATGGCACTGTTCGACCTGGTAATGGAAGGGGCGATCAGTGAAGACGAGGCCTTGAAGAATGCAGACTCTGTGAACAACCTTCGCCTGCGCCTTAAATTGCAAGGCGAGACCCCTGGCGAGCATACCAGCGCTCCGGTCGGGCCCCAGGCCACGCCTCGGCCGGCGGCGCGGGACTGGGGGCTGGTCGCCGATGAGGATGAGCAGGGGTAAGCGCACGCTGAAAACCCTTACACCATGCGCAGGCGCTGTTTGCGGCTGGGCGCTGGGAAGGCGGCGTTCAGCTCGGCGAGGTCTTCGGCGGTGAGCTCCAATTGCGCGGCACGCGCATTGAGGCGTACATGAACAGGGTCCACTGCCTTGGGAATGGCCATCACCTCGCCACTGCGAACCACCCATGCCAGGCACACCTCTGAAGGGGTGACTTTGCGCCGTGCTGCAATCTGCTGCAACACCGGGTGCTGAAGCAGCCCACCGCCCTGGGCGATAGGGCAGTACGCCATGATCGGCATAGGCTGGGCCTTGGCCCAGGGCATAAGGTCGAATTCGATACCACGGGCTTGAGGGTTATACAGCACTTGTTGAGTTGCGCAGCCCTCTAGGGCGGCATGTTTGAGCTCAGGCTCGTCGAAGTTCGACAGGCCCCAGGCGCCAATCTTGCCGCTTTGGCGTAGCTGTTCGAAGCCTTCGAGGGTTTCTTCCAGCGGGTACTGCCCCGGCCAGTGCAACAGGTAGAGCTGAATGTGCTCAACGCCCAAGCGCTTCAGGCTTCTGTTGCAGGCCTCGATCACGCCGTTGCGGCTGGCATTATGAGGGTAGACCTTGCTGACCAAGTAAACAGGATCAGCCACGCCTTTTATAGCGTCCCCAACCAGGCTTTCAGCGCTGCCTTCGCCATACATTTCAGCGGTGTCGATCACTTGTAGCCCCAATTCAAGGCCCAGGCGCAAGGCGGCGATTTCATCTTCACGGCACGCCGGGTCTTCGCCCATTCGCCAAGTGCCCTGGCCTATCACGGGCAATTCGATTCCGGCCAGTTGCAGGGTTCGCATAGCGGTTCTCCTTCAAAGGGTTCAGGCAGGCCTGGCCAGCACGGCGAGCAACACGTCGTGCAGCGCCTGCGCCGCGCTGGACAGCCGATGATCAGCCAGGCGCATCAATCCGATTCGCCGTTCGATGCGAGGTTCCTCCAAAGGCAGGCAATGGGCCCCGGCTTCCTGCATTTGCCCAGTACAGAGCGCAGGCGCCGCGCTCACCCCCAAGCCACAGGCGACCATCCGGCCGACTGTACTGAGCTGATGGCTTTCGAAAGCCACGGCCAGGCGGCCATGCCGGGCCTGAAGGTCCGCTTCCAGCAGTAAGCGCACCGCCGAAGGCCGTTGCAACGTGATGAAATCCTCTTCCAGCAGCCGCGACCAGGTTAGGCTCCCCTGCTGTGCCAGGGGCGAGTTCTGGGGCACCACTGCCACGAAACGGTCGGTGAACAACGGCTGAAACACTAGCGAAGAGGTCGCGGCGGGTTCAAAACCTATACCCAGCTCTACCCGCCGTTGGCGAACCATTTCCAGTACTTGCTCGTTGACCACGTCATGCACCGCCACATTGACCTTCGGGTGCAGGTCCTTGAATTGGCGCAAACCTTGGGGCAGCAGATTGCCCGCGAAGGAGGGCATCGCCGCGATGGATACCTTGCCCCGCTGCAAGGTGAAATGCTGGCGCAACAGCTCTTCGGTGTTGTCCCAATCGGCCAGCAGTTGCCGGGCGAGGCCAAGCAAGGTTTCCCCCTCCGGCGTAAGGCTCACGCTGCGGGTGCTGCGCACCAACAAAGGGCCGCCCAGGCGCTCTTCAAGGGCCTTGATACTCAGGCTCAGGGCCGGCTGAGATAAATGCAGGCGCTCGCCAGCCTGGGCAAAGCTCAAGGTTTGCGCTACAGCAACAAACGCGCGAAGCTGGCGGTGATTCATTTGCACGCCTTATTAATTCATCAATAAAACAAAATTAACAAATAACTCCCCAAGGCAGAAGATACCCTTATCAGCCTACGGGCCGCCGATAATCATAAGAAGGCAATCACCATGGCCGGACTCGACAAACGGGTATACAGCTACGAACAGGCCTTGGCAGGGCTTACCGATAACATGACGGTGCTTGCAGGCGGCTTTGGCCTGTGCGGCATCCCAGAGAACCTGATCGCCGAAATCAAACGCTTGGGGGTGCGCGGGTTGACCGTGGTCTCCAACAATTGCGGCGTGGACGGTTTCGGCTTGGGGGTGCTGCTCGAAGACCGGCAGATCCGCAAGATGATCGCCTCTTATGTAGGTGAAAACGCTTTGTTCGAGCAGCAGTTGCTCAGTGGTGAGCTGGACGTCGAGCTTACCCCGCAAGGCACGCTGGCCGAGAAAATGCGCGCGGGTGGGGCCGGAATACCTGCCTTCTATACGGCCACCGGCTACGGCACACCTATCGCTGAAGGCAAGGAAGTGCGGGAATTCAACGGCAGGCATTACATCCTGGAACAGGCCATCACCGGGGATTTTGCCCTGGTCAAAGGTTGGAAGGCGGACCACTTCGGCAACGTGATCTATCGCCATACCGCGCAGAACTTCAACCCCTTGGCCGCCACCGCTGGGCGCGTCACGGTGGTGGAGGTGGAGGAAATCGTCGAGCCGGGCCTGCTTGAGCCCAGCCAGATTCACACCCCTGGCATCTTCGTGGACCGTGTGATCCAAGGCAGCTTTGAAAAACGCATCGAGAAACGCACCCTGCAAGCGTGAACGCCCCCTTGGAGACTGAACCATGGCTTTAACCCGTGAACAAATGGCCCAACGCGTGGCTCGCGAACTGCAAGACGGTTTCTATGTGAACCTGGGCATCGGTATACCGACCTTGGTAGCCAACTATGTGCCTGAGGGCATGGATGTAATGCTGCAATCGGAAAACGGCCTGCTCGGCATGGGGGCTTTTCCCACCGAAGCGACCCTGGACGCCGATATGATCAATGCCGGCAAGCAAACGGTTACCGCGCGAACGGGCGCCAGTATCTTCGACTCGGCTACCTCCTTTGCCATGATCCGCGGCGGCCATGTGGACCTGACCGTACTCGGTGCGTTCGAGGTGGACGTGCAGGGCAATATCGCGTCCTGGATGATCCCAGGCAAGTTGGTCAAGGGCATGGGCGGTGCCATGGACCTGGTGGCTGGGGCGGATAACATTATCGTGACCATGACTCATGCGTCGAAGGACGGGGAGTCCAAATTGCTACCCCAGTGCACGCTGCCGCTGACCGGCGCTGGTTGCATCCGCAAGGTGCTGACCGATTTGGCCTGGCTTGAAATCGAGAATGGTGCTTTTGTGCTGCGCGAGCGCGCGCCGGGGGTCAGCGTGGAGGAAATCGTCGCCAAGACCGCTGGTAAACTGGTGGTGTCAGGTGACGTACCTGAAATGACCTTCTAAGCTCAGCCTGAACCGTTTTAACCGTAGCTCTACCTATAACGACAATAAAAGGTTGCGTATATGCCCGCTGCACTGGAAGACAGCCGCTTTGCCCGGTTTGCCTTGCGTTGCTCGCAGTTTGCCGAGCGCTGGTTCCCGGATTCCTATGTGTTCGCCGCCTTGGCGGTAGTGGTGGTGGCCTTGGCCGCGTTGGCCATGGGCGGCACGCCCACAGCCACCGCCGCGGCCTTTGGTGATGGGTTTTGGAGTTTAATTCCCTTCACCATGCAAATGGCTTTTGTGGTCATTGGTGGCTATGTGGTCGCCAGTTCTCCGCCCGCGGTGCGCCTGATCGAAGGCCTGGCCCGCGTGCCCAGCAATGGCCGGTCGGCGGTGGCCTGGGTTGCGCTGATTTCCATGGTGGCCTCATTGCTCAATTGGGGCCTGTCACTGGTGTTCGGGGGGCTGCTGGTGCGGGCATTGGCCCGCCGCGAAGACCTGCGCATGGACTACCGCGCCGCCGGTGCGGCGGCCTACCTGGGCCTAGGCGCGGTATGGGCCCTGGGGTTGTCTTCTTCAGCAGCGCAACTGCAGGCCAACCCAGCCAGCCTACCGCCGTCGATCTTGGCCATTACCGGGGTGATTCCGTTTACCGAGACGATCTTCCTGTGGCAATCAGGCGTAATGCTGCTGGCACTGGTGCTGGTGTCTTTGGTGGTCGCCTACGCCACCGCACCTGGCCCGACCACGGCCAAGGACGCCCGTGCTTGTGGCGTGGACCCAAGCTTCAGCCTGCCAAGGCTGGCCCAGCGGCAGCGCCCCGGGGAATGGCTAGAGTACAGCCCGGTACTAACGCTGATTCTGGTGGCGCTGGCGGGAGGCTGGCTAGCGCGGGAGTTTGCCAGCAAGCCTGCGATTACTGCGATTTCCGGGCTGAACACCTATAACTTCCTGTTCATCATGCTGGGTGCGCTATTGCACTGGCGCCCGCGCAGCTTCCTCGATGCCGTAGCCCGTGCGGTGCCCACCACGACCGGGGTGCTGATTCAGTTTCCGTTGTACGGGTCCATCGCCGCGATCATGACCACGGTCAAGGGCGGAGAAGGGCAGACGGTCGCACACCACATCGCCACCTTCTTCGTACAGATTGCCAGCCACGACACCTATGCCTTGCTAATGGGCGTGTACTCAGCGGTATTGGGCTTCTTCATTCCATCCGGGGGCGGCAAGTGGATCATCGAGGCTCCCTACGTGATGCAAGTGGCCAACGATCTGAAATACCACTTAGGCTGGGCGGTGCAGATCTACAACGCCGCAGAGGCACTGCCGAATTTGATCAACCCGTTCTATATGTTGCCCCTGCTAGGTGTACTAGGGCTTAAAGCACGAGAATTGATCGGGTTTTCCTTCGTACAGCTGTTGGTGCATGTGCCATTGGTATTGGCGCTGTTATGGGCCTTGGGCAGTACGTTAGCCTATATCCCGCCTGTAATGCCCTAAGCGTTGATCATAACTCGCGCCTAAAAACGACTACCCCCGCTTCAAGGCGGGGGTAGCACTCATCGGCGTTACAAGGGCTACTAGCCGCCATCGGTATCGATGTCACCGTCTTTCGGCTTGGTGCGGTTGCCCCTATCGTCATCGCCTTCTTCGGGCTCGAAATCCGGGCTGAAGGTATTACCTTCAGCCGTTGCGGAGTCCGAATCGCTGCTAGAGGTATTGCCTTGATCCGGGCGAGAGGTATTTTCAGTCCCTTCAGGCAGTTTGCCCTCGGGGTCAATCCCGTAGTCGTTACGCGCCCCATCGGCATCAGGCGTGCGCGGTTTGTCGTTGTCTACATTCGGTGTGGGGGTAGTCATGGAGCCTCCGCTTATTTGGCGCCCGAACCGCCGCCAGTACCTTCGGACCCTGTGCCACCCATGCCGGTTTTACCATTCATGGGTTTGGTATCAGTGGGCTCTGGGGTCTTGGGGCCGTCAACTGCCTCATTCGAAGTGTTGGGCATGGTCGTGACCGAGCCATCGGTATTGCGGTTAGGCAAGCTGCCTGTCCCGGTACCCGTTGCTCCACCTTTATCGGCGGGCAGCGCGCCAGGCATGGTGCCGTGGGTATTGTGGGTAGTGCCGGTGCTCGAATCAGCCATGGCAACGGCGCTGCCCAGGCTGACTGCAGCGGCTAGGAACAACGTACTGATGCGTTTGCTGGTCATGTTCGCCTCCAATATGAAAGACACATGACTTAGGGGAGAGGAAATGTAGCAAGGTGCCAGCGGAGCGACGAACGGTATAAGCGAAGCGCCACGGCGGCCTACGGGCCGTGGCGAATGGGGGCTAGACCACCATGGACAGCAGTAGTATGAGCACAATGCCCACGACCGAAATAATGGTCTCCATCATGCTCCAGGTTTTGAAGGTTTCCGCCACGGTCATGTTGAAGTACTGCTTCACCAGCCAGAACCCCGCGTCGTTGACGTGAGACAAAATCACCGAACCCGCGCCGGTGGCCAATACCAGCAGCTCCCGATTCACGCCTGGGATCAAGCCCACTACCGGGGCCACGATGCCTGCGCCGGTGATGGTAGCCACGGTGGCCGACCCCGTTGCAACGCGAATCACCGCGGCGACCAACCAGGCCAGCAATAGTGGGTTGATCTGCGCGTGAACGGCCATCTGCCCAATAACGTTACCTACGCCAGTGTCCACCAGCATCTGCTTGAAGCCGCCGCCGGCGCCGACGATTAGAATGATCGCCGCGGTCGGGGCCAGGCTTTGGTCCAGCAGTTTCATGACCTGGGAGCGCGAAAAGCCGCGGGCAAAACCAAAGGTATAGAAGGCCAGCAACAGCGCAGCCAGTAGCGCGGTGATAGGGTGGCCGATCAAGTCCATCCATACCCGCACCACATGGTCGGCGGGCAATACTACGTCGGCGAAGGTTTTAAGCAGCATCAAGAACACTGGCAGCAACACCGTGACCAACGTAATGGCAAAGCTTGGCAGTTCCCGCGCTGATGATTCTTTGGCGATCTGGTCCATCAGCTCCTGGGAAGGGGTACCTGGCACGTACTTGGAGATGAATGCGCCAAACAGTGGGCCGGCGATCATGGCCGTGGGCAAACCCACCAGCAGGCCATAGAAGATGGTCTTGCCGATGTCCGCGCCGAATACGCCGATGGCCAGCAGCGGGCCCGGGTGGGGGGGTACCAAACCATGTACCACCGACAGCCCCGCTAGCAGAGGAATGCCGATTTTCACCAGCGATACGCCCGAGCGGCGGGCCACGATGAATACCAGGGGAATCAACAGTACGAAGCCGATCTCGAAGAACAGCGGGATGCCCACCAGAAAGGCCGAGAACATCATCGCCCAATGCACCTGGCGTACACCAAACCAACGGATCAGGGTTTGCGCGATCTGGTCAGCGCCGCCAGAGTCGGCCATCAGTTTGCCTAGCATCGTGCCCAAGGCCAGCACGATCCCCACGAAGCCCAGTACGCCACCAAAACCGTCCTGGAAGGATTTCATCACCTTGGCCACTGGCATGCCAGAGGTTAGCCCTAGAAAGCCCGCCGCCAGAGTAAGGGCCACGAAGGGGTGAACCTTCAATTTTGTGATTAGCAGGATCAGGCCAACGATGGTGACCAGTGCATCGAGCAGCAAAAAGGTATCAAGGGGCAAACCGAACATGGTCAAGGCCTCGTATTGTGATTATTAAGGGCGCAGAAGGGGGTGCTAGCAGGTGTGTCGGTTGAGTTGCTATCGCTCAGGCCAACCGCGCCGCTGTCACGCAGCCACTGGTCGACCTGCTTGGCGATGTGTTCGATAGGTTCGGCGGCATCCACCGCGAGGGTGAAGGCTTCGCCGACGGGGGACTCCAGTGCCGCGAACTGACTGTCGATCAGGCTGGCAGGCATAAAGTGGCCGGGGCGATGGGCGACCCGGTGGGCGGCTTCTTCGCGGGTCAAGGCAAGGAACACAAAGCCCAGTTCAGGGACAGCGTGGCGAAGGGTGTCGCGGTAGCGCTGCTTGAGCGCTGAACAGGTGAGCACCGGGCGTTCGCCCTTGGCCACCAGAAGGGCCATTTCTTCGCCCAAGCGTTGCAGCCAGCCCGCGCGGTCGTTGTCATCCAAGGGAATGCCAGCGCTCATCTTTTCGATGTTGGCCGGGGGGTGGAAGGCGTCGCCTTCGATCAAGTGGCCGCCGCTACGGTGGACAATAGCCGCGCCGACGCTACTTTTGCCGCAGCCGGATACGCCCATGACCACCAGCGCGCTGAGGGGGGAAACCATCAGTACCTCCAGCGGGGTAGCGCTGTCTCGGGCTACACAGGCAACTGTAGTCCGCTGACGCCACACCCATGTTGTTGTTGGTATTGCCAAAGCGGGTTAAAGGCTTCGACGGCGGGCCGTAAGGAAAATTCTGTATTTGCTGACGGCCTGAGACAGCGCTACCTTAGCCAAATTCTTACAATAGGCAAGTGTAAATTCATACACTGCACCTTTCGTCGCACGTTTCAGGAAACCCGCCTCATGGCTCGCTCCGGCACGCGTACTACCGGCCGCCCCACACTTGATGAAGTCGCGCGCCTCTCTGGCGTATCACCTATCACCGCTTCAAGGGCTCTGCGGGGTGTCAGTACCGTGGCCGTTGAGCTGGCCGAGCGGGTGCGAGCAGCCGCTGCTCAGTTGGGCTATATTGCCAACCCGGCCGCGCGTGCATTGGCCTGCGCGCGCAGCCAGTCTGTGGTGGTATTGATCCCGTCACTGTCCAACCACCTGTTCATCGATACCCTCGAAGCCATCCACGACGTGTTGAGGCCCCGGGGAATGGAGGTATTGATAGGCAACTATCACTACGACGACCAGGAAGAGGAAAACCTGATCCGTAATTACCTCGCCTATCAGCCCTGCGGGATGTTGCTTACCGGGGTGCAGCGTCGAGATAGCGTCAATCATCTGCTGGCGGTGGCCGGAGTTCCTTGCGTGCATATGATGGACTTAAGCGAGGAGCCTGGGATCAGCAGCGTGGGCTTCTCCCAGGAGCAAGCCGGCGCGGTGGCCGCCAGGCACCTGCTATCCAATGGCCGCAAGCGCCTGGCTTATGTCGCTGCGCAATTGGACCCTCGGGTTCTGCGCCGTGCCGAAGGCTTTCGCCGGGCCGCCGCCGGTTTGCAGGCCCCCGCGCTGGAGATCATGTGCCCGCAGCCATCTTCCATCGGCTTGGGTGGGGTATTGTTCCGGCAACTGATCGAGCAACATTCAGATGTGGATGGCGTGTTCTTCTGCAATGACGACCTGGCCCAGGGTGCAATCTTCGAGGCACAGCGGCTGGGCGTGAAAATTCCGGAGCAGGTGTCAGTGGTGGGTTTCAATGATTTACCTGCCTCGGCCCATATGGTGCCCAGGCTTACTTCCATCCGTACGCCACGGGCGGAAATCGGCCGCCAAGCCGCGCGGCTGCTGCTTGAGCGGCTGGAAGGGCGCGCCGCTCAAGGCTCACTGGACCTAGGCTTTGAGCTGATCGTACGGGAAAGCTGATGACCGGTTACCCGAACGGCAGTGAATAGAATGAACTCCGCTTAGCTTATTCACGTCCTCAATAGGGTAAGACGTTGCGGCCACATTCGTTAAGTGGGCGCACGTCACCCGGCCACTTCCTTTGAGGAGCGACATAATGACCCAGCCTAACCAGACGCCAACAGGCGCGGATCGTGCCCAAGAGCATCTTCATACCCTTAGTACCGATGCCAGCGCCGCTGTAAGCGAGTTGAAAGAGCAAGGCAGCCAGCAATTCGAACAGTATCGCGACAAGGCCGCTGACCAGCTTGAAGGCCTGGTCGAAGGCGCCCAGTCGGTAGCCTCGGCGATGGAGGGTCACGACAGTCTCGGCCTGGCCCAAGGCATCTCGGACATGGCTTCGAACCTAGGTGAGTTTGCCGACCGTATGCGCAACAAGAGCGCCGAAGAGCTGTTGCAGGAGGGCGCTCGCCTGGCACGCCAGAACCCGATGTTGTTCTTGGCCGGCACGGTCGCGGTGGGCTTTGCCCTGTCGCGCTTTATCAAAGCCTCTACCAATGCGGCTAGCAGCACTGCAACTCATTCGGATGATGGCATGGGCGCGATGGCTCCAACCCCTCCTGAGGCGTATGGCGCCACTGGCCCATTTGAAACCTCTGTAACGCCTAGCAGTGGCTTAGCCAGCGGCGGCTCGGTCAACACCGGTTTTAACAGCGACGATTCCAGCGCCCGTGCCGGTGTTGGCGTAAGCCCCATGCCTGCCGATGACCCACTGGGCGCGCCCGCGGCATACCCTACCGTGGACCCGGTGAAAGACCCTATTCTTGGTAGCGCGTCGAACAAAGGAGGTGTGCTATGACCCTGGAGAGCCAACCAACGCCCACGCCCAACGTGGCCCAGCCCCGGCCAGCCACTACTGTGCACACCCCCGAGGGTGATGCCAGTATGATAGGCTTATTACGGCAGCTGACCCACGAAGTGCCCGCGCTGTTCAGCAAGGAGCTGGCCCTGGCGAAGGCTGAGATGGAGCAAAGCGTCACGGCGTTGAAGGCTGGCGCCATGGCAGTTGCCGGTGGTGCGATTGTGCTACTCGCAGGCTTTATCGTATTGCTGATGGCTGCTGTATACGGCCTGAGTACTGTAATGCAGCCTTGGGCCGCGGCACTGATCGTGGGCGCTATCGTAGTCATCATTGGCTTTGTGATGGTGCAAAGCGGCAAGAAGCAATTCGAACCTTCGCAGTTGCGCCCTGACCGCACGTTGAACGCGATGGATAAAGACCAGCAAGCCCTGCGGAGCAAATTGCCATGACTTCTTCGATTACCGCTCAGTCCCATAAGAGCCCCGAAACCCTGGAACACGAAATTGACCAGCAGCGCGCTAGCATCAGCAACTTGGTCGATGCACTGGAAAGCAAACTGACCCCTGGCCAGTTGTTCGACCAGGCGCTTTCCTATACCAAGGGCAATGGTGGGGAGTTTTTCCAGAACCTCGGCACTACGGTCAAGAACAACCCCATTCCTACGGTATTGGCTTCCTTGAGCCTGGCATGGCTGGCGATGAACCAGAATCGCCCCATTGCTCCAGCTAGGGTGAGCACCGGGCCAAGCCTGATGGATCGCGCCGCCGCTGTAGCCAGCAAGGTAGGTGACGCGGTAGACGGTGCCAAGGATCAGCTGCGTAGCGCGGCCGACAGTGTTACCGCGCGTACCGCGGCTGTGAAAGACAGCGTCACCTCCCATGCCTCCGCTGTAAAAGAAAGCGCCACTACCTGGCGGGACGGTGCTAGCGATCGCCTCAGCGAGGGCAGTGATCAACTCAACCGTAATGTGCATGACCTGACGCATCAGGCCAAGCAGACCGGTGCTCAGGTTAAAGGCCAATTCCAATACCTGTTGCAAGAGCAACCCTTGGTGCTGGCGGCTGTTGGCTTGGCGTTAGGCGCAGCCTTCGGTGCGGCATTACCGGTGACTCGCCATGAAAATCGCCTGATGGGTAAAACCAGCGATAGCCTGGTGCAACAAGTCAAGGCTAAAGCCCAAGACGTGAAGCAAGCTGTTACTAGCGAAGCTCAGGCTGCAATGGCAGACGTGCGTGAAGGCACCGCCAAGGCGGGTGCTGACGACAAAGGTCAAGAAAGCCAAACCAAGGCTGATGCAGGCAAAGAGGGTAACAACCCTGCCCAAACCGCCCAGTACGGTGAAGGCTTGGCCAAAAGTGGCAAAACCGACCTGTCTCAGGGTTTAGGTACGCCTAGCTGATTTCATTTCGCTTTACATCACCCGGCTGCCACAATGGCGCCGGGTTTTTTTTGCTCCAAACTCTTTCGTATCAGGCTCGATACTCGATAGCCCCAGCTTTGTCAAAATTACGTCGCCTGCTGGTCGCTTTTAGCTAGCGCGCCTTGCAATGCGCCAATTTTTGTACCAGTCTGCTGCCGTGTGTCTAGGGTTAGGCAAGGATGCGCAGAAAAACACAACGGATGACCGGTGATGGCGGAATGAAATCGAAACTCCACGGTCTGAGCCTCGGTTTCCTCTCTTGGTAAAGTTTTAATGCGCCTGACACTCGATCCTCGCAATGACATCGACGCGGCACTGCTCAGGTATCGGAAGGTGTTCTGGTCCCTGGCTATCTTCAGCGGGGTCATCAATCTGCTGGTGCTGGTACCGTCGCTGTACATGATGCAGGTGTATGACCGGGTGTTGACCAGCCGGAACGAAACCACCTTATTGATGCTGACCTTGATCGCCCTGGGGCTGTTCGCCTTGAGTGGGCTGATCGAGTGGCTACGCGGCCAGGTAATGATCCGCATGAGCGCCGGTATCGACGCCGGGCTTGCGCAGCGGTTGTTCGACGCCGCGTTCACGCGCAGCCTGCGTAAGCAAGACAGCAACCCCGCCCAAGTATTCAGCGACTTGACCCAGGTACGGCAGTTCATTACCGGTCAAGGCTTACTGGCGATGCTCGACGCCCCCTGGTTGCCGGTGTTCATGGTCATCGCCTTTTTGTTTCACCCCTGGTTTGGCGTGCTGTCCCTTGGCGTTGCCATAACGCTGGTAGGGTTGGCGCTGTGGGGTGAGCTATCCACGCGGCCTAGCCTGGCGCACGCCAATGGCCTTTCGATGAAGGCCAACCTGTATGTCAACAGTACCTTGCAAAACGCTGAAGTGATTCAGGCCATGGGTATGCTGCCGGCGTTGCGCAAGCGCTGGAGCTGGCTTCAACAGGGCATGATCGCATCGCAGGCGGTGGCCAGCGACCGGGGCGCGCGGATCAGTTCCATGACCAAGTTCGTGCGTATTGCCGCTCAAAGCCTGTCCCTGGGGCTGGGTGCCTTGCTGGTGCTCGAAGGGCAGATCTCCGGCGGCATGATGATCGCCATGTCCTTGCTGCTAGGCCGCGCCTTGGCGCCCGTGGAAATCGCCATTGGCTCCTGGAAGCAATTCGTTGGGGCCCGACAAAGCTACCACCGGTTAAGCCAATTGCTTGCCGAGGAGCCGGTGGAAGTGCCGCCCATGGCGCTGCCGTCACCCACCGGCGCGTTGAAGGTCGAGCGCCTGCAAGTCGCCGCGCCGGGCGCCGAAGAGCCGATCATCACAGGGGTAGACTTCGAACTGGCCAAGGGTGAAATCCTGGCGGTGATCGGCCCTAGCGCATCGGGTAAATCCTCTCTGGCGAGGGCCTTGGTTGGGATATGGCCACCGCTGGCCGGGGCGGTTCGCCTCGATGGCGCGCCCTTGGACCAGTGGGCGCCAGAGGCCTTGGGGCCGCATTTGGGGTACTTGCCCCAAGACATCGAGCTGTTCGACGGAAGCGTGGCGGAAAACATCGCGCGCTTCGGCGACCTGGATTCAGAACCGATCATTCGTGCCGCGCGTCATGCAGGCATCCACGACATGGTGCTGCGCTTCCCTCAAGGCTACGACACGGTGCTTGGCCCAGGCGGGCAAGGGTTGTCTGGCGGGCAGAAGCAACGCATTGGTTTAGCCCGAGCGGTGTTCGGCGAACCTGCGTTGATCGTGCTGGATGAGCCTAACTCGAACCTGGACGAAGCCGGCGAGCAGGCTTTGGTGCATGCACTGCGCGCCTTGAAGGCTGCGGGCAGTACGGTGATCATGATCACCCACCGCCCCAGCGTGCTGGGGGTAGTAGACAAGATTCTGGTGCTCAACGATGGCCGCCAGCAACTGTTCGGCAGCCGCGACCAAGTGCTTAAGGCGGTATTGCCGCCCGCGAAGGGGCCAGCCCCTACCAATGCTCCAGCCCCGGTAAAAGAGGCGCGTAACGATGCGTGAAGTCAGTGCACGACGCCCCTTGGCGCCGGTGAGCCCCATCAACAATGACAGCGCCAACGCCGATGCGGCCGCCACCGCGCGCAAAGGGCTGTGGTTCCTGGGCATTGCCCTGGGTGGGTTCCTCCTTTGGGCGTTCCTCGCGCCGCTGGATCAAGGCATGGTTGGGCAGGGCACGGTGGTGGTGGCCGGCGAGCGCAAGACCGTGCAGCCCCTGGTGGGGGGTGTGGTGGACAAGATCTTGGTCAGCGAAGGCGACCAGGTGACCCAAGGCCAACTGCTGGTGCAACTCAATACCGTGCAGGCCCAGGCGCAGTTGGACGTGACCCTGGGCAAGTTGTTGACCGCGCGTGCCACGGAAGCGCGCCTGACCGCCGAGCGGCTGCGTCAGGACAGTATCGAGTGGCCCCAGGACCTGCTCGAGCATGCCAATGACCCCCGCGCCAAGGCATCCATGGCCTTGCAGCAGAATCTGTTCCTCACCCGTAAGGCCGAGCTGGCCAGCCGCCAGGGGATCGTGGACCACGAAGTGGCGTCCCTTACTCAGCAACTTCGCGCTTACCGTCAGGTAAAGGGCAACTACGATGCCCAGATGAGCTTCCAACAGGAAGAACTCAGTGGCCTGCGTGAGCTGGCCCAGGATGGCTATGTACCCAAGGCCAAGCTGTTCGAGGCTGAGCGCAACACCGCGCAGCTATCAGGGCAGATTGCCTCGTCCATCGGTGATGTCGGCAAAACCGAGCAGTCGATCAATGAAAGCAAGCTCAAGGCCATGCAGCAGGAGCAGGAGTTCCGCCGCGATGCCGAGAGCCAGCTCAGTGACGTGGCCGCTGAAGCCAGTGGCTATGCCGACCAGATCCGCGGCCTGCGGTTTGAAGTGGATAACGGCTCCCTTAAGGCGCCGGTCTCCGGTGAAGTGCTCAACCTGACTGTACACACCATTGGTGGGGTAGCCACTGCCGGCCAGGCGCTGATGGAGGTCGTGCCCCAAGGCACTCCCTTGGGCATCACCGCGCGCTTCCCGCCGATGCTGGCCAACAAACTGCATCCAGGGCTGCCCGTGCAGGTTCACTTTACCGCCTTGCAGCGGGTAGACACCCCTACGGTCACCGGCAAGGTGGCCACGGTATCGGCGGACCAACTGATGGACGAGCAGACTCACCAGCCGTACTTCAGCGCCAAAGTGGAATTGCCCGCTGATGCCCTGCCCAAGCTGCAAGCCGCGGGCTTGCCGGTCAAGCCCGGGATGATGGCCGACGTTACTGTTGTGACCGGCGAACGTACCCTGGTCAATTACCTGATGAAACCCTTGCGCGAGCGCCTGCTCGCTGCCTTCAAGGAAGAGTGAATGAGTAACCGCTGGCTCCCGCTCGCGCTCCTGTGCCTGGCCATGCAGGTACAGGCCCAGCCTGAAACCCATAGCGCCGGCAATGACCGCCTGACCCTGTTGCAGCTGTACGACGCCTCTCGGCTCAATGACCCGGTGATGCGCTCGGCGGACTTCACGCACCAGGCTGCCCAGAACGAAGAGGCGATTGGCCGGGGTGGGTTGTTGCCGCAAGTGTCGCTGAGTTCCCGCTACGGCAAAGGCGGACGTACTGATGGCGGTACCGATGCCAGCTATGTGGACAGCGACGATTACCAGTCCAACAGTATGTCGCTGATCGCCCAGCAACCCATCTACGACAAGGGCCGCTGGGCGGCCTACGAAGGCGGCAAAGCCCGTGGACAGCTGGGTGAAGTGCAATATGACGTGGCCAACCAGGCGCTGTTCGACCGGGTGGCCAAGGCATATTTCGCCGTGGCGAGGGTGGAGAATGAGCTCAAGCTGATTGCCCAGCAAAAGGCCGCCATCGGCGGGTTGGTGGAGCAGAGCCAGCGGCTGTTCGACAAAGGGCAGGGCGCTGTCACCGATGTCGACGAAGCCCGTGCCCGTTACGATTTGGTACAGGCCCAGGAGGCGGAGAACCAGGCCCAGCGTACCGCGGCGCTGCGTACCCTTTCCGGCCGTGGGAGCTTGCCCTTGCTGGAAATCGAGCCCATGCGCGAGCTGCCGCCGGACACCAACCCGTTGAGCGCCGAACATGACCTGCCTTACTGGACCGCGTTGGCCCGGGACACCAGCCCGGAGCTGGCTGCCCGCCTGGCCCAGGTGAAGGTGGCAGAGACCGAAGCTCAGGCAGAGCAAGCGGGGCATTACCCCACGTTGTCGCTGACCACCCAGCTCACGCGCCGGGATAACTCTCAATACGAGGAAATTTCACCTCGTCAAGACAGCTACTACGTGGGCCTGGCCTTGGATATTCCGTTGTACCGGGGTGGCTCCACCAGTGCCTCGGTACGTAAGGCTACCGCAGCGTTGGCCGGTGCTCAGGCCGACGCCGATGCCCAGCGCCAGCAACTGACCGAGGATGTGGAAACCGCCTACGCCGGGGTAGTGGCTGGCTATGCCAAATGCCGCGCTACCCAACGCGCGGTAGAGTCCAACCAGCGGGCGCTGGTCTCCACGGAAAAAGGCTTCCAGGGCGGCGTGCGTTCTACCGTGGACATTCTCGATGCCCAACAACGGTTGTTCGAAGCCCGCAGGGACTTGCTCAATGCCAAGCTGGACATGTTGCAGAGCTACGTGACCTTGCATGTGCATACGGGGCAGATGGACCGTGGCGTGCTGGCCCAAGTCGAAACCCTGTTCTAACGCCTCAGGACACGGCCTGCATATACTCAGGCCACTCGACGTTCCTGCCGCACAACACGATCGCAATACGTTTGCCACGCAGGGTGTGGGCCAGCTTTAAAGCACCCGCCAGGGAAGCCCCGGTGGCGCCTTCGACGATCCAGTGTTCATCCACGGCTACCGCGCGCATCGCCCAGCGGATTTCCTCTTCGCTCACCAGTACGCGGCGATCAACCAGGCGCTCGCACAAGCTGAAGGTGATCGCTCCAGGGTACAGGTTGCCTGCCGTACTTTGGGCCAGGGTATCTCGCTCTTCGAGGGTGAGGATCTGCCCTGCGTCCAGTGAGCGGTGCATGACACCGGCGCGCTCGGCGGAACAACCGATGATTTCAGCGCCGGGGTTGAGGCGTGACAAGGCCGTGCCCAGGCCGGTAATCAGGCCCCCACCACCCATGCAGGCAAATACCGCGTCCAGCTCCGGTTGCTGGTCGTTGATTTCCATTCCCACGGTGCCTTGGCCCGCGATGACGTCAAGGTCGTTGTAGGGGGAGACGTAGGTCTTACCTTGGCGGCGCGCTTCGTGTTCAGCGAACAACTCCGCTTCCAGGGTGGTACCCGCAACGGGTATTACCGTGGCACCAAGCGCGCGCATGGATTCGATCTTGTGGGGGGACATCCGCTGCGGGGTATAGATAGTGGCGTTGACCTGGGCCTGCCGGCTGGCCAAGGCGATGGCCAAACCATGGTTGCCCGTGGTGGCTGTACAGATGCCCTTGGCCCGGCCTTGGGGGCAGAGCAGGCGCAGCTTGTTGTAGGCACCGCGATATTTGAATGAACCGGTCAGCTGCTGATGCTCACACTTAAGGTACACCTCGCAACCCATCGCCACCGAAAACCGTTCGCTGTACACCAAGGGGGTGACCGCGACCGCTGGCCGAATAGCCGAATGGGCGGAAACGATCCCCCAATACAAGCTATCGAGCAGAGCATCCGTGCCGATGGCGGGTTTGGTCATGGTCACTCCTTGGTGGGGCTTTTGAGTATCGTGCGCTTCTAAGCGTTGACCAAAGTGTAGTGGCTCATTGAGGTTTTGCCCTGCCTAAGGTCGCGGCGCAGGCCAACTGAACGCTGAAGCGGTGCAGGCCCTCGAAGTTAAGTAGCTTTTGAACTCACCGCTTAAGGACACCACCATGGTTGATAAATATGTACCGATGGGCCCCCCCGATGACTTTGACGAATATGGTGGCGAGGCCGATCCGCAAAACGACGGAAAGGCAGGTAGCCGTGAAATCGCTGACAAAGGCCGTACCGATAAAGACAAACCTTTAAGCCAAGATGACCCGGAAGTAGACCAGGCCTGAGCTAGAACGCGAAAGATTCCCCTGGTCGCGGAGTAGGAATACGAATTTCGGCATTGCGTAGCGGGCCGTTCGCTGCTGGAGGTGGCAGTTGCGTTGGCGCGGTCGCAGGCAAGGTACCCCCGCTGACCAGGGCGGGTTTGCCCTTGCGTCGAGTGGGCTTGAGGGCCGCTTGATGCTTGAGCGCGGCCAGGGCGGCAGGGGTATTTTCCATCAGCCGGGTGGCCCAGTGGCCATTGAGGCTACGGGCACGTTCGCTGCGCTGGGCAAGTTCGCCATCTTCGGCGCGTGGCGCCGCCAGGCCGGCAAGTATATCCACCCCGCAGGCCGCATGGCTGGCAATGGTCCGGCCTGGGGTTACGGCTACGGTCTGTACGAAGTGTGGGTCTGCAACCATCAACGTATAGGGGTGGCCTGCCAAGGGCGGATTGAGAAACGTAAACGTGGCCTGCCGGCAAGCCGAGTAGAAATACAGGCTGCCAGTATGTTTTAGATCTAACGCACCCGTGGGAATCGCGTCGGCGCCCACCGCGGCAAAAGCAACGCTGTAGGCCAATTCACCGCCTTCGCCCTGTGTTACTCCCGTTACCATGCTCGCCCCAGGGCTGGCCGCGCTTAGTAGCGCTTGCGTATCGATGGCTACGGCCAGGCTTGCCTGAGGCTTAAGGGGTGGCATGAGTAGAGCGCCGGGCAGTAAGGGCTGGGCGCGATTGATAGCGCCGCCCAGGCTCAGTGAGCTGACCAGGTTGCTGTTGCCCACCTTGGTGACCTGAAGCGCTTCGGCCGCTGAGGCGCCCAGCTGTCGAATACCGAAGTCAGTGCCTTCGCCTACCGCTTCAACCGGAATGGATGCCAGTGACAAAGGCTGCCCTTTGCTGGCCTGAACCAACACCAGGCTGCGTGCCAAGGTGAATTTGGTCAGGCCGGTATAGTCCCCTTGCTTGGCAGCGGCGCTGTCTGAAAAGGCTGTGTACTGCAAGGGCGGGCCCTGTACACAGCCACAGAGCAGTGGACAACCCACGGCGAGTGCCAGCATCGATCTGGTGCTCATGATTCCAACCCCGCATCCCTATAGGCCGCGGCGCCTCCATGGCGCCGTTCGGCCCGTGAAACATATCCTTACCAATCGTCGCTGTCTAGGGTGAAAGTGGTGAACGTAAGACAAATTTCAGTGTCGGCGGCGGTTGTGGCCTGGCATTTCTACGTGGGTGTTGCGCAATTGGCATAGCTGTCGGACAACTACAGCCCTTTTAACAAGGACAACGCCATACTTTGAAGAAAAAATCCCATTGAAGTGCTAGTCGCAAGCTTGCTTGTACGATAACGTAGCACTGCATGCCGCCCTCGATGGCGGCAGCCCTATAAAGATAAAAATCTGGGAGTGGACCGATGCACGCCAATAAGAAAACGCATGTGCGTTATCTGATTCTGTTTCTGTTGTTCGTCGTAACGACCATCAACTACGCTGACCGCGCAACCATTTCCATCGCTGGCTCCAGCATTCAGAAAGACCTTGGCATCGATCCACTGACCCTTGGCTTTATCTTCTCAGCCTTCGGTTGGGCCTATGTGGCGGGGCAGATCCCCGGTGGCTGGTTGCTGGATCGTTATGGCTCGAAGAAAATCTACGCGCTCAGCATTTTTACCTGGTCGGTGTTCACCATCTTGCAAGGCTTTGTGGGCTTTATGCCCGTGGCCACTGCAGTCATGGCGCTGTTCACCCTGCGCTTTATGGTGGGCTTCGCCGAAGCGCCGTCCTTCCCTGGCAACGCACGTATCGTCGCGGCCTGGTTCCCCACCGCCGAGCGCGGCACGGCCTCTGCGATCTTTAACTCAGCGCAGTACTTTGCAACGGTGTTGTTCGCGCCGCTCATGGGCTGGATCGTCCATGCCTGGGGCTGGGAACACGTATTTGTGGTGATGGGCGGGTTGGGCGTTGCCTTCACTGCCGTATGGTGGAAATTCATCCATAGCCCTGGCCAACACCCGATGATAGGGGAGGCCGAGTACCGCCAGATCGCTGACAATGGCGGCGTGGTGGACATGGACCAGCCGGGGCAGAAACGCGCCGGGCCACAGTGGGGCTATGTGCGCCAGTTGCTGTCCAGCCGCATGATGCTGGGTATCTACCTGGGCCAGTACTGCATCAACGGCATTACCTATTTCTTCCTGACCTGGTTTCCGGTGTACTTGGTGCAGGAGCGCGGCATGACCATCCTCAAGGCGGGCTTTGTGGCTTCGCTGCCAGCCATTTGTGGCTTTATCGGCGGCGTGCTGGGTGGGGTGATCTCAGACTGGCTGCTGCGCCGCGGCCATTCGCTGACCTTCGCCCGCAAGCTGCCCATCGTCTGCGGCTTGCTGTTGTCTACCACCATGGTGCTGTGCAACTACGTGGCCCTAGACTGGCTAGTGGTCGGCCTGATGGCCCTCGCATTCTTCGGCAAAGGCGTAGGCGCCTTGGGTTGGGCGGTGATGTCCGACACCTCGCCCAAGCAAATCGCTGGTATCAGCGGCGGCCTGTTCAATATGTTTGGAAACATTGCCTCGATCACCACGCCCATTGTGATCGGTTACCTGATTTCCACCACCGGCTCGTTCAAATGGGCCCTGGTATATGTAGGCGCCAATGCGCTGGTAGCCGTACTGAGCTACCTGGTGATCGTAGGGCCTATCCGCCGCGTGCAATTACGCGACGCCGAGGGCCGGCCACTGGTCGATGCCCAACCCGTACAAGCCTGATCAAACGATAAGGGGCCAACCCCATGCAGTTGATAGAACATTCTGATTCCCCCCGCTATGTGCGCCTGCACAAAGCGGACAACGTAGTGGTAGTGGTCAATGACCAGGGGGTTGCCGAAGGCAGCGTATTCCCTGGTGGGCTGACCACCGTGGAAGGTATCCCGCAGAGCCATAAGGTAGCGTTGGTGAACATCCCCAAGGGTGAGGCCGTGCGCCGGTATGGGCAGGTGATCGGCTATGCCTTGGAAGACCTGCGCCAGGGTAGCTGGGTCAAGGAAACCCAACTGGCCATGCCTTCGGCGCCGCCTTTGGACAGCCTGCCGATGTGCGATGCCGTTCCAGCGGCCTTGCCACCGCTGGACGGCTATACCTTCGAGGGCTACCGAAACGCCGATGGCACCGTGGGCACCCGTAACATTTTGGGCATCACCACCACGGTGCAATGCGTAACCGGTGTGCTGGACCACGCGGTCAAGCGCATCCGCGAAGAGCTGCTGCCGCGTTACCCCTATGTAGATGACGTGGTCGCCCTCACGCACAGCTATGGCTGCGGCGTGGCGATCAACGCGCGGGATGCCTACATCCCCATCCGCACGGTGCGCAACCTGGCACGCAACCCTAACCTGGGCGGTGAAGCCTTGGTGATCAGCCTGGGCTGCGAAAAGCTGCAAGCCGGGCAGGTGATGCACGAGAACGACCCTTCAGTAGACCTGAGCGAGCCTTGGCTGTACCGCCTGCAAGACGCAGGTCACGGCTTCGTGGAAATGGTCGAGCAGATCATGGCCCTGGCAGAGAGTCGGCTGGAAAAACTTAATCAGCGGCGCCGCGAAACCGTGCCGGCCTCCGAGTTGATTTTGGGTATGCAATGTGGTGGCAGCGATGCGTTTTCTGGCATCACCGCCAACCCGGCATTGGGTTTTGCGTCGGACTTACTCATTCGCGCGGGCGCCACCGTGATGTTCTCGGAAGTGACCGAAGTGCGCGACGCCATCTACATGCTGACCGCCCGAGCCGAAAGCCAGGAGGTCGCCCAGGCGTTAGTGCGGGAGATGGACTGGTACGACCATTACCTGGAGCAGGGCGCCGCGGACCGTAGCGCCAACACAACCCCTGGCAATAAAAAGGGTGGGCTGTCCAACATTGTCGAAAAGTCCCTGGGATCGATCGTCAAGTCGGGCAGCTCCGCTATCAATGGCGTGGTAGGCCCAGGCGAGCGTGTGACCGGCAAAGGCTTGGTCTACTGCGCCACCCCCGCCAGCGATTTCGTGTGCGGTACCTTGCAGCTGGCCGCGGGCATGAACCTGCATGTATTCACCACGGGCCGGGGCACGCCTTATGGGCTAGCCATGGCGCCTGTGGTGAAGGTGTCTACCCGTACCGAGCTGGCAGAGCGCTGGCCAGACCTGATCGACGTGGACGCCGGGCGCATTGCCACGGGGCGGTCCTCGATCGAGGAGTTGGGCTGGGAGCTGTTCCACTACTACCTGGACGTGGCCAGTGGACGCAAACAGACCTGGGCCGAACGGCACCGTTTGCACAACGACATTGTGTTGTTTAACCCGGCGCCCATTACTTAAGCCGCTTGGGCTACCCAGGGCAGGGAACCTTGAGCAGGGGCAATCGTCCCCTTGCTTTTGCCCAAGGGCAGCGGCAAGGTTAAGCTTTTGCCAGGGACAGCCATGAGTACCAGCCCAGCAGGCGTGATCGACGCGGTAGGCCGGCCGCAGCGAGTGTCGACCCGTGTCGCATTCTTTATCGCAGGTTTCGTAATGGCTTCATGGGCACCACTGGTGCCCCTGGCCAAGGCTCGAGTAGGGCTGGACGACGGCACCTTGGGTCTGCTGCTGCTTGGCCTGGGCGGCGGGTCGATTCTAGCCATGCCCTTGGCGGGTTACCTCACTGCCCACAAGGGCTGTCGCGGTATCATGGTCATCAGTTCCCTATTGCTATGCCTGCTGTTGCCAGTATTGGCCACTGCCCCGGGCATGCTTTCGCTGGCCATGGCGCTGGCGTTGTTCGGCGCCAGCATGGGCATGCTCGATTGCGCCATGAACATCCAGGCGGTGCTGGTGGAAAAAGCCACCGACGAGGCCGTAATGTCAGGTTTTCATGGCATGTACAGCCTGGGCGGGATCGCCGGCGCCGCCGGCATGACCGCACTGCTGAGCCTGGGCATGGCACCGCTGGCGGCTTCCCTGGTGGTGGTAGCCTTGGTGATCGCCGGGCTGGCGTGGGCAGGCAAGGATTTCCTGCGGTACGGCTCAGAGCGGGACGGCCCGCTGTTCGCCATACCTCGTGGCGTTGTGCTGTTTCTTGGCGCACTGTGCTTTATCGTCTTTCTCACCGAAGGCGCCATGCTCGACTGGAGCGCGGTGTTCCTGGTCTCGACGCGCGCTATTGACCCGGCCCTGGCGGGCCTAGGGTATGCGGCCTTCGCGGCGACCATGACAGTGGGGCGCCTGACCGGCGATGCCTTGGTCAATCGCCTCGGCGGCATGCGCATCGTGCTGTTCGGCGGCGCCTGCGCGGCGGCTGGGCTGGCCCTTGCCTTATTGCTACCAGGCTGGCCAGCGGCATTGGTGGGCTTTGCCCTGGTAGGGGCGGGCTGCTCAAATATCGTGCCGGTGCTGTTCTCGGCCGTGGGCCGCCAGCAGCACATGCCCCAGGCTTCAGCCATCCCGGCCATGGTCTCGCTGGGGTATGCCGGCATTTTGCTAGGGCCGGCGACCATCGGGTTTCTCGCCCACTGGAGCAACCTCTCCTGGGCCCTGGGCAGCCTGGTGCTGTTGCTGCTGTTTGTAAGCGTGAGCGGGCGGTATCTGCGCGGGTGACTATCCTCACCGGTAGCCTTTAACGGCACCACACACAAGGGGTGATCCATGGCCATGTTCCAGCACAGCATCGGCAAGGTGAACTGGCGCTTCGAAAGCCTGGGCGAGCTGATGGCCAAAGCCAGCCCGGCCAGGTCGGGGGATCAACTGGCCGGTATCGCGGCCACTACCGACACCGAGCGTGCCGCGGCTCAATGCGCTCTGGCCCAGGTGCCTTTGGCGCATTTTCTTCAGGAGGCGGTGATCCCCTATGAGGCCGATGACGTTACACGGTTGATCCTCGACACTCATGATACGGCTGCCTTCGCGCCAGTACGGCACTTGACCGTGGGCGGCTTTCGCGACTGGCTGCTGAGCGAAGCGGCCGATGGGCCGGCGCTAGCAGCCTTGGCTCCCGGCCTTACCCCGGAAATGGCCGCGGCGGTATCGAAGCTGATGCGCGTGCAGGACCTGATCCTGGTGGCGCGTAAGGTGCGGGTGGTTACCGCTTTTCGTGGCACCCTGGGGCTGGCGGGGCGAATGTCCACGCGCCTGCAGCCGAACCATCCCACCGACGACCCCGCCGGCATCGCCGCCAGCCTGCTCGATGGCCTGCTCTACGGCAACGGTGATGCCATGCTCGGCATCAACCCGGCCAGTGACAGCCTGCCGGGCATCGTCGAGCTACTGAAGATGCTCGATGGCATCATCCAGCGCTATGACATTCCTACCCAGGCCTGTGTGCTTACCCACGTGTCGTCGTCTATCGCCGCCATTGAACGGGGTGCCCCGGTGGACCTGATGTTCCAGTCCATCGCCGGTACACAAGCGGCTAATGCCAGCTTCGGTGTGACCTTGAACCTGTTGCAAGAGGGGCTCGACGCAGGCCTGAGCCTGAACCGGGGCACCCTTGGGCACAACCTGATGTATTTCGAAACCGGCCAGGGCAGTGCGTTGTCGGCCAACGCGCACCATGGGGTGGATCAACAAACCTGCGAGGCCAGGGCCTACGGCGTGGCACGGCGATTCAACCCCTTTTTGGTGAACACCGTGGTGGGGTTTATCGGCCCAGAATACTTGTACAACGGCAAACAGATCATTCGCGCCGGGCTGGAGGACCATTTTTGCGGCAAGCTACTGGGCGTGCCCATGGGCTGCGATATCTGCTACACCAACCATGCCGAAGCAGACCAAGACGACATGGACAGCCTGCTCACGCTGCTGGGCACCGCCGGGGTGAATTTCATCATGGGCATTCCTGGCTCGGATGACGTAATGCTGAACTACCAAACCACGTCCTTTCACGACGCGCTTTATATCCGTCAGGTGCTAGGGCTGCGCCCCGCGCCGGAGTTCGAAGCCTGGCTGGCCCGTACGGGCATCCTGACGCAAAGTGAACACGGGCTACGCCTTGGGCAAGGGGTGCCCAAGGCCTTTGCCAAGGCGCTGGCCCCGATACGATGAGGCTGCCCGATGACCGATAAACACCCAAGTGCCCCCGGTGCCGACCCTTGGCAGGCGCTGCGCGAATTCACCCCCGCGCGCATCGCCCTCGGGCATGCCGGAATCAGTCTGCCGACCCGGGCGCAGTTGGACTTTCAGCTTGCCCATGCCTTGGCACGGGATGCCGTGCACCTGCCCTTGGACGTGGCCGCTCTGAGCGAGGCGCTTCAGGCAGCCGGCGCGCAGGTACTTCGCGCCCATAGCGCGGCGGCCGATCGCCTGACCTATTTGCAACGTCCGGACTTAGGGCGCCAGCTCGATAGCGCAAGCGCGGCGAGCCTGGATGCCGCCGCTGGCAGCCAGAGCATGGTGGACCTGGTGGTGGTGATTGCTGACGGTCTATCGTCCCTGGCCATTCAGCGTCACGCGGTGCCCATGTTCAAGCTGATCGCCGAGCTTGCGGCCGGGGAGGGCTGGCGCTTGGCGCCGGTGGTGGTGGTCGAGCAGGGGCGGGTAGCGGTGGCCGATGAGGTAGCCCAGCGCCTAGGCGCCAGGATGGTGATCAACCTGATTGGCGAGCGGCCGGGTTTGAGTTCGCCGGACAGCCTGGGGCTTTACTTTACGTGGGCGCCCCGGGCAGGGCTGACCGATGCCGCCCGCAACTGCATCTCCAACATACGGCCCGAAGGGCTGAGCTATGCCACGGCTGCGTACAAGCTGGGTTACCTGGCGCGCGAAGCCTGCAAACGGCAACTGTCAGGGGTACAGCTTAAAGACGAAGCCCAACTGCCGGAGCTGGGCATGGCGCCCGGGCCGGGGAATTTCCTGCTACCGCCTGCCTGACGTACGTTCTGCCTGCGCGCCCTAGGCGTGGCGCCGATCCTCGATCACGCTCCACAGCCTAGGGTCGGTGAAATCATTGATCACCAGGTCCGCCCCTGCCGCCAGCAGCGCCTCGACGCTTTGGCTGGTCGCCAAGCCCACGGTGTACAGCCCCGCTGCCTTAGCGGCGGTAAGGCCGGGGATCGAATCCTCGAAGGCCATGGCCGTGTCGGCGGTCGCGCCCAGGCGCTCCAGCCCGGTCAAGTAAGGCAGCGGGTGAGGCTTGGCATGGGGCAGCTCTTCGGCAACCACCACGCTGGCGAAGGCGTCGGTCAGGGCGAGTGCCGCAAGCATGTGATCGGCATTGGCGCGGGGGGCATTGGTGACCACGACCTTGCCGATATCATGCTGCTTGGCGTACTCCAGCAGCGTGGCCAGCCCGGTGATTGGCTCAAGGGTATGGGAGAGTTCACGGAACCGCGCTTCCTTGCGGTCGGCAAAGGCGCGATGCTGCTCGATGCTGCGTTCGGGGAACAGCAGCGCGCATAATTCCGGGTTGGCCCTGCCGCTGCACAACGCCTCGAACTCCGCTTCGCTGAAGGGGCGGGCGTCTTCTTCCCATAACAGTTGCTCGATGGCAATAAGGTGCAGCTTGTCGGTATCGGTCAGGGTCCCGTCAAGGTCGAACAACAAGGCGGTGAGCATAGCGGCGTCCATGGGCAAAGCGGCGAGGTTAACAGGGGCTCCGGCTGCGCTCAATCGGCCGTTGGCCGGCAAGATTGCCACCGACCAGCGGGGCAGGGTTGAAGCCTTCCTAAACTGTATGTATAACCAGCGCCCAGGTGACCTTGGACCCGCTGCGTGAATAGCCTCGATAACCCCTTTTACTATCTAAGCAATTTCGAACAGGCCCTGGCTTGGCTGCGTGTGCGCTACCAGGATGTACTCGATGCCACCGAGCAGGAGTTTCTGGAGCGCTTCGCTGGCTTGCCGGAAGCGGCGCGGGCGTTACTGGTGCGCCTGGTGATGCGCAAGGGCGAACAGTTTCGTAGTGACAAACTGTTGTACGAGGAAATCGGCGATACCTCCGCCGCGGCGGCGCACTTGCACGCTCTGGGTTGGCTGACGGCTGACGAGCCCCTGAGCCTTGCGCAACTGTTCGCCTTGTTCGGCAAGGCCGAACTGCGCCAGGCGTTCGCCGAAGAAAGCCTGCCCCCCAGCGCGCGCAAAACCCAGTGGTTCGACGCCCTGGCCCACTGGCACGAACACCACGCGCCGCTGAGCCATTGGTGGCCTGCCTGGCAAGGGCAGGTATGGGGGCTGACCGTGCGGCCTTTGTGCGAGCGGCTACGGCTGATGTTTTTCGGCAACTTGCGTCAGGACTGGTCTCAGTTCGTGCTGGTGGAACTGGGCATCCAGCGTTTTGAGCGTGTGGACTTTCCTTTAGAGTCCCGTGCCTTTCGTCATCGGCAAGACCTGGAGGTCGCCCATGGCTTGGCCCAGTGCCGCCAGGCGCTAGAGGAGGGGGCCGAAACAACGAAGCTGCTCCAGGCCCTGAATGCGCTGGAGTCGGATAACCCATGGCTAGCCAGCCGTCAGCAAAAAACCTTGTTCACCTTGGGCCAGCGCTGTGAACGCAGCGGTGATTGGGTTCAGGCTGCCGACCTGTACGCAACCTGCCGCTGGCCTGGAGCACGGTTGCGTCGGTTGCGCATGCTTGAACGTTCCGGGCAATTCGCCGAAGCGCTGGCGCTGGCTGAGCGTGCGAGCCAGGCCCCGGAAAGCCCTGCCGAAGCCCAAGGCCTGGAACGGCTGTTGCCCAGAGTGCGCCGGGCACTGGGGGAGGCGGTGCGAGTGCGCCGTGCGCCCCCGGCGGTGGTTCGGCTAGACCTGTGCCTGGCCCGGCACCCCAGCGTGGAGCGGGCGGTGGGCAATGCGCTCACCAGCGAGGAGGCGCCCGTGGTGTATGTGGAAAACACCCTATTCAACGCCCTGTTCGGGCTGCTGTGCTGGCCGGCGCTGTTTGCCCCGGTGCCTGGGGCCTTCTTTCACCCGTTCCAGGCCGGCCCGCTGGACCTGCACCAGGCCGATTTTGCCCAGCGCCGCGCTAGCCAGTTCACCGCCTGCCTGGCGGAGCTGGAAAACAATACCTATCAGGTCACAATGCTGGCACGGTTCGAGGCCAAGCAGGGGCTGGCAAACCCGTTCGTGCACTGGGGCGCCTTGAGTAGGCCGTTGCTGGAGCTGGCCTTGGCCTGTATTCCCGCCGCGCACCTGCGGCTGTGCTTCGAGCGCTTGCTGCAAGACGTAAAAGCCAATCGCACCGGCATGCCCGACCTGATTCAGTTCTACCCGGCCACGGCTAGCTACCGCATGATCGAAGTCAAAGGGCCTGGGGACCGCCTGCAGGACAATCAATTGCGCTGGATCGCGTTCTGCCAGGTCCATGGGCTGCCGGTAAACGTGTGCCATGTGCGTTGGGACGTGCCCGCGGCCCAAGCGCAGCCGGCATGAGCCTGACCGTTGCGGCACGGGCGCTGTGTGAGTTCACCGCCCGTGAAGGTGACTTGGACCTACGCTTCACACCGTCCCCTACGGCCTTGGAAGGGATTGCCGGGCATCGCCTGGTCGCGGAGCGGCGCGGGCCGGACTATCACCGTGAAGTGACCTTGAGCGGTAGCCATGCCGGGCTACAGGTGCGCGGCCGTGCCGATGGCTTCGACCCCTCGCGCCAGTGCCTGGAGGAGGTTAAGACTCACCGCGGCGAGCTGTCCCGCCAGCCTGCCAACCAACGGGCGCTGCACTGGGCGCAGGCAAAGGTTTATGGCGCGCTGTGGTGCCTGGAACACGGGCTAAGTGTGCTAAACCTGGCCCTGGTGTACTGGCATGTAGATACCCAGCGTGAAACCCGGTTGGAACAAACCTATGCCGCCAATGACCTGATCGCGTTCTTTCATGCCCAATGCGAGGCCTATGTGGCGTGGGCTGCCCGAGAGGCGGCCCACCAGGTACGCCGCGATGGCTTTCTCGATGCCTTGGCCTTTCCCTACCTCAGCATGCGGCCAGGGCAGCGCCAGCTGGCCGAAACCGTGTACAAAGCCGCCAGCGTTGGCAAGTGCGTACTGGCGCAGGCCCCTACGGGCATTGGCAAAACCCTGGGTACCTTGTTTCCGTTGCTCAAGGCTATGCCGCGCCAAGGCTTGCAGCGGGTGTTCTTTCTTACCGCGAAAACCCCCGGCCGGCGCCTGGCCCTCGATGCGCTGCGCCAGCTCCAGCCAGCGAGCGATGCTACCGTGCAAGGCCAGCCACAGCCGCTGCGCCTATTGGAGCTTACCGCTCGGGACAAACTATGCGAGTACCCTGGCACGCCCTGCCACGGTGAAGCCTGCCCCTTGGCCAAAGGCTTCTACGACCGGCTGCCGGCCGCGCGGGTCGCTGCTGCCGACCAGGGGTGGCTAGACCAGCCAGCACTGCGGCAGGTAGCCCTGGCCCACCAGGTGTGCCCTTACTACCTGAGCCAGGAAATGGCCCGTTGGGCGGATGTGATCATCGGCGACTACAACTATTACTTCGACCTCAACGGCTGGGTATACGCCTTGGCTCAGGCCCAGGAGTGGACCTACGGAGTGCTGGTGGACGAGGCCCATAACCTGGTGGACAGGGCTCGGGCCATGTACAGCGCCAGCCTCGATCAACGGCTATTGGCCGGGTTGCGCGAGGCGCCCTTGGCCGGGGCCAGCAATGCCTTGCGCACCCTGGGGCGGCAGTGGAATGCCTTGGCCAAGGAAAAGGGGCAGGGTTATCACGCCCTCAGCGGGATGCCTGAGCCGTGGCTGACCGCTTTGCAGCGGCTGATCAGCCTGGTCAGCGACCGGCTGAGCCTGGAACCGGCTACCGTGCCCCCGGTGTGGCTGGAGTTTTACTTCCAGGCACTGCAATTCACCCGGGTGGCCGAGCTGTTCAGTGATGCGTTCGTCATGGACCTTGAGGTATACGCCGCCGGTCGCGGCCTGCGTGCCCGGATCAACCTGCGAAACGTAGTGCCTGCCAGCCTGCTGGCACCGAGGCTGAGCCGCGCGCGAAGCTGCGTGCTGTTTTCAGCCACGCTCACGCCAGCACATTACTTTGCCGACCTGCTTGGCCTGCCGGCAGGGTGGGCCTGGCTGGATGTAGCTTCACCCTTCCAGGCCCACCAGGTGCAGGTGCGCTTGGCTGCCCATGTGTCGACCCGTTATGGGGACCGGCAGCATTCACTGCTTAGCGTCGCGCGCGTCATGGCCGAGCAGTATCAGCAGCAGCCAGGCAACTACCTGGCGTTCTTCAGCAGCTTTGATTACCTCAATCAAGTACTGGAATGCATGCAGGCAGGCTACCCACAGGTGCCGGTGCGGGCCCAGCGCCGTGCAATGGACGAGGCCGAGCGCCAGGGGTTTATCGACGGTTTCAAGGCCGGTGGCCAAGGCATTGGCTTTGCGGTACTGGGTGGGGCTTTTGGCGAAGGCATTGACCTGCCTGGCGCCCGGCTGATCGGCGCATTCGTGGCCACCTTGGGCATGGCTCAGGTAAACCCGGTCAATGAACGCTTCAAGCAGCGTATGCAAGCCCGTTTCGGCAGTGGCTACGATTACGTGTACCTGTTCCCGGGCTTGCACAAGGTGGTGCAGGCGGCGGGGCGGGTCATCCGTGATGAGGGCGACCGTGGCACCATCGTGCTGATCGATGACCGCTACGCGCAGCCCCGAATCCAGCGCCTGTTGCCCAGCTGGTGGCCCGCCCCCCAGGCGCTGTTGGATAGCGCGCGGTAGTGGATCAATCCTTTCCGTTGGTGGTCGAACTGTCAGTAAACTGCCACTGATTGATACCCACCCGAGGTTTTGCATGACGCACAGTCCCTTAGCGGGCAAGCCGGCACCGGCCGAATTGCTGATCGATATTCCTGACCTGGTCACCGCCTATTTCACCCTGCGCCCCGACCCTTCGGTAGCCACCCACCGCGTGGCGTTCGGTACCTCCGGTCACCGTGGTACGTCGTTTAGCAACAGCTTCAACGAATACCATGTATTGGCCATCAGCCAAGCCATTTGCCTGTACCGGCAGGCCAAGAGTATCGATGGCCCGTTGTTCCTAGGGATCGACACCCATGCACTGTCTACTCCGGCGGGGGCAAGTGCGTTGGAAGTCTTCGCCGCCAATGGCGTAGAGGTGATGCTGGCTGCCGAGGATGAATACACACCTACGCCGGCAGTGTCTCACGCGATCATTTGCTATAACCGTGGCCGCACCCGCGGGCTGGCCGATGGAGTGGTGATCACGCCGTCCCACAATCCGCCCCAGAGCGGTGGCTTTAAATACAACCCACCCAATGGGGGCCCGGCGGACAGCGACGTGACCAAATGGATCGAAGCCAAGGCCAACGAACTGCTGGAAGCTGGCCTTAAGGGCGTGAAACGCGTGCCCTACGAACAGGCCCTCAAGGCAGGCACCACGCACCGCCACGATTACCTCACTACCTACGTGGCTGACCTGCACAACGTGATCGACTTCGATGTGATCCGTGGCGCAGGGCTGAAGCTTGGGGTAGATCCCCTGGGTGGCGCCGGTGTGCGTTACTGGCCCGCCATCGCAGAGCACTACACGCTGGAACTGGAAGTGGTCAACCGCCATACCGACCCCACCTTCCGCTTTATGAGCGTGGACTGGGATGGGCAGATCCGCATGGACCCATCCTCCAAGGACGCCATGCAAGGCTTGATTGGCCTGAAGGACCGATTCGACGTGGCCTTTGCGTGCGACCCTGACCATGACCGCCACGGTATCGTGACCCGGAGCGGCGGGCTGCTGGCCCCGAACAACTACCTGGCGGTGAGCATTGATTACCTGTTCCGTAACCGGCCCCAATGGCGGGCGGACGCTGCCGTGGGTAAAACGGTGGTAAGCAGCGGGCTGATCGACCGGGTCGCCAAGCGCTTGCAGCGCCCACTGTACGAAGTGCCGGTGGGCTTTAAGTATTTCGCCGACGGCTTGTTCAATGGCACTCTAGGCTTCGGTGGCGAGGAAAGCGCTGGCGCGTCCTTCCTGCGGCGTGACGGCACCGTCTGGAGCACCGACAAAGACGGTTTGATTCCAGGCCTGCTGGCCGCCGAGATGACCGCACGTCAAGGCAAGAGCCCCCATGAGCTGTACCGCGCGTTGGTCGAAGACCTGAGTGAGCCCTTTGCTACCCGTGTAGATGCCAAGGCCAACCCCCGGCAGAAGGCCGCGTTGAGCAAGTTGTCGGCCGAGCAGGTCACTTCCACCACCTTGGCTGGCGAGCCTATCGAGCAGGTGCTCAGCAAGGCGCCTGGCAACGGGCAGGCAATTGGCGGGTTGAAGGTCACCACTGCCAACGGCTGGTTCGCCGCAAGGCCTTCTGGAACCGAAGACATCTACAAGATCTATGCTGAGAGCTTTACCGATGAAGCTCACTTGAAGCAGTTGGTAAGCGAGGCTCAAGCACTGGTCGACAGTGCCATCAGCCAGTAAGATCTCCAGCACCCGGCCTAGGCCGGGTTATTTACGTGTAGTTTCTAAGTTCTTTTAAATTCTAGAATATTTATTTAAGTTTTTGTTAAGTAAAGGATTTTATTGGTGATCTCGAAATTACTTGAGGTTTGCCTTGGCTGGTTCAGGCCTACGCATCCTGAACCCAAGCCCCAGGCTTGTTCGAGAACCAAGGGTGCTCAGACACCGTCAAAGCCTACCGGAGCAAAGGTCAAATCCTTTACCTCCCGTAGGCCTCCCATGGCAGGGGAGCCGCTGTTTGCAAATCTGCCCCTAGCGATTTCCCCCACGCTACGAACGCGCATGAAAGCCGATGCCAAGCGGTACCTGCCTGCGCATCTGCAACCTTCCTTGGCCCAGTGGAAGATGATTTTCAGCCCAGCCATTACCACCTGTGTGGTAGCAGGCGCGGGCTCAGGGAAATCCAGCGCCCTGGGGTTGCGGGTGTTGTTGCTCCATCACTATGTGGGCCTGCCGCTACACGCCATCAGTGTGGTGACCTTCACCCGCGCCTCGCGGGAGGATTTTGCCGAGCGTTTGGTTCGCCTATTTGGCCAATGGCAACTGCCGTTGCAACTCAGTGATGCCCGTGCCAGGGCCACGACCTTTCATGCCCTGGCATTGAGCTGGGCCCGCACCATGCCTGGGTTTTCCCACTTGCAGGCTTTCGAAAGCCTTGGGAGCGCCGAGGGTACCGGCAGCTCGTTTCAGTTACGAGTAAACTCGGCGCAGCGGGAACAGCTCAACCGTTGCTATCACACGTTGATGGAACAGGACGCTGAGTTCGCTCACACCATGACCGCCCTGCGCCAGCGCGCTGACAGGTTGCCCGCGCTACCCGTCACCCACCCTGACGTACAAAAGCGCCTGATGGCGCTGCAACCGGCCGCTGACCGTGACGCGGCCTTGTGTCAACTGATCGAAGCACGCTGGCGCCAAGCAGGGCACTGGCCCATGGAAGGCGTGCAGGTAATACCTACGGAACACATGATCCAGGGCCACACCTTTCGCTGCCACGGGTTTATCCCGGCCACGGACACATGGTTGATGCTGGGTGTAGACCCCAGCTTTGGCAACGAGGTGCGCCTTGGTGCGCGGCTGCCAGTACGAGCAGAGTGGGCGGTAAAGCGCACCCTATTTCAAGCTTTCTTTAATAAGCCTTTGATTTGGATAGATAGCTTTCCGAGTGACAGCACGAAAGGGGCACCCTCCAAGGCTACCCAAGGCCCCGGGTTCGACTACGCCCTGGCAGGTGAAAACGGAGCGCAACCTGTATTGGATGCCTTCGTCGCTACCGCCGGGTTTATCGAAAACCTAGGGTTGGAAGTGCCTGCCGCCGTGGCCGCGTTGGAGAGCGAGGAGGACCACCTGTTCTTCCAGGCGCTTGCTCGTTTCTGGCCAGCCTTAGAGCGGCAACTGCTGACACTTCAGCCACCTGTGCTTACCTATAACCGGATGTTCGCCATGTTTGCCGACCCTCAAGGCAGTGCGTTGTCGCGCCTGCCCTTGGAGGCGTTGACAGGTATTTCGCACCTGTTGGTGGACGAGTTTCAGGATATCGCGCCGCAGATCGCCCGCTGGCTCAAGGCTGGCCTGGGCGAGCGGCTCAAGCGAATGCCTGATAGCCCTGCAACCTTGATGTGCGTCGGGGACGATTGGCAGTCCATCTATGGGTGGCGCGGCAGTTCACCCTTGTTTTTCATAGGGTTTGACGACGCGTTTCCATCCCCGCTTGTCCGCAGGCTAATGCTTAGAGAAAACTATAGAAGTACACAGCAAATAATTGATGCAGCTGAATTTATTGTGAAGGAAGCTGAGTGTATTCCCGGCAAGCGCGCCCTGGCGGCGGGTGGTAATGCATCATCATCAGACGTCAGCGTGCAACTGCATTGGAAAGACCCTGCGCATATCGCTCATACCTTAAATAACGCGCTGGCTGCTAAGCGCACTGTCTTGTTGCTCTACCGCCAGGCCAAAGATGACCCGCGCCATTTAGAAGAACTGGCACACTTGATTGCCACACAACAACGCCTTGCGGCCGAGCACCGCTTGCTGCGCTGCATGACTGTCCATGGCGCCAAAGGCTTGGAGGCCGATATGGTGATTTTGCTCGGTGATTGCACAGCACGTGCCGCTTCGTTGGCCCGCAACCAGCTGTACGTTCTGGCCGGTTTAGGCGCCCCAGGCGCTTTGGCGCCTTACGACAGCAGTCAGGCTGACGAGGCCTTGCGCCTGGCGTACGTAGGCATTACGCGAGCGGCTCATAGCGTGCATTGGTATATCGATCAGCCGGTTAATGGCAGGCTGCGGATAGGCGCCGCGGCGCGTGCTCGGGCGGCTCCGGAATTGTTTGGAAACGGGCTAGACTAGCCGCAAGCGGACAGGGAGCGGGGTGGGATAAAGGCTTCGAGTTCGGCTTCCACTGCTTCGATCATGCGTTCCACATCCGTAGCGTTCATCACCGTGGAACAGGGTATCCCGGCGATGGCGATCAGGGTCTCACCGGTGGTGCGATCGAACAGCCGCGCCACCATGCTGCTGGGCGCATCCATACTGCCCTCAAACCCTAGCGGGTGAAAATGCCAGCGCATCACTTGGCAGGCATTGGGAAAGGTCATCTTGTTCATGGTGTGCCTCTGCATCATGCAGTGCCAGTTATTCGAGGTAAGCCCTATGCCTGGTCAACTATGGGAAACATAGCACCGCCCTTAGCTAAAAGGGTTATTTTTTTGAGCACTATGGCACTTTCTTCATTAATGTTGATCGCGATCACCCCCCTGGGGCTTATCCATTGAGTGCAACAGCCTTATAACTCGGCTTGGTTCGCATGCGGCGGCCGACGTAAGCAGGCTGCAAGGGCATGTTGCGAGCGCAAGGGGCCGTGGCCCCAGGTTGAGCAGCGCTAGGGCCGGGCGATAGCAAATGGCGTGTTTGGCGGGAAGGGCAAGGGTTTAAGCGGCGTTAAAGGGCTTTGGTGACCTTGATGTCCTTTATCGCGTTTGCTTGCTCCTGACCATGAATGGCCAATAAGGCTTGCAAGGCATCCGCAAGGGAGTCGCTTTGTAGGTTGGCGAAGTCCCAACGGCGCTCGCCGTCGAGGGTATAGTGGATGACATAACGGGCCACGGTGGAACCTCAGCTAAAAGAAGAAGGCGAGCGACGGATCAACTTGATAGAGTGCTTGAACGGCGCTTTTTTTGCGGCGGTATTCAGCGTACTACCTGCTGTGTCCAAGGTGATATTCCAGTAACCGGTGCTAGGTACGGTGATACGCGCCGGAAAACGATCGAACGCGCCTCCGTGGTAGGTGTGTCGGGCGCTATTTTTGAACGCGCGGAAATTTGCGTCGCTCATCAGGCGTATATTGCAGCGCTGGGAACACTCGATAACGACCACGTCGTCTTCGTTGAGGTGTTCGCGCTGGTGGACGAATTTCATGCTAGCTCCAAGAATCGGCAATGGCCGAACCATAGCACGCCGCGCTTCGGGCCCCAAGGGTCGCGCCTGCGAACGATACCTACGCGCCACTGTCTTAGCTTCTTTTTTGGAGATCAATATGAAGGTCGTTGGGCTTTTCCTGGCCATGCTTACGCTCGGCGGTTGCGCCACCGTCGCTGAAATCGAAAAAACCCATGAAACCATGGACGTGATGTCTGGAAAGGACCCTAAAGATTATACCCAGTGCCTGGCGCGCAAACTCTCTGAAACTCGCGGCCCGGTAGCCATCGATAAGAACGGCAACGGCTACAAGGTAGTGGTGCCGCGTAAATTCAGCAGTGGCCCTGCGGCCGTGGTGGATGTTCAGGAGCGCTCGGGGGGCAGTACCGTCAAGGTGTATGAGCGGCTGTCGAACTTGCCATTGCGCTTCAAGGACGTGCAAAAGGCCGCAACCGAATGTATCTCCGGGTGATTCGACCTTCTGCTTGCGGAACTATCCGGTAAGGTTTTTTTCTACTTAGGCAGCAGCCGCTTCGGTGCCCCATTGTAAGGGGCCAAGCGCGTGATTAGACTGCGCCGAACTCGTACGTAACGCTATAAGAACCAAGGACACTCCATGATCAAGAAATGCTTGTTCCCGGCAGCCGGCTACGGTACCCGCTTCTTGCCGGCTACCAAGGCCATGCCAAAGGAAATGCTGCCAGTGGTCAACAAGCCGCTGATTCAGTACGGCGTTGAAGAAGCATTGGAAGCAGGCTTGACAGGTATTGCGATCGTTACCGGGCGCGGCAAGCGGGCCCTGGAAGACCACTTCGACATCAGCTACGAGCTGGAAAACCAGATCCGTAACACCGACAAGGAAAAATACCTGGTCGGTATTCGCAAGCTGCTGGATCAATGCACTTTCTCCTACACCCGCCAGGTAGAAATGAAAGGCCTGGGTCACGCTATCCTCAGCGGCCGTTCCCTGATCGGCGACGAGCCCTTCGCTGTGGTGCTGGCCGATGACCTGTGCGTGAACCTGGAAGGTGACGGCGTTCTGCAGCAAATGGTCAAGCTGTATAACCAATTCCGTTGTTCTATCGTGGCCATCCAGGAAGTAGACCCCCAGGAAACCAGCAAATACGGCGTGATCGCTGGTGAGATGATCCGCGACGATATTTATCGTGTAAACGACATGGTCGAAAAGCCCAAGCCTGAAGATGCCCCTTCGAACCTGGCGATCATTGGCCGTTACATCCTCACCCCGGACATCTTCGACCTGATCGAGCAGACCGAGCCCGGCAAGGGTGGCGAGATTCAGATCACCGACGCCTTGCTCAAGCAGGCCAAAGACGGTTGTGTACTGGCCTACAAGTTTAAGGGCGAGCGTTTTGACTGCGGTAGCGCCGAAGGCTACATCGACGCCACCAACTTCTGTTTCGAAAACTTCTACAAGAAGGGCCAGCTGTAACTTTTAAGCTGGAGTAAGAAGGCGCCGCCATTTATCGTAAATGGCGGCGTTTTTGTATGAGGATTTTTTATGGCTTATGATTTTGACCTGTTCGTCATTGGCGCGGGCTCAGGCGGTGTGCGTGCGTCGCGCTTCGCGGCAGGCTTTGGCGCCAAGGTCGCGGTTGCGGAAAGCCGCTACCTGGGCGGCACCTGTGTAAACGTAGGCTGCGTGCCTAAAAAGCTGTTGGTCTACGGCGCGCACTTCCATGAAGACTTCGCCGCGGCCAAAGGCTTTGGCTGGACGGTGGGCACACCGTTATTCGACTGGCCCACGTTGATTGGCAATAAAAATCGAGAAATCGAACGGCTCAACGGTATCTACGCCAAGCTGCTCGATAACAGCGGGGTCAAGCGGCTCGACGGCCATGCCCGTATCCTCGACCCACACACTGTAGACGTTGCAGGCGTGCAGTACAGCTGCGAGCGGATTCTGATCGCTACCGGCGGCTGGCCGGCCATTCCAGAGATCCCTGGCCGCGAACATGTGATCAGCTCCAATGAAGCGTTCTTCCTGGAGGCATTGCCCAAGCGCGTAATCGTAGTAGGCGGCGGCTATATCGCTGTGGAGTTCGCGGGTATCTTCCACGGGCTCGGGTCGGATACTACTCAGCTCTACCGCGGGGAATTGTTCCTGCGTGGTTTCGATAAGGGCGTGCGCGCTCACTTGGCCGAAGAGTTGACTAAAAAAGGGCTCAACCTGCGGTTCAATGCAGACATCGCCCGTGTCGACAAACGTGACGGCGTGCTTTATGCCACGCTCAAAAGCGGAGAGGTATTAGAGGCGGACTGCATCATGTACGCCACTGGCCGCCGCCCCATGCTGGACGACCTCGGCCTGGAGAATACCGGCGTAACCCTTGATGACAACGGCTTTATTGCCGTGGACGAGCACTACCAGACCCAGGAGCCGTCGATCCTGGCCCTGGGGGACGTGACCGGGCGGGTGCAGCTTACCCCGGTGGCCCTGGCCGAAGGCATGGCGATCGCTCGCCGGCTGTTCAAGCCCGATGAATACCGCCCTGTGGATTACAGCAACATCCCAACAGCGGTATTCAGCCAACCCAGCGTCGGTACCGTAGGCCTGACCGAAGAGCAGGCCCGTGAACAAGGCCACAGCGTGCGAGTATTCGAAAGTCGCTTCCGCCCCATGAAGCTGACCTTGACGGACAATCTCGAGCGGACCTTTATGAAGCTGGTAGTGGATGCGCACTCCGACAAGGTACTGGGCTGCCACATGGTTGGCCCGGAGGCCGGGGAGATTGTCCAAGGATTGGCGGTAGCGCTCAAGGCGGGTGCCACCAAGGCCCTGTTCGACGAGACCATCGGCGTTCACCCAACGTCAGCTGAAGAATTCGTCACGCTTCGCACCGCGGTAGGAGAGTAACTGACCTAGAGCAAGGCGGGGCTACCAAATAAGGTGGTTCAGCGTCGGCGTTAAGCCCTAACTTATCCAGGGCCGAGCGCCGTTGGCGGCTGATGGTTTTTTCACTTCTTGCCAGCCGGCTGGCGATTTCTCGCCCGCTGTAGCCTTCGCCGCTTAGGGTTATGACTTCCCGTTCCTTGGCGCTGAGCAGATGGCAGTTATCTTTGCCCCAATGCCTGTGGCTGAGGTAATGACGGTTTAGTACCGTTTCGAAGCTTGAGCTAACACATACCTTACCCTGGGCGACACTGACCAGAATGCGCTGGAGCTCCTCAATATTACTGTGTTTATCGTATAGCCCTTTCACGCCCAGGTTCAGGCACATGCCCAGCAGCGTCGGTTGCCGGGAAGCGGTCATGACCACGAGCCCAACCTGAGGGAAAATTTCCCGCAGCTTTTCAATCAAGGCGTGGCCATCAGGGCCATCGCGGGCAGGCATATACCAATCCACCAGGGCCAGGTCACACGCTCTGCCTCTCAGGCTACGCAACAAGGCACCGCCATCGGTGACCTTGTCACAAATATCGAACCGATGGCGCCGGACATGGCGCAGCTGATCCGTTAGCCCCTCTAGCATGACCGGATGGTCGTCGGCGATGATAAGGCGCAAGGCCATGATGGTTCCTCTAGTAGCGATGGCGGGATAGGACTCAGCACAATTTGATCAGGTTGGCTTGCAGCGCCAAAAGCGCTGCCACATGCCGTGACTTCACCCCATATTTACGGCGAATATTGGAGAAGTGGAAATTGACGACCGACTCACTGCACCCAAGGATCCTTGAAATCTCCCAAGACGACTTGCCCCGGGCACTCCACTCCAGGGCAGTGATTTCGCACTTGGTAAGGTGAATCTTGTCAGTCTCTTGCTCATAGTTGCTCAGGGCATTACTGGACATCGTGCTGCTCCCTGTTGAGGGCTTAAGGGGTCCCTTAAATTGGAAACGTTGTTAAACGCGACGTTCGCGATCGGGTTCAACCGGAGCCACCTTAAAGGGCAGGGCAGGAGGGCTGTGTAGGAAAAGTCGGCGCATAAAGTGAGTAAAATCAACTGCTAACGGAAACCTGCGAAAACCCAGGGCCTGAGCGATAAGAAGGGAAAATCTTCGTACGAGGGGTTTAGGCTCACGCCTTACACCTGGGTGTAACAGGCTTTACGACAGGCCTGGTGTGTTATACAAAGCCTGCGCAGTCAAACGTGGCCGCTTGACGCGAAGTCAGCCCGCCCATAGGCAAAACCAATGATTAGCATGTGTATTGCCAATGAGCTTCTATGGGCGAACCTGGCTACTATTCTTTCAGTCAGTTTTACTTACCAAGGAGATCCACCCGATGCCTACCATCAACAGCCAGATCAAGCCCTTCAAAGCACAAGCTTTCCACAACGGCAAGTTCGTTGAAGTTTCTGAAGCTGACCTGAAAGGCAAGTGGTCTGTGGTGTTCTTCTACCCAGCCGACTTCACTTTCGTATGCCCTACCGAACTGGGGGACCTGGCTGACAACTACGCCGAGTTTCAGAAGCTGGGCGTGGAAATCTACAGCGTTTCCACCGACACGCACTTCACCCACAAAGCGTGGCACGACACCTCCGACACCATCAGCAAGATCCAGTACCCAATGATCGCTGACCCGACTCATGTGATTTCCCGCAACTTCGACGTGCTGATCGAAGACGCTGGCATCGCTGACCGTGGCACCTTCGTAATCAACCCCGAAGGCCAGGTCAAGATTGTCGAAATCACCGATGGCGGCATTGGCCGTGACGCGTTGGAACTGCTGCGCAAGGTGAAGGCTGCACAGTACATCGCCGCTCACCCAGGCGAAGTGTGCCCAGCCAAGTGGAAAGAAGGCGAAGCTACCCTGGCGCCCTCTCTTGACCTGATCGGCAAGATCTAAGCGTAAAGCACCGTGAACTGGTGTGCGGCGGTGAGCCGCCTTAACTAAGCAGCAACGCCGCCCACAATAACGCCCGGGCAGTACCTGTCTGGGCGTTGTTGTCTCTGAAATATATGAAATAAAGGAAATCGCCCGTATGTTGGACGCCAATCTTAAATCCCAGCTGAAGTCATACCTGGAACGGGTCACCCAACCGATCGAGCTGGTCGCTTCGCTCGATGACGGTGCGAAATCCCGTGAAATGCTGGAATTGCTTCAAGAAATCGAAAGCCTGTCCGCGCTGATTACGCTGCGCGACGATGGCATGGACGCGCGTCGGCCGTCCTTTAGCATCAATCGCCCTGATGGCGACATCAAGCTGCGCTTTGCCGGCTTGCCCATGGGCCATGAGTTCACCTCCCTGGTACTGGCCTTGCTGCAAGTAGGTGGGCACCCGTCCAAGGCAAGCACCGATACCCTTGAGCAAATCGCCGCGCTCAAAGGTGAGTTCCGCTTCGAAACCTACTTCTCGCTGTCCTGCCAGAACTGCCCGGATGTGGTCCAGGCCCTGAACCTGATGGCAGTACTCAACCCTGCCATCGACCATGTGGCGGTGGACGGCGCGCTGTTCCAGGCTGAAGTAGAGCAGCGCCAGGTCATGGCGGTACCGAGTGTGTATCTGAATGGCGAACCTTTCGGCCAAGGCCGCATGGGGCTGGAAGAAATACTGGCCAAGCTTGATACCAACGCAGGTGCTCGCCAGGCTGAAAAGCTCAATGGCAAAGCGGCCTTTGACGTACTGGTCATCGGCGGTGGCCCTGCTGGCGCGGCAGCCGCGGTGTATGCCGCGCGCAAAGGCATTCGCACCGGTGTCGCGGCTGAGCGTTTCGGGGGTCAGGTGCTGGACACCCTGGCAATCGAGAACTTTATCTCGGTTAAAGAAACCGAAGGGCCGAAGCTTGCCATGGCCTTGGAAGAACACGTTAAGCAATACGACGTGGACATCATGAACCTTCAACGCGCCGAGCAGCTGATCCCTGGCCGTGACGGCGACCTGCATGAGGTTCGCTTCGCCGGCGGTGCGTCGCTCAAGGCCAAGTCGGTGATCATCGCCACCGGTGCGCGGTGGCGTGAAATGAACGTGCCAGGTGAACAGCAATACCGTAACCGTGGCGTGGCTTACTGCCCGCACTGTGACGGCCCGCTGTTCAAGGGCAAGCGCGTGGCGGTCATCGGTGGGGGTAACTCCGGCGTGGAAGCGGCCATTGACCTGGCGGGCATTGTGGCCCATGTAACGTTGATCGAGTTCGACAGCCACCTGCGCGCCGATGCTGTGCTGCAGCGCAAGCTCACCAGCTTGCCTAATGTCACGGTGGTGAAAAGCGCCTTGACGACCGAAGTGAATGGCGACGGGCAGAAGGTCAATGGCCTCACCTATAAAGACCGCCAGACCGGTGACCTGCATAAGATTGAGTTGGAAGGTATTTTCGTTCAGATCGGCCTGTTGCCTAACACCGATTGGCTCAAAGGTGCCATCGAGCTTTCCAATCGGGGGGAGATCATGGTAGACGCACGGGGTGAAACGGACCTGCCCGGTATTTTTGCCGCAGGTGACGCGACCACCGTGCCCTACAAGCAGATCATCATCGCCATGGGCGATGGCGCCAAGGCTTCGTTGGGCGCCTTCGATCACTTGATTCGTACCTCGGCGCCTGCCTGATCGTGCCCTGAAGGGCAAGGCACGTTAAACCCATGCGGCCGGTTACCTTGAGAGGGGTAACCGGTCGTTGTGCGTTCAAGTGTTTTTAAATTCGTGCACTTTGAGGGCTTTGACACGGAACGGTGCGGCCTTGTGATAATCCTATGTGCCAAGACGGGGCGCTTTGTGCTTCGCCGAGCAAGCCATGGGAGTGTCGCAGGTGATACCTAAGCATGAAGTACTCAAGATCATTCAGTCGAGCTTCTTGCCGCTGCATTGCACCTGCACGCCCCATGAAGGCGGAACCATGACCATTGAGGTCACAGACCCTGCCGCCAACGGGCATATCGACCTGCTGGTGGTAGGGGTGCCATTGGAGCCTCTGACGACCATCAGGGCTATTTCTAACTTGGTGGCGGAGCTGCGTCAGGAGTTACAGGCCAACCAGGAATGGTTCGCCCGCGACCAGCGCCAGGGCGGTTGGCCACAACGCTGAACATTAAAAGACTTACGGCTTGCTGCCTTCTTTATGAATCAGGTACATGACATAACCAAAAGAAACCAGGGTTGTGACCACTATGACGAGCATGATGATACCGTCCATTTCATTACCCTCTATTTAAAAGTGAGGGTGACAGCATGCGCCGGTACCAAGCCCCATAACAGCAGCAGATAATTAATAAAAAAGCGGATCAGAACAGTGCGGTGCCAAGCCTGGCGGCGCCTGCTAGAGTGCAATGACCATTGGAGAGCGAGGGAACATGATGCGCCGGTTGATAACGATAATGGGTGTGCTGGCATTGGCGGGTTGTGCCGCCAAAGCGACCGATCCCCGGATGCCTCTGGATGCCGACAGCGCCAAAAGTGCTGAAAGCTACGCCCAGTGCCTGGCGCCGAAATGGGCGGCGTTCAAGCCCGGCCTGCGCCAGGAGCAGACTGAGACAGGCTACAAATTGACTGTAGAGGCGGCCTACACCGCTGCCCCCGCCTGGGCGCAGATCGATCAAGCCGGGCAGGGCTCGCATGTACGGGTATTCCTGCCGCCGGAGTGGGCGGGCACCAATGGATGGACCGACATGGCAAGGGACTGCCTGTAATCCTGATCTTAGCGAGTTAACGCCCTTGCCCTGGCTGGCCGCTATCCGTCAGGGCGAGGGCAAGCATTGCCGCTTACACCAGCATCTTGATCCCGATCAGGCCCAGCATCACAGCCAGGCAGGGGCGCAGTACGGCATCGGGTACCCGGCCAGAGAGGTGACTGCCCAGGTAAATGCCAGGTAGAGAACCGATCAATAGATGCCCCAGCAACGGCCAGTCCATATTTCCCATACCCGCGTGCCCAAGCCCCGCTACGAGGGTAAGCGGCACCGCATGGGCAATCTCGGTGCCAACCAGGCGGCGGGTTGGCAGTAGGGGGTACAACATAAACAACGCCACTGTACCCAGTGCTCCGGCTCCAATCGAGGTCAGGGACACCATCGTTCCCAACACGGCCCCGGTCAGCAGCGTACACGTCCTTAGCCCTTTTGCCCCCAGGCTGTAGCGATCGCTCGCGTGACGATTGGCGAAGGCCAGCAGCCGGGTGCGCAATAGAATAGCCAGGGCAGTCAGCAGCAGCACATAGGCCAACGCCGTTTTGATCAGCGCATTGAGCGCCTGGGTATCAGTATTGAGCCGGTGCAGTACCCACAAGGTGATAGCAGCGGCAGGCACGCTTCCCAGCGCTAGCCAGCCGGTAATGGGCCAGTCGATATTCCGGTTACGGCCATGGACCCACACCCCGCTGCACTTGGTAATGGCGGCATAGAGCAGGTCCGTACCTACTGCGGTAGCGGGGTTGATGCCAAACCAGAGCAAGATGGGGGTCATCAAAGAGCCGCCCCCTACGCCGGTCATGCCTACAATAAAACCCACCACCAGGCCCGCGACGCTAAAGCCCAACATGCTTGAATCCATACCCGGTCTCGAACGCCTATAACCAAATCGAAGGGCAGCATAACCATAATCCATATAGCGGACTATAACGTTATCGAATGTAGTTAGGCGCCCTGGTTATAACGCAAGAGCGGTGGAACTCTCTACAGGTGGGCAGGCCCAAATCTCAAGTACAACGCACACTAGGAGATCACCATGAGCGACGCTGACGATAAAAAGCCAGATGACGACACCCCCGCGCATTCCACCCCGGAAGAACAAGAGCGCCTGAAGGACTTCAATAAAGGCGGTATCCCACCTGGCAGTTCGTAATCCTTTCGCGGTACAAAGGTGGCCGGCCTGACCACTGGGCCTACAGCATTTTTGCCTGAGATAACGGCCTGGCCACCTTTTCCAGGGGCTGCCCCTCGGCGGCAACTCCCCAACGCGCCTGGACAGCGCCCGCCAACACCATCAATGCCGCCCCCAGCAGGTAACCCAGGAACACCTTGAAGCGATCATGGCTTTCGATTAGCGCACCAAACAGGGTAGGCCCAAGGATACCGCCAAGGCCGGTACCAAACGCATAGAACACTGCGATTGCCAGCGCGCGAATTTCCAAGGGAAAGGTTTCGGCTACCGTAAGGTAGGCCGAGCTGGCCGCTGCGCTGGCAAAGAAGAAAATGACCATCCAGGCGATGGTTTGCTGCGTCACGGTTAGCAACTGTTGCTCGAACAGGTAACCCGCAATGGCTAGCAGTACACCACTTAAGATGTACGTGCTACTGATCATGACCTTGCGGCCGACCACATCGAACAGCCGGCCCAGCAATACAGGGCCGCAGAAGTTACCCAAGGCGAAGGGCAAGACGTACCAACCAATGTGCTCGGAAGGTACGTTATAGAAATCCGTGAGCACTAGCGCGTAAGTGAAGAAGATAGCGTTATAGAAAAACGCCTGGGCGGTCAGCAGGCTCATGCCTACCAGGGCGCGCTGCCGATGGGCAATGAACAGGCTGCTGAACACTTCTTTTAATGGCGTATGGTCCCTGGCATGCAAATGCAACGGCTCATCAGTCGCCGCAGGCAGTGCCGCACCCCGTTGCTGAAATTTCGCCTCGATGCCTTCCACGATACGCCGGGCTTCTTCAGGCTGGTTATGGATTAGCAGCCAGCGTGGGCTTTCTGGTACCCACAAGCGCATAAACATGATCACCAGCCCCAATACCGCGCCTATACCGAAGCACAGCCGCCACCCCAGATCGCCACCGACGGTGGTAGGGTCCAGCAGCACGATGGACCCTACCGCGCCCAGGGCGGCACCTACCCAGAAGGTGCCGTTAATGGTCAGGTCCACCCAGCCACGGTAACGGGCCGGGGTGAATTCCTGAATGGTGGAGTTGATCGCCGTGTACTCCCCTCCGATACCGGCGCCGGTGAGAAATCGGAACAGCAGGAAGCTCCAGAGATTCCAGGACAGCGCCGTGAGCGCCGTGGCGCCCACATATAGAAACAGCGTAATGTAAAACAGCTTGCGGCGGCCCAAGCGGTCGGTCAGCCAGCCAAAGAACAAGGCCCCCAGCACCGCGCCAGCAATGTAGGCCCCGCCGGCCAGGCCAATGTCGGCATTGCTCATGTGCAACGCCGGGCTGCCTTTGAGGGCGCCTGATACGGACCCTGCCAACGTGACTTCCAGCCCATCGAGCAGCCAAGTGATGCCTAAGGCGAACACCAGCAGCGTATGAAAGCGGCCCCAAGGTAAGCGATCAAGGCGGGCGGGCAGGTCTGTTTCATAAACTGCCCCGGCCTCGCCGCTTGAGGCCTCTGCTTGCTTGGCTCGATCCTTGGGGCTCATCACTGATCCTTCGCGGCCTGACCGCGCTGTCTGCCTGATTAAGGGGTAGGAGTAGGCCGGTGTTCAGAGAGTTCAAGCCGGCCCAGCGCGTATGAGCGGCCTTGAATCAGCGGGCGATGTCCTCCAAGGCCAGGTTGCGGGTACGAGGGCCAAAGCCGCCAATGGTGACCATCACGATCAACATACTGGTCACGATAAACGCCAGCACACCTGGCGTGCCCCACAGCTCCAGGAAAAACCCGATGATCAAGCTGCTGAACACCGTAGACAGGCGGCTGAAGGAATAGCAGAACCCAACGGCACGGGCACGAATATGAGTGGGGAACATCTCGCTCTGATAGGCATGGTAGCTAAAAGTAAGCCAGGCGTTGGCGAAGGTGACCATGATCCCGCACGCCACTAGCCCGAGCGGGCTGGTTTGGTAAGCGAACAGCGAGCCGAAGATCACCGTGCACAACGCTGAGCCGACGATCCCCCATTTGTTTTCTACCCTGTTGGCCAAGCCCATGCACAGCAACGGGCCCAGTGGGTAGGCCAGGGTGATGATAAAGGCATAGCCCAGGCTGTGGGCCGTCGCCATGCCCTGGCCATTGAGCAAGGCGGGCAGCCAGTTGCCAAAGCCGAAAAAGCCTATGGCCTGGAAGATATTGAATACGATCAACATCCAGGCCCGGCGTCGATAGGGGGGCTGCCAGATATCCGAGAAGCGGCCCTGGGGCGCCACGCTGATGGTTTTGATTGCCACGGCCTCCAGGGGCCGCCCTTGGTCCTGTTCACAGCGCGCCTCGATTGCGGCCAGGGTTTGCTCGGCTTCATCCAGCCGGCCTTGCTGGGCCAACCAGCGGGGCGACTCGGGCAGGCGCTTGCGCAGCCACCAGATAAACAGCGCGAACACAGCGCTGGCCAATACAACCCAACGCCAGCCGGCCACACCCAATGGCGCCTGGGGCACCAGCCACCAGGACATCAACGCTACTGCTGGAACAGACAGGAATTGTACGAAGAAGGCGAAGGCAAAGGCCGCGCTGCGCAAGCGCTTAGGCACCAGTTCGCTCAAGTAGGTATCGATGGTCACCAGTTCGATGCCAAGGCCTATGCCTACGAAAAACCGGCAGAGAATAATCCCCATGGCGGTGCTTTGCAGGCCCATGACCACGGTTGCCAGGGTGTACCACACCAGCGCGAAGGTAAAAATGGCTCGTCGCCCGAACCGGTCGGCGATAGGGCTGAGCAGGCTGGCGCCGATGAACAGGCCAAGGAAGGTAGACGAGGCAAACGCGGCCTGATCCGATACTCCGAATGCGCCCTCAGCACCCTTTTTAAAGATGCCTGCGTCGAACAGGCCCGGGCTGATGTAAGCGGTCTGGAACAAATCGTAGAGTTCGAAGAACCCGCCAATGGACAACAACGCTACCAGACGCCAAAGGGTTTTCACCGAAGGCAACCGGTCAATGCGCGCGGAGATGCCTGATGCGCGAGCGTGGGCAGGGTCAGTAAAGGCCGATGACGTCATTGGGCGGTTATCCAGTCAGTTGAGGCTACCCATAGTACTGAGTGCTCAAGGAATAGCGTGTGCAAAGATAGGGAGCGAACCAGAAGATTGAGCAACAAAGCACTCATTTTTATTGTTTTATTAAAATAAAAAACCAATATCAGCGCGACGTTGGCTTTTCCAAAGTTGCATCAATCTTAATGATTCTTACCATCGGGGTAATGAAATTCCGAATTCCGCTCAGGCGCGTAACATTGGCACTACGAAATACAGCATTCCTTCAAAAGGTAGACAGATTATGAAACGCGCATTCGCACTGAGTATTGCACTCACCCTTATGGCCAGCGGCAGTGCCTACGCACGTTCCCAGGCTAACCACCCGCTGGACCACGTCACCAGCGCGCACAGCTCCAGTTATAGCCAGACCGTAGCCGAAGATGGCGCCGACCGCCGCCTCAACAGCGTGGCCGAAGATGGCGCCGACCGTTACCTGAACGCCATTGCCCAAGACGGCGCCGAGCGCCAGCTCAATAGCGCTAGCTGAAGCCTGCCGTTAGGCATCGGGCACGGTTTGAACCCGTGGGCACGCACTTGATGGGTCGTTCACCCAGCGGCTTGCGGTGCCAGCAATGGCTACGGCCAGTTTGTCGATTAGCTGTTGGTGTGCCAGTACCAAGTCATTGATGCTGCCGTTGGCGTTCTGCCGCAGTAGCGTAGAGCAGGTGAGGGTACGCTGACCCGATGCGGCAGGTGACCTCAACCCTAGGCTCCACACCACGTCTACCAGCGCATATTGGCCTGGCACGGTTTCGAACCTACGCACATCGGTACGCAGCGACAATAACGGCATGCCGGGCGTACGTGGCATGCCCGCGATGTCTCGGGTCCCCAGCCGCTGTTCCAGGCGCTGGGTCAGGGCATCGTGGTACTCATCCGCCAGCGGCGCCCCCCAACGTTCACTTTCCAGTATCGCCAGGCTGCCTTGGCCTTGGCGCACGACCAGTTGTGGCTGGTCCACTTGCACCGGCATGCGCACCTGTTGCACCTCGAATTGAAAGCCCGGGGTAGCTACCGGGTGTGCATCAGGCACCGCCTGCGGCGCCAGCAAGGTGTGGTAGCCGGTAGGGGCGGAGGCGCACGCGGCCAAGGCCAGGGGGGCGAGCCACGTCAGGGCACGAAAGGAGTTAGCGTTCATCGGGCTTGGGCTTCCCTTGAAGTGGGTGTGGTGGAGCGATAGGCGTCGGGTTGCCCTTCACGGGTACGGCCGCGGATCAAGGATTCCGGATGGCGCCCCAGGTAGTCAGTCAGTGCCCGCACGGATTTGGCCGTGCGCTCCACCTCGCCCATGGCATCGCTCAACTGCTGACGCTGAGGCGAATCCTCGCCCAGGGTTTGCTCGGCGGCGGCCAGGGTTTTGCGGGTTTGGTCCAGCGTGTCGTTAAGCTGTGGCAACATGCGGGTATTGACCTGCCGAAGGGTTTTGCTCATCTCGCTCAAGCTGCCGTTGAGGTTAATGGCGATCTGGTCCAGAGGTAGCTTGCTGAATTTGTCCACGATGGCTTGTAGTTGCTCCTGAAGTTTATCCAGGCTGCCAGGTACCGTCGGGATCAACAGAGGCCGCGCGGCCGTGTCGAAGTTGACCGGCGCGGCCCGGGGAACGAAGTCCAGAGAGATATACAACTGCCCGGTGATCAGGTTGGCGGTACGGGCCTGGGCCCGCAGGCCTTGCTTGACGAAAGCGGCCATCAATTGTGCGGAACGGCTGTCGTCCTCGGCGCCCCACTGGGAGAGAATTTTCTCATGGGCCTTGCCCAGGCGGGCGGGGTAGATCACCGCACCCACCATGGTAGGGAAGTTCTTTTTGTCCTGGTCGTAATCGAGGTCCACCGACACCACCCGGCCCAGGTTCACGCCGTGAAATTCCACCGGCGCATTGACCGTCAGGCCCCGCAGGGATTGCTCGAAGCGCATGCGTATATACCGTGGCTCGCCATCTGGCGGCGCCAAGGCAGACTCTTGGTCTCCATACAGCTGGAACTGGGCGTGCTCTTCGGCCGGGGTGGCGTCCGGGCTCCAGCGCGGCTCCACGAAAGCGATGCCGCCAGCCAGAATCGACGACACCGACTGGGTGTTGACCTTCAGCCCATTGGCGCCGAGGGAAACGTCCACGCCGCTGGCGTTCCAGAAGCGGCTATCGGACGAGACGAACTTGTCATTGGGCGAATTGATAAAGACTTCGACATCCACCCCCTTGCCGTCTTCAGCCAGTTCATAGCCGATCACCTGGCCTACCTGAATCCGCCGGTAGTACACAGGCGAGCCGATATCCAGCGAGCCCAGGTCTTCGGTGTGCAGCATAAAGCGCCGGCCTTGCTGGCCGTAGATGATGGCCGGCGGTGTTTCGCTGCCCACGAACTCCTTGCGGCGTTCTTTCGAAGAGCCCGCATCGGCCCCGATAAAGGCACCGGAGAGCAGGGTGTCTACCCCGGACACACCTTGGGTGCCAATACGCGGGCGTACCACCCAGAACACCGAGTCGGCGGCGGTAAAGCCTGCTGCCGAAGCGTTAAGGGCAACGCTGGCCACCACATGGCTGCGGTCTGGGGCCAGCTCGATGTCGGTGACGTGGCCGATGACCACATTCTTGTATTTGACCTGTGTTTTATTGGCTTCCAGGCCTTCGGCGGTCTGGAACTGCACGGTGATCTTCGGGCCAGCGGAAAGGGTGTCGTGTACCAGCATCGACAGCCCCACCAGGGCCGCGGCAATGGGCACCAGCCACACCAGCGACACATTGAAGCGGCGCTTGCGCACCGTGGGAGGGGTTACGCCCCGAGGCTCGTCGGGGTGGCCGTGTTCATTCATCGTCAACCTCTGCGTCCCAGATCAACCGGGGATCGAAACTCATGGCGGCAAGTATCGTTAGCACGACCACCAAACCGAAAAACAGAATGCCCAAGCGTGGCTCTATGGAGCTTAACGCGTGAAACTGCACCAACGCGGCCACCAAGGCCACGACCAGTACGTCCAACATGGACCAATAGCCGATCAGTTCGATAAACCGAAACAGCCGAGAGCGTTCGCGCATTGCCCACAGGCTGCGCTTGCGAACCGTGATCAGTAGCAGCGCCAGAGCAAAGAATTTTAAGCTCGGCACCACCACGCTGGCGAAAAATATCAACAGGGCGATGTCCCACGAGCCGCTTTCCCAGAATTCCAGCACCCCGCTCATAATGGTGTTTTCGCTCGCGTTACCGAACATGTTGGTGTTCATCACCGGCAACAGGTTCGCCGGTATGTAGAAGATCAGGGCGGCGATCAGCAAGGCCCAGGTGCGTACCAGGCTGTTGGGCTTGCGCCGGTGCAAGGGCGCATGACAGCGCAGGCAGTGGGTGTCGCTCAAGGGGCAGGCTTGGCCGCACAGGTGACACAACTGAAGACCGGCCTCCCTGGCATATGGCAGCCGACTCATGGCAGGCGCCCTTCGAAATCGTCCCACAGGTAGCGGATCTCACGCCCACCCAGTGCAATGAGCAGCACCGTTAGCATTGCCAACGCCCATAACCCTACACCAGGGTGTACGTTGAGCATGCCCCCAAGCTTGATGATCGCCACCAGAATGCCCAGCAGGCACACTTCCAGCATGCTCCAGGGGCGCAGGTACTCAAGGGCCCGCATGCAGGCGCGAAAGCCCGGCGCGGCTTTATCTTGGCAGGCAAAGCCCAATACCCAACACAGCAACGTGACCTGCAACAAAGGCGCGAGAATGATGGTCAGGCCGGTGACTGCCGCCATGGGGGTGATACGGCCGTGGTTAAGGGCCTGTACCGACTGCAACAGGGTTGCGGCGTTGTTCAGCCCTTCCAGGCTGATGCCCATCACCGGGAAGGCATTGGCGAACACGAACAACAACGCGGCGGTCAGCGCCAGAGCAAAATGCTGCTGCACCGAAAGCCGCCGTGCCCGACTCAGTACCGCGCCGCAACGGCAACAGCTAGATGACTGGCCGCGCCCCAGGGTGATGGGTTCATAGAGGGTGTCGCAGTGCTCGCAAATCAACCATGAAGGGGTATTCGCGCGAGCAGCGGACGGGGGCGAGCTGGAGGTCAATGGCATGGAACAGCATTCTCGTTAAACTGGCTTGCCCTGTCCATAAGGGGCCGCCGATAGCGGTTGGATAGCAGCGCCGGGCAAATGATCCACCCGAATGACAGCAGATTCATCCCTTGCCCCAACCGCGCTTTAGCAGATGCCGCAGTCCCTCCAGTACCAACACCGCTACCGCGGCCCATATCGCGGCATAGGTGGGCCATTGCTCGTTGCTGATGGTTTCGCCCAGCAGTAATGACACGGCAACCAGCAGTACAGGCTCCACATAGCTGAGCAGACCGAACAGGCTAAACGGCAGTTGCCGGCTGGCCATGACGTAGCTGACCAGCGCCAAGGCGCTGATAAGTCCCAATCCCGGAATCAGCCCCCATAGCGCCGGGCGCAGGGCTACGTCCTGAACCGATAGCGGGCCGGTGATTACGAACAGCAACGCCACTGGCGTCATCAATAGCATGTCCGTCCATAGCCCGCCTAAGTGATCGGTGCGAAAACGCCGGCGCAGAATAAAATACAACGGGTAACCCAGGGTGACCACCAGTGTTTCCCAGGCAAAGCTGCCGTGACGCAACAATTCATGGCCCACGCCCAGTGCAGCGAGCAGCACGGCCAGGGTTTGCGCCCTGGACAACGACTCGCCCCACATCACCTTACCCGTCAATACCATGGCCAAGGGCAGCAGGAAGTAACCCATGGACACTTCCAGGCTGCGCCCGTGCAAGGGCGCCCAAAGGAACAGCCAGAGCTGTACGCCCATCAGGCCTGCCGTGGCTGCCGGGCCAGCCAGCCGGATGGGTTTGTCAGCGATTCGTCGCAGTACCCCAAGGGCCAGCCGCCAATCGCCGGTGATCAACAAAAACAGGGTGACGCAAGGCAGGGTGAGGAGCATGCGCCAGCCAAAGATCTCTTCCCCGGTCAAGGGGCTGAGCAAGGAGGTGTAGTAATACATCAGCGCAAACAGCGTAGACGCGAGAACGGATGCAGCGATACCTCGGGACACAACGACCTCTTGAGCGAAACAGCGACAGCGTGGGCGCGGCACGTTACCCCAGCGCGGCCGCCGATGCCAGCGGGGGCTGTGGTACCCGCAAGCCGGCCCGTGCGTAGCTGGCGAACAGGTCCGCGGGCATGGGCTTGGCGAACAGATACCCCTGCAGGTAGGCTACGCCTTGCCCGGCCAAATACTGCTGCTGCTCCGGGGTTTCCACCCCCTCGGCTACCACGTCCAGGTTTAGCTTGCCGCACAGCTCGATGATGCTGTCCAAAATGTGCCGGCCAAGGGCCTGACTGCCGATCATGGTAACGAAGCTGCGGTCGATTTTGAGGTAGTCCATGCTGAATTGATGCAGGTAGGACAAGCTCGAATGGCCGGTACCGAAGTCATCCAGCGCGATCCGCACGCCCATGTTGCGTAATTGCGCGAAGATAGCCAGGGTATCAGGCGCGGGCACCACCAGTTCGCGCTCGGTCAGTTCCAGCACCAGTTGAATACGGCCAGGGGGGAAGTTATCCAAAAAGCGCTGGCAATCGACGACTAGCGAAGGCTCGCGAAAATGCGCCGCGGCGATATTGATTCCAATATGAAAGCCATCATCGAGCACTGGTGCTAGAGGCAGCAGGGCCACGGCGGTTTGCTGCATCAAATGGCGGGTCATGGGTACGATCAAACCATTGGCCTCGGCATAGGGAATGAATAAGTCGGGCTTTACCAAGCCTTCCCGCGGGTGCCGCCAACGCATAAGCACCTCCGCGCCAGTACAGGCGCCGTTTGTGCTGGTAACCACGGGTTGGAAGAAAGGTACGAACTCACCGGCGGCCAATGCACGGAGCAACTCCTGGCGCTGGGAGCCGGCCCGGCGTTGTAGCCAGTGACAGCTGACACCTGCCGCAAGCCCTAAAGCGGCCAGCAAAGCAAGGGTCGCATAGTCGCCCCATACCCGTTTCCAAGCGGCGCCTTCGGCAAAACCTGCGTGGAGTCGCAAGGGGTAGGTGGGCGAGGTTAGCGTGGCCTGGCCAGACGAAAAGCCTGCGGGCACGCCCTGGTGGACCTCACCCTGGGCTTGCATCCAACTGCCCCCGACCTGTAACACTAGCGCTTCGTCTGCTTCAGCTGGGACCAACAGATTGGCCAGATGCTGCCCGTCTACCGTAGCCAAGGCCGAACCTGCCGGGGTGGTTGCTCGATATATCAACAGGGCCCGGCCTGGGGTAACCGTATCGGCGGCGAACAAGCGCAAGCGGCCGTCCGCATAACCTTCCTGGCTAAATACTTCTTCAACGGGCCCGTAGAGCGAGCTGCAATAGGCGTGACCCTGGCTGACCAGGCTGGTGGAGCGTACGTAAGGGTTACGCGTGACCTGCTCGCGCAATGCCAAGGTAGCGCTGGAGCAACCTCGGCCCGCCAGAGGGGCCAGCGCATGCGCGGCACTGGCGGCATTGTCCACAATAACCGTAAGGCGCTTAAGGGCGGCGGCGACAGCCTGTTGGGATTGGGCCTGCAAATTGCGTTCGGCCTGCCAGGCCAGCAAGGGCAAGCCCAGCAATAAGGGCATCAGGGTAATCAAAACGGCCGCAGCCCTTCGAGCGAAACGCTGCGGCAAAGCCGGTAGTGCCATTGCATGTTCCTTGCGCCGGAAATTCGTAACCGGCGGGAGCATAGCGTTAACGGCTCAAGGCATCACTTTTTCTGATCGTCCTTTTGTTGCATCTGCACAGATCCCGGGGCGCTGTCGGCATTTTTCTGTGTCGTGTTCTTTTCACTGCTGTCAAAGCAGCCTGTCAGCAATACAAAGCTTGCGATAAGTACGGTAGAGGCAAAAACTTTCATTAAGGGCGCTCCAGTAAAGCAGGGTTCGCTACTGTGACCCGAACAGGCCCAAAGGGTTGCGCCGGAAAAAGGCCAACGACAAGTTCAATTACGCTGGGTAGAATCGATTTGCGCCTATAACAACAATCGCCCTTGGAGGCGTTCAATGCACCGGTACGGCTTCCTACTCTTGGTCGGCCAACATTTGGCCCGAAGCACCCGCGGTCTGCCGGGCGCGCCACCCTGTCACCCTCGTTAAGCGTTGTGTCTTTCCAATCGCACGAGGTGTACACCATGTCGGACATCTACGAAAACCCTATGGGCCTGCAAGGCTTTGAGTTCATTGAGCTTGCCTCGCCCACCCCTGGCCTGCTTGGGCCGGTATTGGCCATGATGGGCTTTACTCTCATCGCCAACCACCGCTCCAAGCAGGTACAGTTGTATCGCCAGGGCGGCATCAACCTGATCGTCAATAACGAGCCCAGGAGTGTAGGGGCCTATTTCGCCGCCGAACATGGGCCATCGATTTGCGGCATGGCGTTCCGCGTGGACAATGCGCAGCATGCCTATGCCAGGGCTTTGGAGCTGGGGGCGCAGCCGGTCGAGATTGCCACCGGGCCCATGGAGCTGCGCCTGCCAGCCATCAAGGGCATAGGCGGCGCGCCCCTGTATTTGATCGACCGCTTCGGCGAGGGCAGTTCGATCTACGACATCGACTTTGTATTCCTGCCTGGCGTTGACCGGCATCCCAAAGGCGCGGGGTTGAAAGTGATCGACCACCTCACCCATAACGTGTACCGAGGGCGAATGGCGTACTGGGCTGGGTTTTACGAAAAACTGTTCAACTTCCGCGAGCTGCGCTATTTCGATATCACCGGGGAATACACCGGCCTGACGTCCAAGGCGATGAGCGCGCCGGATGGGCTTATTCGCATTCCGTTGAACGAAGAGTCATCCCGGGGCGCGGGGCAGATCGAAGAGTTTTTGCTCAAGTTCAATGGCGAAGGCATACAGCATGTGGCCTTCCTGACCGATGACTTGATTGCGACCTGGGATGCGCTCAAGGCGCTGGGCATGCGCTTTATGACGGCCCCGCCGGCTACCTATTACGAAATGCTCGAAGAGCGTTTGCCCGGCCACGGTGAGCCTACCGAAGCACTGCGGGCGCGTGGCATTTTGCTCGACGGGGCCACTGCTGCGGGGGGTCAACGATTATTACTGCAGATCTTCTCCGAAACCCTATTGGGGCCGGTTTTTTTTGAGTTCATCCAACGCAAGGGCGACGATGGCTTTGGCGAGGGTAATTTCAAGGCTCTATTCGAATCCATCGAGCGTGATCAGGTACGCCGGGGCGTGTTGGCCCCCGAACCTTCGTAAGGCCTTTCGCGAGCTAGCGCTCACGCCTACACACGGGCGGGGCTGGCAACCCGTACCGTGTAGGAGCGAGCGCTAGCTCGCGAACATCCTCAGCACCCAGTGCGGTAACCTATGTCGCCTGTCGATGCCGTGTCAGCAGCCAGTGGCACAGCCAGCCGGTGAAGATGGACACCATGGTCAAGGCGCCTAGCACGGTAATCAATTTTTCGGTCAGCGAGCCCAGTACGTATTCAGCCGATACGCTGCTGTGCATGGCGTAGTCGAAGCGCATCGAGGGTGTGCTGGCGCGGTAACGAGGGTTTTGGCGCAGTTCGCCGCGCAACAGTGAGCCGTCATCCCAGAGGTATACCCCATTCACATGCAAGGCCACATCCGTTGTGCCGCTCACCAGATCGAGCCGGTCTACCACTAAACGGTTGTCCAGCGTTACGCTGATGCCAAAGGCTTCGCCGTTGTTACGCAGGGTGAGGGCGCCAAAGTCGTTGTGTAGCTTATCCGGGCCAAGCAAGGCCAGGTTCTGGTTGTCGAGCAGCACGGGCTCTCGGGCGATCGGTGGCGGCCGTGTCGAAGGCTTGCCACTGACGCTATCGCAGTAGGGTTCGCCTTTATAGAGCAGTGTGGCCGAGCGCAGCCATGGGTTTTGCGCAACCTGTTGGCGCATGACCGGCAAAGCCCTTTCGCAGCCTTGCCCGACCGAGGGCGCCAGGATTTCAGTGGTCTCCAGCGCCGCGCTCAACAAACGGTCCACTTGCTCCACGGCCGCGGTGCCTACCCGCAGGTTTTCCTTGCGTAACGATCCATCGGCCAGCGATAGCGTCAAGCTAACCCCTGCGATCATCGGCAAGGTGCCGGCAGTCAGTGACCACAAGGCCGTGGCAAGGGGTGAGCGGTGTTTGCCTATCCGTGACATAACTGATCCCTGTGAAATTTCGCCGGGCCAGGGTAGTGGGTGCCTGCCACCACTTCAGGGGCTGGGAGCAGGCAGGGTGTATAGGAAATTTCCCCTTATGTTGAGCGAAGTCCATAAAAGGGCAGAAAGGGGATCCGTTTCGTTGCGGTTGCCCGGCCAATGGTCAAGAATGCCAGGGTTAGTTGCATCCAGAGCCTGACCATGCCCTATACCGCACCTTTGCCTTTCCCGTATTCGTTAGGGGTAATGAGTGACCGCATCCGTGCCTATCCATGGCAGGACAGTGCGCTGGGCCCTTGGCAGCGTTGGCCTGAGCCGTTGCGATGCTCTGTGGTCAATGTATTGGCCTGTGGGTTTCCCCAATGCGTGATCTGGGGGGAGCGTCAACTGACCCTTTACAACGACGCTTTCGCCGATTTGCTCGGGCAGGGCGCGCCTGTGCTTGGGGAAACCTTCGAGCGCTTGTGGCCACATGCCGGGCCTCGGCTGGCGCCCATCGTGCGTCGGGCATTCGCCGGGCAGGCCTGTCATGACGAAAACCACTGCTTGCCCGTGCAGCGCAATGGCCGCTGCGAGCCCGCTTGGTACACCTTTTGTTTCAGCCCCCTGCGCGATGCTGCCGGTACGGTCGTCGGTGTATTGGGCACGGTCGTGGAAACCACCACCACCGTAGAAGCAGAGCGCGAACTCAAGGCCCTGGCCAGCCGCTTCGAGCGGGAAATCGCCGAGCGCACCGCAGACCGCAACCGGCTGTGGCAACTGTCCACCGACATCATGCTGGTTACCCGCGCGGACTTATCCATTACCGCCGTCAACCCAGCCTGGGAAACGGTATTAGGCAGGGCTGAGCCAGAGTTGCTGGGCCTTAGCGTCTTGGACTTGCTGCACCCCGATGATGTGGCTGTGTGTCGGCAGGCAGCGGTGGACCTGGGCGCGGGCCGCACCTTGCGTGACATGGACTGCCGCTTGCGCCACAAGCACGGCGGCTATCGTTGGATCAACTGGGCGGCCGTACCGGGCGATGGGTTTTTCAATGCCGTGGGCCGGGACGTAACCGTAGAACGTGAGCGCGCCGCCGCGTTGGAGCAAGCCGAAGAACTACTGCGTCATAGCCAGAAGATGGAAGCGGTGGGTCAACTGACTGGCGGGCTTGCCCATGACTTCAACAACTTGCTCACCGCAATATCCGGCAGCCTGGAGCTGATGGGGCGGCGCATCGAGCAAGGGCGAGTCGATCAACTCAGCCGCTATATCACCGCGGCACGTGGAGCGGCGGACCGTGCGGCATTGTTGACCCATCGCTTGCTGGCCTTTGCTCGGCGGCAAACCCTCGATACTCGCCCAGTAACGGTCAGCTCGCTGGTAACAGGGCTCGAAGAGCTCATACGGCAAACCCTAGGGCCGAAGATTCACTGCGAGCGCAACTTGGGCGAGCAGCCTTGGTGCGTACTGGCTGACGCCAACCAGTTGGAAAGCGCCTTGCTCAACCTATGCATCAACGCCCGGGACGCCATGCCGGATGGCGGCACGCTGACCGTGGAGTGCAACGGCCATGTGCAAGCCACCGCCGGAACCGATAGGGACGGGCTCAGCCCAGGAGAATATGTAGCCATCAGCGTTACGGACACCGGCCATGGCATGGGGCCGTCAGTGCTGGCCAGGGTCTTTGATCCGTTTTTCACCACCAAACCGCTAGGGCAGGGCACAGGGCTTGGGCTGTCGATGGTGTATGGGTTCGCCCGGCAATCCGGGGGCACGGTACGAATCGACTCAGTGCCAGGGCAAGGCACCCGAGTCACGGTGCTGCTCCCTCGGCACTGTGAGATCGTTGATACACCTACCGCGCCCTTGGAGGCGCAGCTGGCCGAACCTGCTGCCGGTGGTGAGTGCATTTTGCTTATCGACGACGAAACCACCATTCGCGAACTGGTAACCGAAACCTTGGAGGGCCTGGGTTATGAGGTGATCAGCGCGGGTGACGGCGCCACTGGGTTGGCGGCCTTGGGGCGGGCCACGCATGTAGACTTGGTGATCACTGACATTGGTTTGCCTGGAGGCCTTACCGGCCTACAAGTTGCCCAGGCCATGCGCGCGATCAAGCCTACGTTGCCCGTGCTGTTTATCACCGGCTATGCAGAGCAATCGTCCTTGATCAGCAATGGCCTGGAGGCGGGTATGGAAATACTCACCAAGCCCTTCTCCCTGAACGATTTCGCCCAGCGGGTAGCGCAGATGCTGAGTCAGCCGGGAGGGTGATACCGTCTTGATCCGCATCGCAAAAGCGCGATTGCCGTAGGAGCCAGCAGAGCTGGTGAATAGGGCCCCGAGGGTTGCCTGAGCCGTATGTTCGCGAGTTTGCGCTCGCTCCTACGGACGAGCGTTAGTCGCTGAGGCTGGAGCTTCATTCGTAACGCCACGCCTGCTTTTGCGTTCCAGCACCAGGTACACCACGCAGGCGATCGCTAGCGGCATCAGGAAGTACAGAGCCCGATAGGCGATCAGCGCCGCCAGCAACGCGCCTTTGCTGTACTGCCCTTGCAGCAAGGAAATAAAGATCGTTTCCAACACGCCAAGGCCGGCCGGAATGTGGGTAATGACCCCGGCAATGCTGCTGATCAGCAAAATTGCCAGCACCGTAAGGTAGCCGACCTTCTCCGGCAGCAGGGTAAAGATCAGCGCGCCCATCAGCGCCCAGTTGCATGCGCCAAACAGGGCTTGCAAAGCCGCCAGGCGGAATGATGGAAGGGTGATTTCCTGCTTGCGGATCGTCCACGTACGTTTTTTGGCAAAACGGCAAGCCAGCAAATAGGCAATACCCACGGCCACCATCGCCACGCCGATCAGCCTCAGCCCGGTGGAGCCGATTTTTACGCTATCGGGCAAGGCTGGCAGGCCCATGGCGAACACCACCCCGCCGAGCAGCAGATAACCCAGCCAATTGGTCACCAACCCCAGGCTCAGGATTTTGGTGATGGTAGAGACGCTCAGGCCCAGCTTGCCATACAGCCTGTAGCGCAACGCAATGCCACCGACCCAGGAGCTTAAGTTGAGGTTAAACGCGTAGCACACGAAGGCCAGCGGCACTACCTTGCTGGTAGGCAGCTTATGGCCGGTATAGCGCCGGGACAGCAGGTCGTACGAGCTGAACACCAGGTAACTGGCCAGGGCTATCAAGGCGCCAAACGCCAGCGTGCTGCCTTTGTACGAACGCAGCGCGTGAGTCACTTCTTGCCAGTCCAGATTGCGTACCAGCATGAACAACAGCACAGGCACCAAGATGAAACAGCTCCACGTCATCAGGCGCTTGGCCCATAACCATTTGCGCGACTTGGGTGTGTTGGCGCTGCCCTTGGCCTGCGGGTCGGCGGCAGGGTCTACAGAGCGGCTCATAGGCTTTTTTCCGCGTTCAAGGGGCTGCTCTGGGTTTGAGGTTCGCTCACCGTGGTCCAGGGTTTGAGCCTAGGGGCGTGCGCCGGCAGCAGGCCAATCCAGGCAGGGAAGTGCCTTAGGAAGTGAAAGCTCAGGAAGATCAACGGCGCCCGCCACCAGTAACCGCGCAACACTCGCTGCAAGGTAATGCTCTTGCACTCATGTTCAGCCAACGGCGCCAGATGGTCGTAAAGCCGAGCATTGAACGCGGCGTCGTCAATCATCAGGTTCGCTTCAAGGTTCAGAGACAAACTCAGGGGGTCCAGATTACTGGAGCCCACCGTCGACCATCGGCGGTCGATCAAAGCCACTTTGCCGTGCAAGGGCCGGGTGGTGTACTCGCGGATCACCACGCCGTCGCGCAGCAAATAGTTGTACAGCAGCCGAGAGCACAAGCGTACCAGCGGCATATCCGGCATGCCCTGTAGAATGAGCGTGACCTGTACGCCACGGCGAGCAGCGTTACGCAACTCGCGCAGCACGCGGTAACCCGGGAAGAAATAGGCGTTGGCGATCAGCACCCGCTCCTTGGCGCTTTTAATGGCGTTGAGGTAATGGGTTTCGATGTCGTCGGTGTGCTCGTTATTGTCTCGGATGCTCAACAATACCCGCGCCTGGGCGGTATCGGCCTGCAAGGGCACCCGGTCGGTCAGCCAAGGCTTGGGCTCACGCTTGACTCGGCTGGTCTGGTCCATCAGCGTCAGCGAGGCCTTGTGCAGGTCTGCCACGATGGGGCCGCGCACCTGTACCGCGTAATCCTGCTTGGCCATGGGGCCATAGTCGCCCAAATGGTCGGCGCAAAAGTTGATGCCCCCCACAAAGCCAATCTCGCCGTCGATGACCACGATCTTGCGGTGCAGCCGGCGGAACAGGTTGGTACGCATACCTAGGGTCGGCTTGCTGGGGTCGAAGGCTAGCACCCGCACCCCGGCTTCGGACAAGGTTTTCAGGGTAGAGGGCGACAGCTCGGCACTGCCATAGCCATCCACCAGCACTTCGATTCGCACCCCACGGCCCGCGGCGGCGGTCAGGGCTTCTTGCAGCTGATTGCCGACCTTGTCGTCACGTAGGATAAACGTCTCGATCAGCACCTCTTCCCGCGCCTGGGCAATGGCCTCGAGCACGCTGGCGTAGAACTCCTCGCCATTGATCAGCAACTGCAAGGCATTGTTGTCGCGCCATTGTTCATTCATAGGCACACCTCCACCGCAAGCGGCACATGGTCTGACAAGTGGGACCAAGGCTTGCGCGCCAGGGCCAATGGGGCCTTGGCGCGGGCATTGCGCAGGTAAATGCGGTCCAGCCTTAGCAAGGGCAGGCGTGCCGGGAAACTGCGCGCCGGGGCACCGTAAGCCTCCACAAAGGCCTCGTGTAGGCCACAACCGGCCAGTAGTTTGTCTGCCTGTTGGCGCCAGTCGTTGAAGTCCCCGGCCACAATCACCGGTTCCTGTGGGGGCAAGCCTTCAAGCAGCTCGCACAGCAGCTTGAGCTGTTGATGGCGCTGGCGCTCCTGGAGGCCCAAGTGCACGCAAATGGTATGCACCTGAGGGTGGCCCGGTACCGCCAGTATCGAATGCAACAGCCCACGCTCTTCCTGGCCCGCTACCGTCACGTCGTGGTTCTGGTGATGCAAGATAGGGAATTTCGACAGCAGCGCGTTGCCATGGTCCCCGTCGGGGTACACCGCGTTACGACCATACGCAAACACTGGCCAGATGCTGTCAGCGAGAAATTCATACTGAGGAACGTCGCTCCAATTGTCGTACCGCTCCCCATGACGGCGGTTCACGCCCAATACTTCTTGCAAAAACACCACATCCGCCGAAGTAGCCCGCACCGCCTCGCGTAGCTCGGGCAATACAAAGCGGCGATTCAGCGGGCTGAACCCCTTGTGGGTATTGACGGTAAGAATGTGCAGCGAAGTGACCGCCGCAGCACCCCGCGCAAGTACATCTTCTGCCTTGACCTGCTCATCCAGCGGCCGGAAATCCTGTGTTGCCATCGGCCAAGCTCTCCAAAAGCTCTCGGTTTAAAGTCCTGATAGTCGGACTGAGCAAGGTAGGGATGGTTCATACCGGCGGTGAGCAAGCTTTTAAAGGGGTAACTGCTTGTGTGGGGGCTCAAGATTCCTCGTCGAATCGGGCTTTAAAGGGCCTGAATAGCAAACCTGTAGCATAGGGTAGAAGGGAATCTGTTTTAAATCTAATATACTGGGCGTTAAGTGCTTAAATTTAGGTTTAGCCACAATATGTTGGATTTAGAATTTACCAAACCGAGCGAAATCGTTCAGCGGCTATGCAGTCGTATGCGGACCGAGCGCCTGGCACTGCAAATGACCCAGGTCGACGTGGCAGGGCGAGCGGGCATCACCGTCAATACGCTGTCCAACCTGGAAGCAGGCCGAAACGTGGGTTTCGAAAGCATGGTGCGGGTAGCGGTGGTGCTAGGTCGGGGTCAGGAGCTTGAAGCACTGTTCTTGCCCAGGCTGGACAACCTTGATGATATACGGCGGTATCATGCGACGGCCGAGCGCAAGCGTATCAGGAAGAAGTCCGATAATGCTTGAGCAAGTCAAGGTGTATTACAACGGCTGGGGCGAGCGCTGGCTTTGGGGAACGTTGGTGTCTACCACTGCGTTCGGCGGGCGCCCACACATTGCGTTTGAGTACAGTGATGCGGCAAGGCGTCGAGGTTTGGAGCTTTCCCTTTATAAACTCCCCCTGAAGGGGCCGCGGTTGCAGCGCAACTTCCCGCCTCACCAAATGGGGCTGCCGGGGCCGGTCTATGACGCTTTACCAGATGGGTGGGGCATGCTGCTGATGGATCGCTTATTCAAGCGCAGGGGGTTGAATGCCGCACGTGTAGGGCCTTTAGAGCGTTTGGCGTATGTTGGCAACAACGCCATGGGCGCACTGTCATTCGAGCCCGTTACCCCCGAGGGGCTGGAGCCCAGCGCTCATATCCCCCTTGAATTGCTGTCCGCCGAGGTCGAAAACGTTCTAAAGGGCGAGGGCGGCGAGTTTTTACAGAGTTTGCTCCTGGTAGGGGGGTCACCCCAGGGCGCCAGGCCCAAAGCGCTGGTTTACCGCGACCCTCAAACCGGAACGCTGACCACCGCAGCCAAAACAGGCTTTGAGGCCTGGATGGTCAAGTTCCCGGCAAAGCAGGAGCATCCCGAAGTGTGTGCCATCGAGATGGTATATGCCGAATGCTTACGCTTATGTGGCATTCAGACCCCAGATACGCAATATTTCAGCCTGCCCAACGGGCTCGCGGCATTCGCTACCAAACGCTTCGACCGTATGGGCGGGCAGCGGGTGCCAATGCAGAGCCTCGCAGCGTTTACGGGGGCTGATTATCGTGCCCCAGGTGCATTGGATTACGTTAACTTCCTGCGGGCTACGCAGATGTGTACCAATGACATGCGGGAAAAAGCCATTGCCTTTGAGCGAGCGGTTTTCAACGTGGCATTCAATAACCGGGATGACCACCCCAAAAACTTTGCTTATGTCATGTCGGCCACTGGGACCTGGAGCTTGGCACCGGCCTTTGACGTTACCTTTTGCGAAGGGCCTGGGGGATATCACCAGATGGACGTAATGGGCGAAGCGTTGGCCATTGGTCGAGCAGCGATGCTCAAATTGGCAGAGGAGGCAGAAATTGGCTTAACCGATGCCTGCGCTACCATTGACGGTATTTGCCAGGTGGCGGCTCACTTTGCCGAGATCGCTGAAAGGCTGTACTCCGGCGTGATCACTAACGATACGCTGGAGACGATTCAGGGCCGGATCAATGAAAATATTCAGCTATTAAACAAGTGATCATTGAGTTGAAAACTGAAAACGCATGCCATGCCAGCCTCCACAGGTGAGGGGCCTATCTGACATGACGTCATGCAAGGCGCTGTGAACCACTACATAAGTGGTTGTATTGATCATTTATGCGCCTTTGTCGCGGTGGTAGCCGATTCCATGAACTTCGCCAGATCGTGATTGAAACGAGGGGCCTCTTCCAGGAAGGGGGCATGACCTGAGTGTTCATATACCTTCGTTTGAATATGACCATTCAGCTGTCTGGCACGGGCCATGCTGGGTTGAACCTGGACAAGCTCATCCTTTGCGCCATACAGCATCAATACAGGTACGCGCGCCTTCGGCAAACCCTCAGCGACAGAGACGGTCATTGAAGGTGTGGCGCGGGTCATTGTCCAGGAAGCCATGGAAGCATTGGTTAATAGCAGTTCGAATGTCGATACATCTGGCTGGGTGTGAAAGCAGAGTGCAAGGAACGTGCGTACAGATTCCAAATGGGTCTTCAGATCGTCAGACGCCAGGCCGGCATACACGCCGGGGTGGGATGTAATCTGCGCAGCGTTAAGTTCGATTACGCCGTCGACATACATGACGCCACCAATATCAGCGTCACCATAAGCGGCAAGGTAATTGGACATGACCACGCCGCCCAATGACCAACCGACCAATACCGGGTGATTGCTGCCTGTTGCCTTGACCACCGCTGCCAAATCATCGGCATACCGGCGCCCGTCGCTGTATGCATCCCTATTTGCGGGCATATCAGAAAGACCATGGCCGCGCAGGTCATAGGTGACCATCCGGTAGCGTTGCAGCTCGGGACTATTCGTCTGCCTTTCCCAATTAAGGCGACTGCCAAGCAGACCATGAATGAAGATGATGGTGGGGCCGTTGGGGTTTCCTGACTCCTGCACCGCGAGTTTAACCCCATCCGGTGCCGTCACTGTGTAGCTCTTGTCTGCCGCCATGGTCATTGACGAGAGGCCTGCTAACAATGCGACAAGCCAAACGTTACGTAATAGCCGGGTGCGAAGAGAGTGATTCATGAGATTGCTTCCAGACTCAGGGGTGATGAAAAGAGTCTAGGTAGTGGAACCAGGACGGTCTATGATCTCAGGTATGTAGATATTGATCATTCGTCCTGACACCGCAGCGGTCTTCATTTGAAAACTATTTCCAGTGAGCTGATCAGCGAATTGCTGATTGGCATGCGCCTTTTTGGCGTTCAATTTCGCAGAATGGAAATCCCAGAATCGCTAGGGGTTGGCTTCAGCAACGAAATGGGACGAGCACAGTTTCATTTCGTTGGACGTGGGCCAGTCTGGCTACGCAGCCCGGGGGGAGATAGGTATAGGCTCGATACCGGGGATGCAGTGCTCATCCCCCGTGGAGGGCCCCATGTAGTGTTGTCCGCTGAAGACACGCGTGATTCAGATGTAAGGCCGCTTGCCTTGGATGTTGTGATTGAGAATGAACGCCACGAGCAGTTCGCCGCCGATGAGAAGAGCACGCAGCACGATGCGATTATCTTCAGCTGCTGCATGGAGCTGGAACTTGGCGGGATGCAGCCTCTCGTTGCTGCGATGCCGGAGGTACTGCTGGTGAGCACGCTACTTGAAACATCACCTGAGATCCGCCCCATGCTCGACGCAATGGAGCGGGAGTCGCTGACACTACAACCTGGGCACATTGGCATCTTGGCGCGCCTTGCCGAAGTGGTTGCAGCGCTTATCGTAAGAGGCTGGGTGGCGGGCGGATGCGGTAGCGCCACCGGTTGGTTAAGCGCGTTACAGGATCCCCGACTGAGCAGGGCGATCGTCATGATGCATAAGGATCCTGGTAAAAGGTGGACAGTGGCGACGCTTGCGAACGAGGCCAACCAGTCTCGCTCGGTTTTTGCACAGCGTTTTCTTCTGGCTACAGGCGTTTCTCCACTTCGATACCTGACAGATTTGAGAATGCGTTTGGCTTTTCTAAGTTTAAGCCGAGAGCATCAATCCGTCGAAGCCGTTGCCAGCCAACTAGGGTACGGCTCATTGGCCGCCTTTAGCCGAGCGTTCAAACGTTCAATGGGCTTGTCTCCAGGTGCTGTCCGTACCATGAACCCCGTAGCGGATTAGACAACGTCAGAATAACTTGATTATTCCTAACCCCAACCATGCGGCGCCCTTTCGGTCGGCCACTTCCTTGGAAGTGGATGGATATCCATGTCTATGGAAGGCAGAAAGAATCCGTCCTGCGGTCAACCCGACGACACCTAGAGACTATCCGGATCCCCAAAAAACATCTGCAACCTTGACCGCAACCAGCGCTCGCTAGGGTCGTTGTCCTGGGAGCCGCGCCAGGCCATGTGCAGCTCGAAGGTCTGAATATCCAGGGGCAGGTCCTCGGCCCGTAGCCCGCCAGCGGCGGTGAGGGCATCGGCGGTGTAGTCGGGGACGATGGCCAGGATGTCGGTGCCGGCCAGCAAGGTGCCCAGGCCGTTAAACTGAGGCACGGCCAGGACCACATGGCGCTTGCGCTCGATTTTCTCCAGGGTGATATCGATAAAACCGCTCAGGTCGCCGGCATAGGAGACCAAGGCGTGGGGTCGAGCGCAGAAGTCATCCAGGCTCATGGCCCCTGGCATGCTGTCGGCGCGCAGCAGGCGAGGGCGGCTGCGGCGCAGCACCTTGCGCTTGGCGTTGGCGGGCAGCTCGCTGGTGTAACTAACGCCTACCGAGATTTCCCCAGAAGCGAGCAATGCAGGCATAAGGATGTAATTGGCGCGCCGTACTACCAAGACGATGCCTGGCGCCTCGGCGCGAAGGCGCTTGAGCAATTGCGGTAGCAGGGCGAACTCCACGTCGTCGGACAGGCCGATACGAAACACGGCGTTGCTGGTGGCCGGGTCAAACTCTGCCGCCCGGCTTACCGCCGTGGAAATCGAATCCAGCGCCGGGGAGAGCAGGGCAAAGATTTCGGTAGCACGAGCGGTGGGCTCCATGCTGCGGCCGGTGCGTACGAACAATGGGTCATCGAACAGGCTGCGCAGGCGAGACAAGGCCGCGCTGATGGCAGGCTGGCCCAGGAACAGTTTCTCCGCCGCTCGGGTTACGCTGCGTTCATGCATCAGGGTTTCGAAAACAATCAGCAAATTCAGATCGACACGGCGCAGGTCGTTACGATTCATCTGGTCGCTCGGCAAGGTTTTTTCTGCGCTGAATAGTAAGGGCAATGCTTGCCTGGGTGCACGGCAAATATTAAATCGGCTGACTGACCATTGATCCGTCGATCAATCTTAGGCATGTTGACTATCAATTCCCCTCGGTGGTGTACCCGGCAAAGCCCGGATAACCTACGTGGTATTAGCAGTGATCAGACGAGGTTCGCGATGTCCCGCACAATCCGTTTTCACAGGTTTGGCCCTGCCGAAGTGCTCAAGTGCGAAACGCATGAGCCGCGGCTGCCTGGCCCCGGCGAAGTGCAGGTGCGGGTCGCGGCGATCGGTATTTCCTGGTTCGATATTCTCTGGCGGCAGAACCTTGCGCCGTCCCAGGCGCGCCTGCCCGCGGGCATAGGCCAGGAAATGGCCGGGGTAGTCACCGCGGTAGGCACCGACGTGCAGGGTTTCAAGCCAGGCGACGCGGTAGCCAGCTTCCCGGCGGCCAATGCCAATGATTACCCGGCCAGTGGCGAGTCAGTGGTCATGCCCGCCGCCGCGCTTATCCGTTACCCTGATGTGCTTACCCCGGCTCAGGCCGCGGTGCATTACACCCCGTTGCTGATGGCGTGGTTCGGCTATGTGAAACTTGCCCACGCGCAACCGGGGCAAACGGCATTGATCACCGATGCCAGCCATTGTTCAGGCCCCGCGTTCGTGCAGTTGGGCAAGGCCTTGGGCGTGAAGGTAATCGCTGCTACCCGTGGTGAGACGCAGCGCGAGCCCTTGCTGGCCCTGGGGGCAGACAACGTCATTGTGACCGACGAGCAAGACTTGCTGATGCAAGTGAACAAGTACACCGATGGCAAGGGTGTGAACATGGTGTTCGATGGCCTGGGCGGCCCGCAAATGTCCCTGCTTGGCGATGTGCTGGCGCCACGGGGTAGCCTGGTGCTGTATGGGCTGCAAGGGGGCAACCAAACGCCGTTCCCCGCGTGTGCGGCCTTCCAGAAGAACATTCAGTTCCATGTGCACTGCTTGGGCAACTTCACCGGCAAGCCGGAACTGGGCATTACCCAGGATGCCGAAGCGGTAAGCCAGGCTCTGACGCAGATCAACCAACTGACGGCCGACCGTGTGCTGTCTGCCCAGGCCATACGCGAGTTCCCCTTTGAGCAGTTCGTAGAGGCTCACCGGTATATGGACGATTGCCCATGCTGCGGCCGCGCGGTGCTGGTGGTTTCAGGGCAATAACGCGGCTCCCTCAATCTCGCTGCTAACCTCCCCAAAGCCAGGCCACTTAAAGTGCCCTGGCTTTTTTATTGCCCGCCGTTGCGCTTAATAAAAAAGTACTGGTCAAATATACAGTATTGGGGTAAAAATATACCCCATGACTACCCATGACCTTAACCTCCGTAGCCGTACCTTGCGTGCGTTCATTCGTAAGCATATTGCCCTGTACGGCCAATCACCGGGCATCAGCACGGCCTTGGGTATCGCCTTGGGTCACCTTGACCCTCTGGCTGTTAAAGCTATGCCACCTCATAGCCTGGTAGGCAAAGGCAGTTGCCGTGGGTGGATGGGGCCATGAGCGCCGCCGTGGTGAGCCTGGAGAGCCTGCTTGACGCCCGCCGCGTGTGGAAGGGGCGGCCGGCCCAGGCAGATGCCACCACTCAAGCGCCTCAAACCACCGGCCACGCTCAACTCGATCAGGCGTTGCCCTCTGGCGGCTGGCCTGCCGCTGCCCTGAGCGAAATCCTTGTGCCAGCCCCTGGGGGCGGGGAACTGCAACTGCTCTGGCCCACCTTGGCCCGACTGACCACCGAAGCTCGCCGCGTGGTGCTGGTGGCCCCGCCGTTCATTCCCTACCCTCAAGCCTGGGAGGCGGCAGGGGTAGACCTGCGCTGGCTTACCCTGGTGCGGGCCGAAGGTAGCGACGCCCTCTGGGCCGCCGAGCAATGTTTGCGCTCGGGCAGTTGCGCGGCAGTGGTGTGCTGGCCCGCTAGCGCGGACGACCGGGCGCTGCGGCGCCTGCAGGTGGCCGCCGAAGCGGGGCAGGCGTTGGGTTATGTCATTCGCGATGGCCAGGCGGCGGCAAACCCGTCCCCGGCTGCGCTGCGTATTGCCATCAGCCTGCAACCTAACGGCTGGCGTGTGCTCAAGTGCCGGGGCGGGCTCCCTCCGGCGCGGCCTATCAACTGGACGGCATACGCCTGAGGTCGCCATGGTGTGGGCTTGTATCCTTCTGCCTCAATTGGCCATGGATGTTGCCCTGCGGCAGCAGCCCGATCCCAATGCCCCTTTGGCGTTGGTCACCGGCACCGCGCAAAAACGCGTACTGCGGGCAGTCAACCCCGCTGCCCGCGCACTAGGGCTAAAACCTGGGCAAAGCCTGATTGCTGCCCAGGCCCTAAGCCGTGACTTCATACCGCTCGAATACGACCTTGCCCAAGTAGAGCGCGCCCAGCAGTTACTGGCGGCCTGGGCGTACGGCTTCAGTGCCCAGGTCAGCCTGCACTACCCGCGCGCAGTGCTGATGGAAGTGGCGTCCGTCATGGGGCTGTTTGGGCCCTGGCCCGCGTTCGAAGCCCGCTTGCGCCAGGAGCTGGCCGCCTTGGGGTTCGAGCATCGTATCGTGCTGGCCACCAACCCGGTGGCGGCGCGCATGCTGGCCAATGCCCATGATGGCCTGGCCGTTACCTGCGCAGCCGGGCTGGAACAAGCGCTGGGCCAATTGCCGGTGGACCGCATAGGCTTGCCGCGAGAGCAGGCCCATGCCCTGATGCGAATGGGGCTGCGCACCTTCGGGCAAGTATTGCAACTCGAGCGCGCGGCACTGAATCGGCGCTTCCCCGCGCAATTGCTCACCCAGCTGGATGTGTTACTGGGCGCGCGGCCCCTGGGCATGACCTATTTTGTTCCCCCTGAACACTTCGATTGCCGAATCGAGCTGAATTTCGATGTGGAGTCTACCCAGGCGCTGCTGTTCCCCCTACGCCGTTTGATCAACGACCTTGGGGTATTTCTGGCCAATCGCGACGGCGGTGTTCAGCGTTTCGTGGTGTACCTGGAGCACGCCCAGGGCGCACCGACCCAGGTGCCGGTGGGGCTGTTAAGCGCCGAGCGAGACCCTGGTCTGCTGTTCGAGCTGGCCCGTGGCAGGTTGGAGCCGGTGCAGGTTACCCAGCCGGTGCGCACTGTTCGCTTGCTGGCCGAAGAGCTGCCGGCCTATGTGCCAATGGCGCAGGGGTTGTTCGAGGCCCGCGGCGCGGCCGGGCAGGGGTGGGAGCAGCTTCGCGAACGCTTGCGCGCGCGCTTGGGGGACGATGCGGTCTATGGGCTGCATCGCCAGGCCGACCACCGCCCGGAGCGCGCGTGGTTAATAGATGCACCGGCCAGGGGGTTTCAGGCGCCCGCCCTTGGCCCCCTGCGCCCAGGCTGGTTGCTGCCCCAGGCCCAGCCACTGCCCGAGCACACGTGGGACTGCCTCGCCGGCCCTGAGCGAATTGAAAGCGGTTGGTGGGATGGCGGCGATGTACGCCGGGATTACCTGCGCGTGCGCTTGCCATCCGGCCGCCAAGCTTGGGTATACCGCACCCTGGGCGATGACACCCTTTGGTTGCAGGGGTGGTTTGGATGAGCGCTTACGCTGAGCTGCATTGCCTGTCCAATTTTAGTTTCCAGCGTGGTGCCTCCAGCGCGCTTGAGCTGTTCACGCGGGCCAAGCGCCTGGGCTACCAAGCCCTGGCCATCACCGACGAATGCACCCTGGCCGGGATCGTTCGCGCGTGGCAGGCGGCACGGGAGTGCGACTTGCCGTTGCTGGTGGGTAGCGAGCTGCACGTGGACAATGGCGCCCGAGTGGTACTGCTGGTGCGGGACCTATCCGGCTATCAGGCGCTGTGCCAGTTGATTACCCAGGCCCGACGGCGGGCGAAGAAGGGGAGCTATCAGGCCCTGGCCGAGGATTTTCTTGCGGTGGACCGCTCAGGCCTCTTGGCCTTATGGCTGCCCTCGGCCTTGCCAGCCCTGCGGCATGGCCGCTGGCTGCTGGAGCTGTTCGGCCCGCGCCTGTGGCTTGCGGTAGAACTGCACCGAGGGGCGGACGATGCTCAGCGCTTGGCGAGCCTGCAGGGCGCGGCCAAAACACTGGGCATTCCCTGTGTGGCCAGCGGTGACGTGCATATGCATGCAAGGGGCAGGCGCGCGTTGCAAGACACCCTGACTGCGATTCGCCATCATGTGACCCTGGCCGAAGCCGGGCCCTGGCTGTTCCCCAATGGCGAGCGGCACCTGCGCACCCTGGAGCAACTGGCACAGTTGTACCCGCCTGAGTTATTGGCGCAAACCCTGACGCTCAGCCAGCAGTGCCACTTCGACCTGGGCCAGTTGCGCTACCAGTACCCCCACGAAGTCGTTCCCCTTGGGCACACCCCCGATGGCTGGCTGCGGAAGTTGACCTATCGCGGCGCCAAGGCCCGCTGGCCCGAAGGCACACCCGCTCAGGTGCGGGACATGCTGGAGCGCGAGCTGGGAATCATCGCGGGCCTGAACTACGCGTCGTATTTTTTGACCGTTCACGACATCGTGGACTTTGCCCGCCGCCGGGCCATTCTCTGCCAGGGCCGGGGGTCGGCGGCCAACTCGGCCGTGTGTTATGCCCTGGGCATCACAGCCATCAACCCCGCCACTACCAGCATGTTGTTCGAGCGGTTCATTTCCCCCGAGCGCAACGAGCCCCCGGACATCGACGTGGATTTCGAGCATGACCGGCGCGAAGAGGTCATCCAGTATGTGTTCAAGCGCTACGGCCGGGACCGCGCCGCGCTGACCGCCATTGCCAGCACCTATAGGGGCACCGGTGCGATACGCGATGTGGCCAAGGCCTTGGGCCTGCCAGCGGACTCCATCAACGCCCTGGCTGCCTGTGTTGGGCGTTATAGCGATGAACCGCCGCCCGCCGAGCGTCTGGTAGAGGCGGGCTTTGACCCCGCAAGCTTGGTGCTCAAGCGCGTGCTGGCGCTGACTGGCGAGCTGATTGGCTTCCCACGGCACCTGTCTCAGCACCCCGGTGGGTTCGTAATCTCCGAACAGCCACTGCACACCCTGGTACCCGTGGAGAACGCCGCCATGGACGGCCGTACGGTGATCCAGTGGGATAAAGACGACCTGGACCTGGTCGGCCTGTTGAAGGTGGACCTGCTTGCCCTGGGCATGCTCAGTGCCCTGCGTCGGTGCCTTGACCTGATCAGGGACCACCGTGGGCGCCAGTGGACCTTGGCCAGCATCCCTCCGGACTGCCAGGCCACCTATGACATGCTCGGCAGGGCGGACACGGTAGGGGTGTTCCAGATCGAGTCACGCGCGCAGATGGCCATGCTCCCCCGGCTCAAGCCACGTAATTTCTATGACTTGGTCATCGAGGTGGCTATCGTGCGCCCAGGGCCTATCCAGGGGGATATGGTCCATCCCTACCTGCGGCGGCGCAACCAGGAAGAACCGGTCAGCTACCCTTCGCCCGAATTGGAAGCGGTGTTCAAGCGTACCCTGGGCGTACCGCTGTTCCAGGAGCAGGTGATGCAACTGGCCATAGTGGCGGCGGACTACAGCCCAGGGGAGGCCGACCAGTTGCGCCGAGCCATGGCTGCCTGGAAGCGCCATGGCGGGCTGGACGTTCATCAGGTACGGCTGCGCGAAGGCATGCTCAGGAACGGCTATAGCGAAGCTTTCGCCGCGCGCATCTTCGAGCAGATAAAAGGCTTTGGCAGCTATGGTTTTCCAGAGTCCCATGCCGCCAGCTTCGCCTTGCTCACCTACGCCAGCAGTTGGCTCAAATGCCATGAGCCCGCTGCCTTCGCCTGCGCTCTGATCAACAGCTGGCCCATGGGCTTTTACAGCCCAGACCAGGTACTCCAGGATGCCCGCCGCCACGGCATCGAGGTGCGCCCGGTGGATGTGCGCTATAGCGGCTGGGCCTGCGCCCTGGAAGCTACTGGCGAAGGGCAGCCGGCGCTGCGCCTGGGCCTGCGGATGATCCGCGGGTTGGCCCAAAGCGCTGCCCTGCGCCTGAGTCAGGCTCGTGCCGAGCGGCCCTTTGCGAGCGTGGAAGAGGTAGTATTACGTGCTGACCTTGACCAGCGTGCCCGCGCCCAACTGGCCGACGCCGGCGCTTTGCGCGGGCTGGCTGGGCATCGGCACCGGGCGCGCTGGGAAGTGGCCAGCGTGGCTCGGCAACTGCCATTGTTCGAAGGCATCGACTCGCCTGGCGAGCAAGAGGTCAGCTTACCGGTGCCCAGCGTGGGCGAAGACATGCACGCCGACTACGTCGTACTGGGCACTACCCTGGGCGCGCACCCCTTGGCCTTGTTACGCCGCGCCTTGGCCAAATGGCGCTGCCGACACGCCAAGGAGCTTGCCACATTCGGCCATGGTCGCTCGGTGAACATGACCGGGCTGGTCACCAGCAGGCAGCGGCCGTCTACAGCCAATGGCGTTACCTTCGTTACCCTTGAGGACGAATTCGGCATGGTCAACGTGATCGTGTGGCGCGACCTTGCCGAGCGCCAGCGAGGCGTGCTCATGGGTGCTCGCCTGCTCCAGGTGCAAGGCCGCTGGGAGCGGCAAGGGGACGTCTGCCACCTGGTGGCCCATCATTTGATGGATATGACATCGCTGTTGTCCGAGCTGGATGTCCGCAGCCGGGATTTCCACTGAGTTGGCAGTCCAGAGCGCTTACGGGTGCGTAGTGCTTACACAACCTGTAGCCTAAGGCGCTGTCACAGAGGGCTTAATAGCAGGCGGATGCAACAGTGAACATCAAAGGCGTGATTTTCGATTCGGACGGTACCTTGGTCGACAGCGAGCGTATGGCCGCGGGCCTGTTGTGGGAAATGCTCGCAAAGCGGGACATTCAGCTGCCTCAAGAAGAAGTGCTTCAGCGTTTTCGAGGTGTGCAGTTCGCGGTGTTCACTCAGCGCCTGGCCGAGGCCTATCCCTGGCTAGAACCTGAGCCGTTTATGCGCGCCTTTCGCGAAGACAGCTTGACGCTATTCGCCCGCGGCATGCGCCCCATGCCGGGCGCCGCGGCCTTCGTCAGTGGCCTGCGCTTGCCCAAATGCGTCGCCTCCAACGGCCCGCGGGCGAAGATCGAAACCTGCCTGGGCAGCGCGGGTTTGCTGTCGTATTTCGAGGGCCGCCTGGTCAGCGCTTACGAAGTCAACGCCTGGAAGCCTGCCCCTGGGCTGATCCTGGCCGCCGCCCAGGTACTGGGGCTGCCACCTGAAGATTGCCTGTTGGTGGATGACAGCCATGCTGGGGTAGAGGCAGGCCTGGCGGCGGGCAGTTGGGTGGCAGGCTTTGGCGATGAAGACTTCAGCGCCTACGCCCACGAGCCTCGCTTCCATATCACGCCAACCTACGACCAGGTGGCGGCATTGATAGCGGCGCGCTAAGTCACCCTGGCCGCTTATCGGTCCGTGGTTGAGCGGTTCAATCCACCTTGTTGCTGTTGCGCCGCTCGTAATGGTCCAGCAAGGGCTGGGTACTTATCCCATGCACTACGATGCTCAACGCCACGACGGTCAGGGTCAGGCTGATGCAGGTTTGCGCCATGGCTTCGGACAGGCCATGTTGCAAGGCATAGCACAGGTAGTAGAGCGAGCCGATCCCGCGAATGCCGAACCAGCCCAACAGCAAACGCTGATGTTGGCTGAGCAGGGAGCGGCCGCCCCCAAGGAGCCATACGGCCAAGGGACGGATCACGCAGAACAGCACCAGGCCGATACCGACACCTCGCCAGTCCCAGTGGCCCCAAAGCATGGCCCCGACCAGGGTAATCAACAGCACCTCCATGGACCGCTCCACCAGGCTACCGAACACCATCATGTCGCTCATCATGACGCCCGCGGCCACTTGCGGGGCCTCTAACTCATCCACGGCACCGGCCAGCGCTTCCTCCGGTGGCAAATCCCGATGGCCCAAACGCGGTTGTGTCAGGTGTTCGGAAGGCACCTCCGAGCCAGTGGATTTCAACTCGGCCTGCCGTAGCCCTAAGCCTGCGGCGAATACCGCCAGGAAGCCGTAGCCACCTATGGTGGTCGCTATGGCGTAGGCCAGGGCGATCAGCGCCAGGGCCAGAAAGTCATTGGGCGACAGGGTGCTGTCCTGATGTCGCACCCGTAAAAAGATCATCAGCTTACCGATGAGCCGCCCGAGGCCATAGCCGGTCAATAACCCAGCACTCACGCCCCAGAGTATGTCCTTGACCAGCCAATGGCTCACCCACTGGCTATCCAGGCCCCCTTGCTCGATCAGCAACAAACCAAATATCACGAAAGGGAAGGCCGTACCATCATTAAGCCCAGCTTCGCCTGACAACCCAAAGCGCACCCGGTCGAAATCCTGGGCGCTGTTGACCTGTACCATATTGGCCAGTACTGGATCGGTAGGGGCAAGCATAGCGCCGATCAGCAGTGAGGGGCCCCAATCCAGGTGCAGGGCAAAATGCGTCAGCACCGCCACGCCAATGATCGATGCAATCATTACCGGCCCGGCCAGCAGGTAGGCGCAACGCCAGGCGCTGCGGCCAAAGGTCAAGCGTAACTTGATGCCAGTGCCGAATAAGGAAAACAGCACTGCCGCCTCGGTCAAACGCTCAAGCCAATGGGAGGAGGCCTGAATGTCCAGATCCACCAACGCCAGGCCGGCCGGGCCTATACCCAGCCCCAAGGCCAGGCAAACCGCGGAAGTGGTGACGGGTAGCCACCGCAGGTAAGCGGAGGCCAGGGCCAGCAACAGCAGGATGGCCCCAAATATTGAAATACCAGTTAAAAAATTCATCGGTGCTCAATCGTAACGACAGGTAGCTTTGTGACTGCACCGAGCACTGTTAGTTGGTCTGGATTGCAGCCTCCAAGGCCAGGAGGGCTTTTTTACGCTCCACACCCCAGCGGTAACCGGATAACCCACCATCACTGCGCACCACCCGATGGCACGGAATAGCCACCGCGAGGTTGTTGGCCGCGCAGGCCCTGGCCACGGCACGCACCGCAGAAGGCATGCCAATGCGCTCGGCCAGTTGGGCATAGCTCAGGGTTTGCCCCGGCTCGATGGTTTGCAAGGCTCGCCATACCCGCTCTTGAAACAGCGTGCCCTGCAGATCCAGAGGTAACCCTATGCCAAGCCCCGGTTCTTCGATAAACCCGACCACCTGAGCCACCAAGGCCTCGAAGGTGGGATCGGCGCCGATCAGTCTCGCTTCAGGAAAGCGGTCCTGAAACTGCTCGAGCAGCGCTTGTGGCTCATCCCCCAACACAATGGCGCACAGGCCACGCGGGCTTTGCGCCACCAACAGCGCGCCCAGCCGGCACTGGCCCAGTGCAAAGTGTATATCTGTACCCTTGCCGCCCTTGCGCCAGGCGCTAGGGGTCATGCCCAGGCGGCTGGGCGCGCTTTCGTAAAAACGCCCGTGAGAGTTGAAACCCGCGGCATAAATGGCCTCGGTCACGTTGGTGGCGCCCTGTAGCACTGCCTGGGCACGCTGGGCCCGTGCTGCGATGGCGTAGGCCTTGGGCGAGAGCCCGGTCACCGCTTTGAACACCCGCTGAAAATGCCCGGGGCTTAGCCCGGCACCCTCGGCCAGTACCGCCAGGGAAACTGCCTCGGTGCTGGTTTCCAGGTGACGGCAGGCTTGGGTCACCACGTGTAAATGGCGCGCTCGGTGAGGGGTGAGCAGGGCAAGGGTGGTCATCGTTGAAGACTCATGGCAGGGTTGCTCCGACCCTTGGATAATGCCCGGCTTGCGCAGGCCCGGCACTCCGTTTCTTGCGATTGGGCGTTAGATAAGTGTGTTCCGGCGCGGCTGCGTATAGAATTAGCGCTTTCGATGCCGGCTCGAGGGTGGCTTAGCCCGGCTGGTACTGCGCACATTACACATAGGCAGGTCTGATATTGGAACAGCTTAAACGCCTTGCGACAGGAATAGCAGGCCTGGATGCGCTGCTCAAGGGAGGATTGGTGGCAGGGGCTTCCTACATTGTGCAGGGGCGGCCCGGCTCGGGGAAGACCATCCTGGCCAACCAACTGAGCTTTAATCACGCGCGCAACGGCGGCAAGGTGCTGGTAGCTACCTTGCTATCGGAGTCCCATGAGCGGTTGTTTCAGTACCTGTCCACGTTAAGCTTTTTCGATTCGGCATATATTGGCGCGCAAATCCAGTTCGTGAGTGCCTTTGATACTTTGCAAAATGAAGGCCTGGAAGAAGTAGTCAAGCTGCTGCGCCGCGAAATTGGTCGGCAAAAGGCCACTGTAATGGTGGTCGACGGTCTGCTCAATGCCCGCAATAAAGCCGACTCTCAGATCGATACGAAGAAATTCATTTCCGAACTGCAAGGCCATGCTGCCTTTGCCGGTTGCACCGTGCTGTTTCTGACCAGCTCTCGGCTGGATGATGGCAGCCCGGAACACACCATGGTCGACGGCGTGATCGAAATCGGTGAAGAAGCCATAGGCGCGCGCTCGGTTCGCCGTATTCAGTTGCGAAAAACCCGTGGCAGCGGCGCATTGTCGGGCCTGCATGACTGCGAAATCACCGAAGATGGGCTAGCGGTGTACCCGCGTCTCGAAAGTCTGTACAGCCATCCGTCCCGTCTAGACTCTGCCGACACCCTCAAAGTCAGCAGTGGCGTACCCAGCCTGGACGCTTTGATCGGCGGTGGCCTGGCCTGTGCCTCTGCCACTTTGGTCATAGGGCCGTCGGGGGTGGGTAAAACGTCGCTTGGGCTGCAATTTCTTGCCCAAGGCACACCGCAGGCACCTGCGCTGCACTTCGGCTTTTATGAAAGCCCTCAACGGCTGGTACTCAAAGCCGCGGCGCTGGGGATCGATTTGAGCGCCATGGAGCGCAGTGGTGCCCTGCATATGTGCTGGCAGCCCACTACCGAGGGGCTCCTTGATGGCCTGGGCGCGAAGTTACTGAAGACAGTGGATACCCACGGTATCAAGCGCCTGCTAATCGACAGCCTTGGCGGCATGACCCGGGTGTCGACTAACCCCAGCCGCTTGGGTGATTTTTTCAGTACCCTCACCGGTGAGCTAAGGGCTCGTGGCGTGACCGTACTGCTGACCAGCGAGACCCAACGGTTGATCGGCATGGAAATCAAAGCGCCCATGCCCGATATGTCCAGCGTGGTGGACAACATCTTCGTCATGCGTTTCGTTGAAGATGCGGCTGAACTAAAGCGAATGATGACGATTCTTAAAGTCAGGGACAGCGTGTATGACCCCTCTCTCCTGGAGGTTGTGATTGACGCACAGGGACTGGGCTTAAAGAAAGCCCGCATACACGCAGGGGCCGTGCTGACGGGCCAGGTCCCGTCCATAAGCCACTGACGTTGATTGGACCGATTAGACAATGACGACCATCCTCATAGTCGACGACGAGTATTTGATCGCCGATATCCTAGGATTTGCCTTGGAGGACGAGGGGTACATGGTGGTCAAGGCGGGCAATGGTCGCAAGGCACTAGAGGTGCTTGACCGCGAATACCCAAGCCTGGTGATCACTGACTTTATGATGCCGGTGATGGACGGCCTTGAATTTGCCCGTGCGGTACGCGAGCGGTCGGCCTTCGCCGACTTGCCTCTGTTTTTAATGAGTGGCGCCCAAGGCAGCATTGGCCGAGCCAGCCCGGAGCTGTTCGCGGCGGTGTTCGACAAGCCTTTTGATATCGATCAGGTGATTGAAAAGGTCATTGCTTTCATCGGGCGCCCCGTGGACTGATGAAAGGAGCGCTACATGCCCCATGATGGCAACTTGCTAGGCGCCGCGGTGGTGTTTTTGCTCGCCGCCGTGCTAGCCGTGCCTTTGGCCAAGCGCCTGCAATTAGGTGCTGTGCTGGGTTACCTCTTGGCCGGCGTGGCCATTGGCCCGGCCGTGCTTGGGGTGGTAGGGAACAGCCAGAGCCTTAATCACTTATCTGAACTGGGCGTGGTACTGCTGCTGTTCATCATTGGCCTGGAGCTTTCCCCCAAGCGCCTATGGCTGATGCGCAAGGCGGTGTTTGGCGTTGGCCTGGCTCAGGTGGTCTGCACAGCGTGCGTGATTGGCGCTGTGGCCATGTTCGCTTTCGGCCAGTCCTTCAACGCTGCCTTGGTGCTGGGCCTGGGGCTGGCGTTGTCATCCACCGCCTTTGGCTTGCAAAGCCTGGCCGAACGCCATGAGCTGCATAGCCCCCATGGGCGCCTGGCGTTCGCCATCCTGTTGTTCCAAGACATTGCCGCCATTCCCTTGATCGCCATGGTGCCATTGCTTGCCAGCGGCGGCGCCAGCCACTCCGCGCCCAGTTTGGAACACGGCCTGCAAATTCTGGGCAGTATTGCGCTGGTGGTGGTAGGCGGCCGTTACCTACTGCGCCCGGTATTTCGGGCTGTAGCCCGGACCGGTATCCAGGAAGTATCCACGGCCACCGCATTGCTCGTAGTGATAGGCACGGCTTGGTTGATGGACCAGGTAGGGGTGTCCATGGCCCTGGGCGCCTTTTTGGCGGGCCTGCTATTGGCGGATTCCGAATACCGCCATGAACTTGAAGCGCAGATCGAGCCCTTCAAGGGGCTGTTGCTTGGTTTGTTCTTTATTACCGTGGGCATGGGCGCCAACCTGAGCCTGCTGCTGGACGAACCTGCCGTGGTGGTGGGGTTGACCTTGCTGCTGCTGGGGCTGAAGTTCCCGATGCTGGCCTTGCTTGGGCGCTATGCCGGTGGGCTCAAGGGTATTTCAGCCCTTCGCCTGGGCTTGGTGTTGGCCACGGGCGGTGAGTTTGCCTTTGTGGTGTTCAAGCTTGGGCGGGACAGTGGCCTGTTTGATGAACGCCTGCATGACTTGCTGGTATTGGCCATTACCCTGTCCATGGCGGTAACGCCTCTGCTGATGCTAGCGGCGGGGCGTTTGCTGGCGCGCAAGGCGGCGCCGGTTCCGGTGCCAGATGAGTATCGAAATATCGACAGTGATGAACCTCGTGTGGTCATTGCCGGTATGGGGCGGATGGGGCAGATCGTGGCCCGTATTCTGCGCGCGCAAAAAATACCCTTTGTTGCCTTGGATACGTCCGTTGAAAGTATCGAGCTGTCCCGCAGTTTTTCCGGCCTACCGGTGTTTTATGGGGACCCACTACGGGCTGAGATTCTTCGCGCCGCCAAGGTGGAGCAGGCTGAGTACTTCGTGATCGCCACGGATGACCCTGATACCAATATCAAAACCGCGGAGCTGGTCAAACGGCTGTATCCGCACCTGAAGATCATCGCCCGCGCCCGTAACCGGCAGCATGTACACAAGCTGATCGACCTGGGCGCGGACCCTGTACGGGAAACCTATTACTCCAGCCTTGAAATGAGCCGCCGGACCTTGCTGGGGTTGGGCCTGACCGAGGCCCAGGCGCAAACCCGTATTGCCCGGTTCAAGGCCCATGACGAAAGCGTCCTGCGCACCCAGCACCGCCTTTATGACGATGATGCCAAGATCATTCAGAGCAACCAGGAGGCGCGAGCCGAACTTGCGCGCCTGTTCGAGGCTGACGAAGAACGTGAGGCGGGGGAACTGGAAGAAACCCGCTAGGCCGGCTTACAGGGACATTACCGCGTACAGACCCAAGGCCCCCAGGGCCACGCAGGCCAGTGCCAGGGCTAGCACCTCAGCCCAGGGCGCTTGGCCTCGACCTAGGTGCATGGCGTGCACGCTGCGCTGGTAGTGACGCTGCTGGCTCAATCCGATAGCCAAGGCCGCCGCCAGCGCCAAGCCCACCATCAGGTAAGCGAAGCGCCCGTGATGGGGTAGCCAGCGCAGGAATAGCAGGCTGGCGGCTACCAGAGAAACCAACGTGCGACGCCATGCCAGCCAGGTGCGCTCTGGTTGTAAACCAAGGTCCGCGTGCTGCTCGTGACTGGGCCTCATGCCGGCCGGAAAACGATAAACACCAGCAGTACTGCCGTCGCCAGGGCGCCGCCGATGGCCAGCAAGGGCACCAACCAGGGTAAGGGCAGCGGCCGCCCATGGCGCATGGCACGCTCCACGTTCAGCCAGCGCACCCCCGCGCTGGCGCTTAACACTAGCCCCAGCCCCAGTAGCAGCACCGCCAACCCTTTGCGGGCGTCGGCCGTGAACACCTGCGCGGTAAAGGCCTCTACGGCGATACCCCCGGCCATCAACGCCAGGGCCGTGCGTATCCAGGCCAGGAACGTGCGCTCATTGGCCAAGGTAAAGCGCGGGTCTGGTTCGGTACCGCCGCCTAGTAGCCTATTGCGAATGGACCGGGGCGGAGTAGGACTGGCGGGTGGGTTCATGGGCGATCCGTTGACGGGTAGGCGGGCAGTGCAACCATGCGAAGCGGCCGAGCCTCTATTTAAGCAGCTTGGCGAAATGTTGCACGGCCAGGCTATAACCATGAATGCCAAAGCCGGCAATCACCCCTACGGCCACCAGCGATACATAGGAGTGATGGCGAAAGCTTTCGCGCTTGTGCACATTGGAGATATGCACTTCCAGTACCGGCACCTCGGCCGCAATCAGCGCATCGTGCAACGCAATCGAGGTATGGGTCCATGCCGCTGGGTTGATGATGATTCCAGCCACTCTGCCACGGGCCTGGTGAATCCAGTCGATCATCTGGCCTTCGTGGTTGGTCTGCTCAAACTCCAGGTTTAAATCATGCGCTTCAGCGGTGGCCCTGCATTGGGCCTCTACGTCAGCCAGGGTGTCCTTGCCATACACCGCCGGCTCTCGGGTGCCAAGCATGTTCAGGTTAGGGCCATTGAGTACCAGCAGGGTATTTGCCATGAGCGTGATTCACTTGAGTGGCGAGGGGAGGGAAGCAGCCATGGTAATGGCCACCTCCGATCCCCGCTAGGGCTTCACGCCCCAGGCGCTACCGGCGGCAGGTAGTACTGAGCAAATCGTACGTTGTCCACGCCGTCCACCAGCTTCTTGAGTTTCTCATTGAACGCGCGGCCTACCGCGTATTGCCCGCCAGAAGTAGTACGGAACTGCGCCGTAAGGGTTATGCCGTTGAGGTCCATTTTGTCCACCCCAAACACCTGCAAAGGGCCCTGCAGATTGGTTTTGAGCAACAGGTCATCGGCAATCTGGTCCGCTGCTTGCTGGATCAGCGCCAGAGCGGTATCGATATCGCTGTCGTAGGTCACCTGGACCGAGAAGAAGGCGTTGGCGAACTGCCGAGACTGGTTGGTCACGGCTTTGATCTGGCCGAAGGGCACCGAATGCACGAAGCCTTTGCCATCACGCAGCCGCAAGGTGCGAATGGTCAGGCTTTCTACGGTACCGGCATGGCCGGAATCCAGCACCACCCAGTCGCCGATCGCAATGGTGTCTTCGATCAGGATGAACAGCCCGGTGATCACGTCCTGCACCAACTGCTGGGAGCCAAAACCGATAGCCAGGCCCACTACCCCGGCCCCGGCCAGCAGGGGCGCCACGTTGATGCCCAGATTAGCCATGGTGGTGATGGTACCGATCACCACCAATACGATTTTGGCGGCGTTGCGCAGCATCGGCAGGATGGTTTTGATTCGAGTACTGGGTTGGCGGCTGGCACGCTTGCCAATTGCAGGGGTAAGCGCTTGCTGGATGGCTGTATCGATCACTACCCATACCAGCCAGGTCACCAGCAGAATCAAACCGATGCTGCTCAAGGAGTTGCTGATGGCCCGGCCCACGCTGTTGCGCGCGGCAAACTCCAATACCGAGACGCCCCAGATACGCGCGAACAGTTCGATAAAGGCAATGGCAATGACGATCCGCGACAGCGCATGGCCCAGGCCGCGCAGCAGCTCCAGATAGGGGCGGGCGCGCTCAGGGTCGGGGTTGGCTTGGGGCTTGAGTACATGGTGCATCATGGTGCTGGCAAATACGGCGGCAATCAGCAGCACCGTACTCATCAAGGCGCGTTGCAGGGCCTGTTGGCTCTCTTCCCCAGCACCGATCAGGTGGATAGCCGACACCAGGATCATCAGCAGGATCGGGAAGTACCACACCGCCGAGAACACCCGTAGAGTCTCTTGCACGGCGCGGTGATCAAGGCGCTGGCGGTAGCCCCGGTTGCGGATCAGGTGTGCCACGGGGCGGCGCAAGCGCAAGATCAGGCTGGCAAAGGTCAGCGTGGCCACCAGGCCGCTGATCACCGCGATGCTACCGGTAAGGTTGGCCCCCAGCTGCCGGGCAATCTGTGCGCTGGTCAAGGCGTCGCCCAAGGCGGCCAGGAAGCCGATCACAAACAGCGAAGCCGGCGCATGACGGCGGATCACTCGCACCGCGGCGCGTTTGTGGCCTACGTTGAACAGGGTCACCACGCACAAGATCATGGTCGTGGAGAAAATCCCACTGCTGGTGGCATAGCCTAGGCACAGGGCCAGGGCGCGGGCATCGGAGGTGACCAGGTAGTGACGCACCAATAGGCAAAGCCCGAAGCTCAGCAACGCCGGGACCGTAAAGCGCAGCAAATAGCCCAGCACCTCGCGCAGCCGTTGGCGGCGGTGCAGGAAGCCTTTGCGCCCCACGCGGGACCACGCCAGCCGAGCCAAGGTATAGAGCGCAAGGAAGGTCACGACCCAGGTCAGGCTCAGTACCAGAAAGTCTCGCGCCAGCGTCCAGCCCGTGGTTTGCGAACGCTGTTCGAACAGCCTGCCGGCTTCCGCCGCCGCTCGGTCGGTACGCAGGCGCCAGGTATCGACCAGGTGTTCATTGATGTCGAGCTTGTCCTGTACGCCGTCCAGGCTGGAGGTAAGCGTACCCAGCAGGCCGCCTTGGACCAGCACGTCCTTTTCGGCGGGCGCGGGCTCGGCGGCAGGGGCAGGGGCAGGGGTATCAGCAAAGGTGGGGAGGGCGAACAGAAGGGTCAGCAGCAGGATGACGACACGAGGCACGGGGCACGGCTCCGGAAAAAAGATTCCCCTACTAGATCGCCTCAGGGCGGGCAAGTTCGCATGTAGGGGCAATCCGGCACGTAAACCAGCCACGGCCCTGGCAGGCCGCGGCTTATGACAGGTGTATCAGGCCGCGGCTTCCTTGGACAGGCTGGCCATGTCGATCACGAAGCGGTACTTCACATCGCTCTTGAGCATGCGGGTGTAGGCTTCGTTGATGTACTGCATGTCGATCATTTCAATGTCCGACACAATGTTGTGCTGGGCGCAGAAATCCAGCATCTCCTGGGTTTCCTGAATGCCGCCGATCAGCGAACCGGCCAGGCTACGCCGCTTGAAGATCAGGTTGAAGACCGTCGGCGAGGGGTGCGCATGTTCTGGGGCGCCCACCAGGGTCATGGTCCCGTCGCGCTTGAGCATGTTCAGGAAGGGGTCCAGATCGTGTGGGGCAGCTACGGTGTTGAGGATAAAGTCCAGGCTGTTGGCCTTGGCCTGCATCTCCTCCGGGTTGCGGGAGACGACCACTTCCTTGGCGCCCAGGCGCAGGCCGTCTTCACGCTTGCTTTCAGACGTGGTGAACAGCACCACATGTGCGCCCATGGCCGCGGCGATTTTCACGCCCATATGGCCCAGGCCGCCCAAGCCCACGATGCCGACCTTTTTGCCAGGGCCGACCTTCCAGTGGCTCAGGGGTGAGTAGGTGGTGATGCCCGCGCACAGCAGGGGCGCCACCGCTGCCAGATGTTCCTCGCCGTGGGTAATGCGCAAGGCGAAGCTTTCTTTTACCACCACGCGCTCGCTATAGCCGCCATAGGTGTTCTCGCCGCCAAACACCGGGCCGTTATAGGTGCCTGTGAAGCCGTTTTCGCAGTACTGTTCTTCACCCTCGGCACAGGAGGCGCAGGTTTGGCAGCTGTCAACCATGCAGCCAACACCCGCCAGGTCGCCTACCTTGAATTGAGTGACGCTGGCACCCACGGCGCTGACGCGGCCCACGATCTCGTGACCAGGTACTGAAGGGTAGAGGGTGTTTTGCCATTCGTTACGGGCGGTGTGAAGGTCGGAGTGGCACACACCGCAGTACAGGATTTCAATCTGGATGTCATCCGCCCCAGGCGTCCGGCGCTCGATAGCGTGAGGTTTAAGCGCGTCGGTGGCGCTTTGTGCGGCGTAGGTAAGGGTGGTGGTCATGCCTGTCTCCAATAAAAAATCGACCGAACCATGAAGGATAGTCCGCTGAAGCCGTTCATGTGATGAAACTTCATAGACGCCTGGGTTCAATCTGAATGGCCACGCGAGCGAAGCTGGCATGACCGTCCGTCGAATCGCACAGGGGGGGTGACGAATCATATTGGTTTGCGGTTGACGAAGGAGTATGGGCGCAGCAGCCCAGTACAGTACCCAAGGACTTGAACCATGCTTAACACTCCAACTTCTGCGAATGCTGGCTTACCAACAGAGCCCCGCCCTACGGTCATGGTGGTCGAGGATGAACAGATCATTCGCGAATTTGTTTGTGAAATCCTTCAGTTCGAAGGGTTTGATACTGTGGAATACGGAACCGCAGACGACGCGTGGAAAGCCTTCGGTGAAGGCGTAGATATCAAACTGCTGATTACTGATATTCGTATGCCTGGGGACATGGACGGTGCTCAATTGACCGAGCGCGTGCATACCCAGTGGCCGAAGCTGCCGATCATTGTGATGAGCGGCCACGAAACCCCTGAAACGGTCAACATTGCCAATGACGTTGCCTTCCTGCCAAAGCCTTGGACGATCGGCAAGCTCACGGATGAAGTGATGCGTGCCGTTTACCAAGAAGAGCTGAATGCGGCCCGCTAAGCAAAGCAGTGGTGACAGGGCCTCCATTAGGAGGCCAAAGTAGACTTATTGCTTCGTATCCCCAAGCCCGGTTGCCCTATGACCGCTATCGGAGGAACCGATAGGCAGCCCCTGGGTGCTCGGGCGCGAGCCTGTGCCCGCTTGCAAACAACTTATGCCGCAGGGTGCCCTCGTCATAAGCGGTTTTGTAGCGCCCGCGATTCTGCAATTCCGGTACTACGTATTCGATAAAGCTTTCATAGCTTTCAGGGGTAACCGTGCGGGTAAGGTTAAAACCGTCTAGCCCGGTTTCGTCTATCCAGCTCAACAGCCCATCTGCCACTGTCGAAGGTCCGCCGACCAGCGCGGGGTACCGGCCGCCTAAAGTGTTCTGTTGCAGATTCTTCACTCTAGGCAGGAACCGCTACGGGGTGAAATAGCATTTTCTGCTATCCATAAAACCCTGCGGTCAGTCTTGGGTCCCATTGGAAAGCCTCAGAGGTCGCCCTATGAAGATCGCCACCTTCAATATCAACGGTATTCGCGCACGCTTGCCCGCGCTGCTGGCATGGCTGGAAAAGGAAGCCCCCGATATTGTGTGCCTGCAGGAGTTGAAGGCCGCAGACGCTGCCTTGCCTCGCGCGGCCCTGGAAGACGCCGGCTACGGCGCGCTCTGGCACGGCCAAGCCAGCTGGAACGGCGTGGCCATTCTGGCCAAGGGCAGCGAGCCGCTAGAGATCCGTCGTGGCCTACCAGGCTTTGAGGAAGATACCCATAGCCGTTACCTGGAGGCCGCTGTACAGGGCATCGTTGTGGGCTGCCTGTACCTGCCCAATGGCAACCCGCAACCAGGGCCGAAGTTCGAGTACAAGCTGCGTTGGTTCGAGCACTTTATCGCCCATGCCCAGGGGCTCTACGACAGTGGCCACCCGGTGATATTGGCTGGCGACTACAACGTAGTGCCCACCGACGCCGACATCTACAACCCCAAGTCGTGGCGCAAGGACGCTTTGTTACAGCCTGAAAGCCGTGCCTGCTACCAGCGGTTGTTGGACCAAGGCTGGGCAGACGCCCTGCGGGTACAGTTCCCGGACCAGCAGGTGTACACCTTCTGGGATTACTTCCGCCAACACTGGCAGCAAGACAAAGGCCTGCGCATCGATCATCTGTTGCTCAGCCAAGGCCTCGCCCCACGCTTGGAAGCGGCAGGGGTAGACCGCTGGGTGCGTGATCAGGAGCACGCCAGTGACCATGCGCCGACCTGGGTGCGCCTCAAGCAGGGTTAAGCACACCGCCCCTGCGCCCTGGCCTTAAGCCAGGGGCGCAGGGGCTTTCACACATTTTGCGGAGCCAGACCATGAACGAACATCAAGCAGCGGGCACGGCCTACCGGCACCGGGTCAGCTACCTGTATAACGACCAACCTCAGCAACGGGAGCTTGAATACGAGCAGGCTAAACTGCCCCCAGAGGTGGCGGCGCTCAAGCTGCTGGAAATCCATTTTGGTGCTACCGAACATGCCCGGCTGGTACCCTCTGTCGACGCATCGCCCCAAGACGTAATGGACCAGGCGCAACTGATGGGTATTACCTTCATTGAGATTCAACACCGGGGGCGGGCTATCGGTGCCGCGCTGGATGAGCCTAGCAGCGCCACCCCTGAGTTTCCCCTCCATGCCCCAGGTGATGCATTGACGCTGAACGAGGGCGGCTTCGACCCGGCTCAAGACCCGTTCGATAAGCCCGAGGCCGACAAAGGTACCTAATGAAACGGCTAGGCCAACACTGCTACGCCTTTAATCTGCGCCCACATCTGGGCCCCTGGCGTAACCCCCAGTTGCGCCAGGGAATAGCGCGTCACCCGCGCCAGCAATGGCGTGCCTTGGCACTCCAGGGATAGCAGCACATCGGCACCTCCAGCGCTAGTTTGCTCGGCTGTAACCACCGCGGGCAAGCGGTTAAGAATGCTGCTATTGGCTTCGGCGTCCCTGCTCAGGCTTACATCTCGCGCCAGTACCCGTACCCGTAGCCGGCTGCCCACCGGGCGCTCTACATGGGGCACGCGCAAGGTAGACAAGCCTGGGCCAAGGCTTAGAGACAGCAGTTGCCACTGGGCATCGAAGCCCGTGACTTCACCCTCGATCACCACCCCGGCATCCAAGGCGCGGGCCAAGGGCAGGTCTAGGCGAGTGAGCAACTCGTTCAAAGGGCCGCTGGCCCGCGCGCGGCCCGCCTCCAGCCATACCAGGTGGTCAGCCAGGCGAGCGATTTCTTCGGCTGAATGGCTGACATAGATTACCGGAATCGCCAACGTGTCTCGCAGCCGTTCGAGGTACGGCAGGATCTCTCGTTTGCGTTCGTCGTCCAGGGCGGCCAGGGGTTCGTCCATCAGCAGCAGCCGCGGCGAGCGTAGCAAGGCGCGGGCGATCCCCACCCGTTGGCGCTCACCGCCCGATAATCCCTGTGGCTTGCGTTCGAGCAAATGCTCAATGCCCAGGGTGCGGCACAGCGCGGCCGCGTCCACGGTACGCTGAGCGGGGCGTAGGCGCCGTTGGCCATAGGCCAGGTTATCCCGAACGTTCAGGTGTTCGAACAGGCTTGGCTCTTGGAACACATAGCCGATAGGCCTGCGGTGAGGCGGCAAGCAACGGCCGCTGGCGCTATCCAGCCAGGTTTGCTCAGCTACCTGGATAAGCCCCGCTTGGGCTGGCTCCAACCCAGCCAGCGCACGCAGCACCGTGGTTTTGCCCGAACCGGAAGGGCCACTGATGGCGGTTATGCCCTGGCCGGGCAGGGTAAGGTCTAGGTTAAGGTCGAAGCCTGGCCGGGTGAGCTGTAGGCATAGGCGCATGGGCTGGCTCATCGCGTAGGCTCCTGGGTACCGCGGCGCTTTCGATACAGCAGCACCAATACCATGAAGGAGAACACCACCATACCCGCGGCCAAGGCGTGGGCCTGGGGGTAAGCCATGGCTTCGACATGGTCGAACAATTGGACCGACACCACACGGGTTTTTTCTGGAATATTGCCGCCGATCATCAGCACCACGCCAAACTCACCCACCGTATGGGCAAACCCCAATACGCTGGCGGTAAGCAGCCCTGGGCGGGCCAGAGGCAGGGCTATGGTGAAGAACCGGTCTAGAGGGGACGCGCCTAGGGTGGCGGCCACTTCCATGGGGCGCTCGCCCATGGCTTCGAAGGCGTTCTGTAGCGGTTGCACCACAAAGGGCAGGGAATAGATCACGGAGCCCAGTACCAGACCGGGGAAACTGAACACCAAGGTACCCAGCCCCAGGCCGGTGGTCAGTTGCCCCAGCCAACCCTGAGGGCCCATAAACACCAGCAAGTAAAACCCGATCACCGTTGGCGGCAGCACCAATGGCAGCGCCACTACCGCGCTTGCCACTGGCCGCCAGCGCGACGCGGTGCGCGCCAGCCACCAGGCCAGGGGCAGCCCCACCAGCAGCAAGATCACCGTGGTGATGGTTGCCAGTTTAAGGGTCAGCCAGATAGCGCCATAGTCACTGGTGCTGAGCATCGAGGGCGTAACCGTAGGCGCTGATGATCTGGCTCGCCTTCGGCCCGCGCAGGTAGTCCATGAAGGCCTTGGCGGCGGCGTTGTGCTCGCCCTTGCTCAGCAGTACGGCGTCTTGGCGGATAGGATCGTACAGCTCTTGCGCAACCCTCCAGGCCGAGCCTGTCGTGACCTTGCCGTCTTTAAACACCTGGCTCAAGGCCACGAAGCCCAGTTCGGCGTTGCCGCTTTGTACGAATTGAAACGCCTGGGTGATGCTCTGGCCTTGCACCAGTTTGGCCTGGGTGGCTTGGGTGAGCTTCAGGTGCTCCAGCACTTGAGTGGCGGCCAGGCCGTAGGGTGCGGTCGCCGGGTTGGCGATGGACAGGTGCTGGAAGCGATTAGCCGCAAGCACGTTGCCTTGAGCATCCACGTAATCTGCTTTGGGTGACCACAGGGCCAGGGTGCCGATGGCATAGGTGAAACGCGAGCCTTTGACGCTAGCGCCGTCGCTTTCCAGTTTGGCCGGGGTGGTAGCGTCGGCGGAGAGAAACACCTCATAAGGCGCGCCATTGCGCACCTGCGCGTACAACTGCCCGGTGGCGCCAGGAGAGGCGAGTACGTGGTGGCCGGTGTCTTGCTCGAACGCTGTGGAAATCGCCTGCAGCGGGGCGGTGAAGTTCGCGGCCACCGCCACCTGTACATCATCGGCATAGGCTTGGGCGCTGAGCAAGGCCGCAAGGGTGAACAGGGTGGCGGGCAACAGGTGAGGCAAAGGCATTGGGACTCCTGGCAGGTAGCGGTAGGCAGCGGACTATATAGCGCCAGCCGCGCCGCTTCCACCTTCAGGCAATGGACAGAGCCCGGCCGCGGCCAAGGCCGGCTGCTACGGTTGGGATCCGCGTAGCAGCCTGGCTTGCCAGCGACCGGCCACGCCGCCGTGTTGAGCCCGGTCCCGGCCAAGGCCGGCTGCTACGAGATGTATGGCTCCACTTGCGAGGTGAGAGGCAACACGGTATCTACCCATCAGGCATGGGCAATGCCAAGCAACTGCACATCCTCCTGAGGATCAGCGAAGACGAACTGCGCTTCGCCCAGGACATGAGTAAGGTCGCCCTTGAGGGCTACTTCGAACCGCACGCCGTTATCACCGGCCTGGAAGTCCTTCAGGTACGTGCGGTCAGTGGCGGCGCTGTAACTAACCTTCAGCGTGCCGTCCCGCCCTGTGCCCAAACCGGTGTAGCCCAGCGCGCTCACCTCGATCAGGTCGCGCTGGGTATCGAAGTCAGTGATCAGGTCGCAGGCGCCGCGCAGGCTATCGCCCACGGCGGTAAAGCGGAATACGTCCGCGCCTGAACCACCCGTCAGGGTATCCAGACCTGCGCCGCCGTATAGCCGGTCATCCCCAGCGCCGCCGAGTAGGCTGTCTCGGCCGGTACCGCCTGAGAGCCTGTCGTTGCCGCTGCCCCCGCTCAAGGTATCGGCACCGGCATCCCCGGTAAGGAGGTCGTTCCCAGCGGCGCCCTCCAGGGTATCGTTACCGCCCAGGCCGCGCAGGCGGTCGTCGCTGAAGTAGCCAATCAACTGGTCGTCGCCAGCGGTCGCGTCATCGATGAAGTAGTCGTCATAGCTGCTGGGGGCTTGGTTGAAATTCGTGGCCACTGGGTCGCCGAAGCGAATGGCGCGCTCATTGACGTAATCCTGATTCTCGAGCACCAATCTAAAGGTGTCGCCATCGGCGGTCGCGTCCAGGGACTCCAGTATCAGGCTATTGCCACCAGGCCTGCTGATGCGCAATGTATGGTCGTGGCCGTCGCCCAGGCCGATAAAGCCCAGGCCCGATAGGTTAAGCACGTCCACTTCGTAGTCAAAATCGATAATGGTATCGCTGTTATCCACCCCGGAAACCACATTGGCATAGCTATCACTCAAGGCGCTGAACACAAAGGTATCTACGCCCGCGCCACCCGTAAGGCGGTCGGCATCGGCGCCACCGATCAGGTAGTCAGCCCCGCCACCCCCGGCAAGGGTGTCGCTACCGTCAAGGCCACGGAGGGTTTCACTGACCTCGCTGTCGGTCAATTGATCGGCGGCAGCCGTGCCCTGCACCAGAGGTTGAAAATCACTGGCCTGCAGGCGGCCCAGGTAATTGCCAGCCAGCGCCAGTTGGAAGTACCCACCGTCGCCGGTGGCATCCAGGCTACGCAAGTAGGTGCGGTCGAGCTGTGCGTTATAGCTGATGCGCAAGGTGTCGTCGTGGCCATTGCCCAGCCCGCTGTAACCGAGGCTGGCCAGGTCTAGCAGGTCTTGGCCAGGCGTGAAGTCGGTGATCTGGTCGCTGGCCCCGCGCAGGCTGTCGCCGCTGGCGGTATAGCGGAAGGTATCGGCCCCTTCGCCCCCAGTTAGCCGGTCCCGACTGCTGCCGCCGTACAACACATCGTCATACCTGTCGCCCAGTAACCGATCATCGCCAGCGCCACCAAATAACAGGGTATCCCCGGCAGGGTTGGCCCGTAATACATCGTCGCTGGCGGTGCCTACGTTCACCAGCCCTTGGTAATTAGCGAAGGCATCGCTGTCGGTGCCGTACAGCAAGGCGCCGTCACCGAGCCGGCTGAAGTAGTTGTAGAACACGGTGTTATAGCCGGTGAGGTCTTCGTTGCGCTCGCTGACGCCGTAGGTCGCGTGGCCGCCGCTGATAATGTTGTTGTACACCGCGTTGCCGGTAGCGGCGCCTACGGCAGTAACATCCGCGTCATCCGACGCTTGGATGACAATCTCAGCATTGCCGTGGTCCACGGCATTGTTGTACAGCGTATTGCCAGCAATGGTGTTGCCACCGCTGCCGAACAGGCCGATGGCGGCGGCGCCATTCTCGTGCAAGGTCACGTTACTGACCCGCGACAGGTCCATCTGCTTGAGCACTAGGCCTTCCTCGCCATTGCCTACGACTTGCCCACCGGTGATCTGTGTCAGCTCACTGAACAGGTCACTACCCTCAGCACCCTGCACCAGCATGCCGCGCCCTTGGTTATAGCTGGCGTCGTTGTCCGCCAGGGTGGTGTGGTAGTCCTCCAGTAACACGGTAAAGCCATTGCGACCATTGCCGCTGCTGAGGTTGTCCTGGAACCCGCCAGCGTCGATATAGGGTGTATCGCCACCAACCAGGTGGGCGAAGAAGCCGTCCAGCCCGTTGCCTTGGGCGATGCTGTCAGTAACGCTCAAGCCCAGGGTTCCCGCCTGGGCGTTAAGGCCGTTGCCGCTGCAATTGATCAAGGCCACGCCACTGAGGCTTACCCCAGTATCGTGACTGCCACCCCAGGGCCCCGAACCGGTGGTGAAGCCATCGACCCGCCCACTGGTGTGGGCGCTATTGCCGTCCAGGGTGAGGTTATGAATACCCAGGTTCTGGGCATCACCGGTGGTTTGCACGAGGCCGGTCACGGCGTTGGCCCAGCCACTGGCCAGTTTGATGCTGGTAGCGCTGGCGCCTTCACCGACCAGGCTCACGCCGCTAGGCAACAGCAGGCAGGCGCTGGCGTTAGCGTCCGCGCTACCACGAACGCTATAGGTGCCTTCAGGCAGATACACCTCGCTGCCGGTGGCCGCGGCAGCATCGATCGCAGATTGAATGGCTTGAGTGTCATCGGTAAGACCGTCGCCGACCGCACCATAATCGCGGACGTTGAATTGAGTGCTCATAAAGCCTCCTGTGTGCGCGGATTGGCCAGCGCCTGGCAGAAATGGGGTAGGGCACTACAACCCTAGCCCAGCCCTAACGCTTGCGCACGCAGGCATAAAAAAACCCGGCGCCAGGGCCGGGGTTCCATACCGCGTACAGGTCGCCAGTGTTCAACTGGCAGCGCGGTCAGCCACAGGGGCTTGTTGAGGCGGTTGCATGCCCGCGGCGCGCCAGCGCACCTCGGTAATGCCAAATTTCTCCGCCATGGGTTTGGAGGTTCGTTTGATTTTGTCATGCCGGTGGCGGGGTATATGCCCCACACCCGCGTCGCAACTGGCCCAATGCCACGCCTCGGCATTGTCCATGCGGTCTAGGCGTATCACGAAACTCTTGGGGGCGCCATGAAGGCAATAGTCGATGACAAATAGCGTTGGGCTAGGCATTTCCAATCAGTCCCGTTGATCATTACCGACTTAACGGAGCCTCAGACCCTGCGCAAAATTCCATTGAGTTTACAAACGGCGCGCTTAAAGCCGATTAACGGTTTATTCAGGTACCAATGTGGCTACGGGCCAGTATCGCAATGGCGCCCGCCAGTCCAGCCAGGGCAAACAGCTTTTGCAACCAGGGCCCGCCTAGCCGCGAGGCCAACCAGCGCCCGGAAACAAGGCCCAGCAGCGTGCCCGCTATAAAGGGCAGGGCAAGACCAATATGGACCAGTCCGCTGGCGACAGTCGCGCCCCCGGTTGCCACGGCCACCACGGCGATTACCCCGAGGGAAGTGGCCACCACGCTGTTCATGCCCAAGTCCGTAAAGCGCCGCAGCGCCGGCACTATCACAAACCCGCCGCCTATACCCAGCAGGCCTGACAGCAACCCGGCCAGGGCTCCGGTCAGCGCCAGTGCCCGCGCGCACGGCAAGGTCCAATGCAGGCGTTGGGTTGCCGGGTCGAGCCGACAGGGGCAAGGTGCCTGAACGACCACTGTCGAACCCTGAGTTCCTTGCCATAGGCGTAGGCTCACAAGGGCTTGGACCACCATAAAGCACAGGGCCAACGCCAGCGGCGGCAATTGGTGGCTCAGCCATAGCCCGACCGGGGCCAACACTAGCCCACAGGCGGCGATCACCCCAGCGGCGCGGTAGCGCACGATGCCCTGGCGCAGGCCCAGGGTCGCGCCCAGCGCGGCGGCCAGGCCCACGGCCAAGAGGGCGACAGGCGCGGCGGCCGGTAGGCTCAAGCCTAGGCCAAACATCAGCAACGGCAGGGCGAGGATGCCCCCACCGGCGCCGGTCAACCCCAGCACCAGGCCCGCTACCGCCCCCAGCGCAACGGCCAGCGGCAATTCGATCAAGGGTGTTCGACCACTGCGGGGCGCGCTAGCCACTCACGACCCTTGAGCATGGCCTGCCAATACACCCAGGGTAGGGCGTTAGCTTTGAGCCACCAGGCCACGCGCGTGGGTTCGGTACCTTTGAGCAGCCAGTGGGGCAAGGAGGGCGCCAGTTGCCCGCCATAGGCAAACTCGGCCAGGACGATCCGCCCCCGTTCCACGGTCAAGGGGCAGGCGCCATAGCCGTCGTAGCGCGCGCTGCCTTGGGCCCGGCCTAAGGCAGCGGCCACGTTGTGGGCCACCACCGGTGCTTGTTTGCGTGCCGCCGCCACGGTTTTCGCGTTGCTGGTGTTAAGGGCATCGCCTACCCCATGAACATTGCTGAACTGCCGATGGCGCAGGCTATGTGGGTCCACGTCAAGCCAACCAGCGGCATCCGCCAGGGTACTGCCACGTAGGGCATCGGGTGCGCACTGTGGCGGCACCACATGCAACATGTCGAACCCACGGGTTTGATGCGACACCCCGCCTTCTGCGTCCTTGACTTCGAACACGGCCTGGCGCTTTGGGCCATCCACCGCGATCAGCCGGTGGCCCAGGCACAGGTCCACCTGGTAGCGCTCGATATAGCGCTGTAACGCGGGCACATAAGCGGCCACTCCGAACAAGCTGGGGTTGGCATTGAGAAAGGCCGCCTTGACCTGGCCTTGGCGGCCCTCGCGACGCCAGTGGTCACAGGCCAGGTACAACGCCTTTTGCGGCGCGCCAGCGCACTTGATGGGCATGCCAGGCTGGGTGAACAGGGCCTGGCCCTGCTTCAACGAACGCGTCAACTCCCAGGTATAGGGCGCCAGGTCGTAACGGTAGTTGGAGGTGACTCCATGCCGGCCCAGGCTGGCTTCCAAGCCATCGATGGCCGCCCAGTCCAGCTTTAAGCCGGGGCAAATGATGAGTTGCCGGTACCCTAGAGGGGCCTGGCCGTCTAGCAGTACCTGATTGAGCTCAGGGGCAAAACTTCTGACCGTCGCCTGGATCAGGCGAGCGCCCCGGGGGATCAACCCTGCGGTCGCGCGGCGGGTGCTGGCTTGGCTGAACACACCTGCGCCTACCAGCGTCCAGCCGGGTTGATAGTAATGCTCGCTGGCCGGGTCGATAAGCACCACGTCCAGGCCCGGAGCGCGCTTGAGCAAGCTGGCGGCGGTGGCGATACCGGCGGCGCCGGCACCGACGATGACCACGTCGTGGAAAGGCAGGGCTGAATTCATGAAGGGTCCTGGAACTGGTTCAAGGGAATGCGCAGGTGGCGCACGCCATGGGCATCGGGTTCGGGCAACTGGCCCGCGCGCAGGTTGACCTGTACCGCGGGCAGCATCAGCCCAGGCATGGCCAGCGTGGCGTCCCGGGCCTGGCGTAGGGCTACGAAGGTGGCCTCGGTGGTGCCCTCATGCACATGCACATTGGTAGCGCGCTGCTCCGCCACGCTGGTGTGCCAGATCAACGCTCGGTCGCCCGGGCGGTAATCGTGGCAAAGCAGCAGGCGTGTGGCGCAGGGCAGAGCCAGTACGCGCTGTACTGAGCGATACAGTGCCCGAGCGTCACCCCCGGGGAAGTCGCAGCGGGCCGTACCGTAGTCAGGGCTGAACAGCGTGTCGCCTACAAAAGCCAGTGGGGGGGCAGGCTGCTCCAGCAGATAGGTGACACAGGCTGGGGTATGGCCAGGGGTATGCATCACCCTCAGGTTAAGCGTGCCTACCGTTACCTGAGCGCCGTCGTCGAATAGCCCATCGAATGGCTGGCCGCCGCTCGCGTGCCCGGCCATCCCAAACCAGGGGCCGAAGGTGGCTTGTACCTGGCTGATGGCTGCGCCAATACCGATCCGCCCGCCCAGGGCTTGCTTAAGGTAGCTGGCGGCGGACAGGTGATCGGCATGCACATGGGTTTCTAGAAGCCATTCCACGCGCGCGCCCAGTTCCCGCACCCGCGCGATCATCCGGTCTGCGCTCGTAGTTGCGGTATGGCCGGTATTGGCCTGGTAATCCAATACGGCATCGATCAGCGCACAGGCGTTGGTGGCGGGGTCGAACAACAAATAGCTAAGGGTAGAGGTCGCTTCGTCGAAAAAGGGCTCTACCCGATAGGCCGCCTCAACTAAGGGCTGGAGGGCTTGATAGGGCATAAACAGCTCCGAGGCAGCCTTAAGGCCGCAGTGAGATATCAAGTTATGCTCAAGAACCGTGCCACCGGGCCCTTGCCTGCTATCGCTAGGCCAAGCTGCCCCATGGTCGTTAATGCACTGCCAGTTCTGCCATCGCTTGGCAGTGAGTGGCAGTAAATGGCAGTATTGCGCCTCTCTTTTGAGCCGGATCAGCTTATGGCTACCTTCGATGCCTCGGCGCTGGGCGCTTACCTGGAGCATGACCCACAGCCTGCCATCGTGCTGGATACCGACTATGGGATCGTGGCGGCAAATCGGGCTTACCGCGCCCAGTTCGGCGAGCAGGGGCGGGCACCATTGGGGCAGAAGTGCCATCAGGTGTCCCACGGTTACAGCGTGCCCTGCGACCGTGCTGGCGAGCATTGCCCCATGCGCAAGGCACGGGAAACCGGTTTGCCTGAGCGGGTGCTGCACGTGCATCACACCCCGCGTGGCCCGGAGCATGTGGAAGTAGAACTACGGCCATTGCTCAGTGCCGCTGGCCAGTTGATTGGCTATGTAGAGCGTTTGCGTTCGGTGGCGGTTGCCGCGGCTCAGCCCAGTGAGCATGGTTTGGTCGGGCGCGCCCCGGCCTTTCAGCGGGCGTTGGCCGACTTGGAGCGTGCCGCGCCCGCGCAGATCCCGGTGCTGTTACAGGGGGAATCGGGCACCGGCAAGGAATTGTTTGCCCGCGCCCTGCATGCCGCCAGCCCTCGGGCCGTTGGCCCATTGGTGGTGGTGGACTGCACGGGCTTGAGCGAAACCCTGTTTGAAAGCGAGCTGTTCGGCCACGAGAAAGGCGCCTTCACTGGCGCCGCTACCCGCAAGACCGGGCTGGCCGAGGCCGCCCATGGTGGTACGTTGTTTCTGGACGAGATTGCCGAGGTACCGCTGGCGACCCAGGCCAAACTATTGCGGCTGATCGAGTCAGGCAGCTTTCGCCCTGTAGGTGGGCTGCGCACCCTTCATGCGGACTTTCGCCTGGTGGCCGCCACCCATAAGCCGCTCAAGGAGATGGTTGCCGCTGGCAGTTTTCGTCAGGACCTGTTCTACCGCATCAACGCCTTTACCTTGCGCCTGCCAGCCTTGCGCGAGCGCGCAGAGGATTTGCCGTTGCTGATCGACAGCCTGCTGCGCCGCCATGCCCAAGGTGGGCCCTGGCAAGTGGCGCCCGATGCCATGGCGTGGCTGAGCGAGTACCACTACCCAGGTAATATTCGTGAACTGCGTAACCTGCTTGAGAGGGCCCAGCTACTGGCCAGTGATGGGGTAATCCGGCGGCGTGACTTGCCCGTGGAGGAGTTGCCGTTGGCGGTTACCCACCCGCCGCCAAGCTTGGCCCAGGTTGCCGCGGGTTTCAGCGGATCGCGCAAGGCCCTTGCGGCCCATCTAGGGTTGAGCGAGCGGACGCTTTATCGGCGGTTGAAGGCATTAGGGTTGGCGTAACGACCCCGACCAACGGCCTAGAAACCTATCAAACCTGCTAGCTGTAACCTGCTGCTAACTCGACGACCATAAACGTCTATGACCTGCTAGGTGCCCCGTGTCCTATGTACGTTTACGAACGCCTTTCAGCGTTACTGGTCCTGGAGTTCGCGGTGCCGTCTCACCGGCTTGACTTACGCGCCCGCCTGGCTGAGGACTTTCTATTGGGGAGTGAGCAGATCTGGGAATACAGCCAACGCGTGCAGGCGCTTTTTCCGCTAGCAGGCCTAAGCGGCCAATCAGTGGTGTTCACTACCGTGGAAGAAAGTGTACTGGCGGTGGAAGGCGCGTACGAGCTGACGCTGGACAGTACCCTGGCGTTGATCCGCCCGGTATTGGCCGCAAGGCTAGGTACCAACAGGTTTGATTACGACACGCGCTTGGGTCAACGTTTCAACCGCCACGACCGTGCGGCCGTGGCCTATGACCTACAAGGCGCCTTCGACACTCGTGGCTTGATCGGCAAAACCTTCACCGCCGTGGGGGATTTGGCGTTTTATATCGAAACCCAGCTCTACGGCCAGCGCCTAGCAGCCAACGCTTATGGCCTTAGGCCTCCTGAGGCACCACCAGCGCATACCCCTCCTCAGTGGCCCTGACCAGCCCGCAGGCGGTAAGCAAGGGCAACAGGCGGGTATGGAGCGTTGGCTCCACGAAGGCGTGCGCTACGGCCAGGTCGAAGGCGCCGTTCACTGGCAGCTCTGCCTTGATATAGGACAACCAGGCTTTTTTGAGCACTAGAACTACATCACTGGCGCTGGTGCTGGCGAACCGTCGGTGGGCCAGCGCGCCTTCGAATTCGAAGGTATGGCGTTGGGTATAGCCTGCATCCAGACCACCACTTTGTTCGCAGCGAATGCAGGTGCATGCGCCGGGGCCGAAGGCTGCCCGCAGGTAGGTATTGAAGTCCGCGACAGGCTTTAAGGCCAGTCGTTTGTCCACGTCGAACAGGTCCGCGGTCAGGGGTGCTTGCACGGCCAAGGGGCCTCCTGGTCTTGCCAATGATTGAGGGCGACACCTTAGCAGATCAGCGGTCACAAAACCTGGCAGATCTGCCAGCTGTGCGGGCAGCCTCCGTATTACAGAATCAGGCCTTACTTTGGCGAAAGGCAAGGCAATGGCTACGGTGGAAACGTCACTGATTCGGCTACTTAGCAGGCACCTGGGCAAGGATACGGCAGAGGTGACCCATGCCACGTTACTTGTCGAGGGTATGGGGTTGACGGACAACCAGATCGACGCGTTGGTGGAGGATGCAAGCGCGCAATTCAACGTGCCAAAGCTGCATCCCCCGGCACAGGGGTTTGTCACGCTGGGAGATATCGCCGACGCTCTGACTCATGCACGTAACGCCAGTAGAGGGCGCCGCTTTTGGTTTTGGCGTGGGTGAGCCAGCGCAGCGCCCGGCCATTCATCTGCCTTTGCACCCCAGGGCGGAATTCCTGGGCAGTGGTGGGTTCGAACCTGCACGACAAGACGTACTCGAGTTGCTTATGACTGCCTTGCAAAACCTTGCCTGCTCGAACCCTCAGCCCTTGCCCTCAATGGCACCGGCACGGGACCTTTACAACGCTCTGTTGCATCAGCCCGACCCTGGCGTGCTGGAGGCAGCGCGGCTGTACTTGAGTGACCGGCTCGAAGAAGCGGCGCAGGTCCCAGGTGGGCTGCCCGAGAGTTTCCAAGACCTTGAGCACTGGGTCGCCCGCAACGCAGCCGAGGTGGCCGGGCAGTACGCTGCCTACCTCAAGGCCCGTCACGAAGGCGCCCCTCGGCAGTATTTCAGCAACCGCTCCCATGCCTTGTTCTTTTTGCGCGCGGTAGCACCGACCAAGCTGGTCGACGGCGCCTGGCTCTATGGCACCCTGGGCCACTGGGCAGACGTGCGCTATCACGGCCTGATCCGCACCTACCTCGAAGAGCTAGGCGACGGGGAGCCGGCACAAAACCACGTGACCCTCTACCGGCGGCTGATCGCAGACCTCGAATGCGAGCCCCATCAGGGCGACTTGGACGAGGGTTACTATGTGCAGGGCGCGATCCAATTGGCCCTGGGTGCGCTGGGCAAGGACATGCTGCCAGAGGTCATCGGGTTTAACCTGGGCTACGAGCAGTTGCCCTTGCACCTGCTGATTACCTCCTTCGAACTCAACGAACTGGGCATCGACCCCTATTACTTCACGCTCCATGTGACCATCGACAACGCCAGCACCGGCCATGCGCAAAAAGCCGCCAACAGCGTGCGCGAATTGCTTCCGGTCATGGGGCGAGAGGCCTTCATGCAGCGGGTGAGGGCAGGCTATCAGCTCAATGAGCTAGGGATGGGGACCCAAGCCACCATCGCCGCCTTCGACCTGGAAGAAGAAGTGGTCGCTATGTTCGAGCGCAAGCAGGCGTTTGCGCAACACATGCACTCGGACTACTGCAAGATTGAAGGCCGTACCGTTAACCAGTGGCTGGCTGAGCCCGGTGGTATTCGCGCCTTTCTTGCCGCGCTGGAACGCAAAGGCTGGATCAAGCGCAAAGCCGACCCGGGCGAGAGCCGGTTCTGGCAACTGATAGAAGGGCCCGGGGCTGCGATGTTCGGCGTGTTCAGCGCCTATGAGAAGCAATTGCTCAGTGACTGGATCGCTGACGGCTTCGTGCCTGAGGCTGGGCAGCGCCGTGGCAGTAGCAACCCCTTCAGGTCTCAGTTCCGCCAACACCCCTTGGCTAATGCCCTGGCCCAGGCCGGTGGGCCTAGCCTGGAAGAGCGTGCCGAGGTTCAGGCCGCCCTGGCGTACGCTGGGCCTACGCCTAGGTTGGAGCGTCTGCTGCCGTTCCTTACGCCTCAGTGCCATTCCACTCCGGCAGGGCTATACGCCACGCGCCTGTTCGTACGGGAGCTGGCAGGCGAGCCGGGGATAAGCCGATGAGCGCGGCTGAGCCCTTAAGGCCTGCCCAGACGCACCTGTACGAGGCGGCACTGGAGACCCTAGGTGGTTATTTGGGCGAGCAGCGCTACCACTTTATTACCCCAACGCCCTTGACCCACAAGCGCAACCTAGACATACGCCCTGGCGTAGCCACCGATCTGCGCGGGGCCTTTGGCTGGAACCGCCCATTCGCTGCAAACCTGTTGCCCGTTGAGCTGTTTAACCAGTTGCGGGCCGCTGCTGTCATTGCGCAGGACCACTCAGGGCAGTGGCGCTCGACCCTACGTTGTTCTAGCTTGGGCGACCTAAGGTTATTCCATTCTGCCTACCCCACAGACGCGGCGGACGCTGTGTTCTTTGGCCCGGATACTTACCGCTTTGCCCGCTGCATTCAAGCCCACTTGGCACAGCGCCCGGTAACGCCAAAAACGGCAGTGGATATCGGCTGCGGCAGCGGTGCGGGCGGGTTGATAGTGGCGACAGCCTGCCCTCAAGCCAGGGTATGGGGCACGGATATCAATGACAAAGCCCTGACCTTGAGTAAGGTGAACGCCCAGTTGGCGGGCGTTGCAAACCTGCAGTTGCGCTTTAGCAACGTGCTGCGTGAGTTGGAAGGCCAGTTCGATCTGATTGTGGCTAACCCGCCGTATATGCAAGACCCTCAGGGCAGGGCCTACCGAGATGGCGGTAGTGGCATGGGCAGCGGGCTGTCCCTGCGCATCCTCGGTGAGGCCTTGGAGCGGCTCGCCCCAGGCGGCACGCTATTGCTCTACACCGGTGTGGCCATTGTGGACGGCAGGGATGTTTTCTTGGAAGGAGATAGCACGCTGGACGGCGCGCGTAAGCGCTTGGAGGGCTTTGCTGGACAGTGGCGCTACCAAGAACTGGACCCTGATGTATTCGGCGAAGACCTGGAGCAGCCTGGTTACGCGGGGGCTGAACGGATCGCGGTGGTGCTGCTTGAGGCCACCCGCCAGGGGTAAGGCGTACGTCTGTTGCCGCTATAGCCTGAAGCGCTGCTCCAGTGCCTGTTTGAGCAGCGCCAGGGCATGCGGGGCCAGGTCCGCCACGCTGTGGTTCTGAACTATCACGATTTCATGGGCAGGCAGCGCTGGCAGGCCTTCCATGATTTTCATCTTGGGCGTGAGCCGCCAGGGGTCCACCGCACTGATTCCAAGCCCGGCCTCCACGCTGGCTTCTACCGCCGCGCCTGAGGGCGTATCCAGCATCACCCGCCAAGCACTACCTGCATTGTCCAGGGCTGTGGTCATGGCATTTCGATAAGGGCAGGGCGACGCATACAGCGCCAGGGGCAAGGGTTCGCCGTCGGTAAGCCTAAAGCGCGGGGCGCATACCCAGACCGGCGTTGCCTGCTGCAGTACCCCTTGATGGTCGCCATTAAAGCCCAGGGTTTGAGCGATAACGGCCATATGCAATTTGCCCTTTGATACCTGTTCACGCAGTTCATCACTTGGCGCGGTGGTTACCTCCATCACCACGTTGGGCCAGGCCGCGGTGAACATCGGCAGTATGTCGGTGATGACGTGCACCACGTATTCATCCGGCACACCAAAGCGCACTCGGCCGTCGGCGGTCGGGCCCTGCAGTTCCGCCAGGGTTCGGTCGTGGGCTGCTAGCAGTTCACGACTGGAAGCCAGCAAACGGCTGCCCACCGCTGTGAGTGTCACGCCTTGGTTGTCCCGCTCCAGCAGCCGTGCGCCTGCGATGGTTTCCAGCCGTTGAATATGCACGCTGATGGCCGCGGGGCTCTTGTGCAGCTGTACTGCGGCGGCTCGGAATTGCTTAAGCCGCGCGACGGCGTGAAAGCTGCGCAGCAGTTCGATATCCAAGACAGCGGTCATGGTTCACCATTATTAAACTATACGGCAAATAAGATTTGATTTATTAAATCTACTGTTAGGCATAGGGTCAAGGCTTATAAACCGCAAAGTGGCCAGGCCCATGCTCAAACAGTGGCTGTTCCCCAAAGCCTTGCCATTGCCGCTTCTGGAAGGCGCCATGGTGCTGACCTGGAGTTCGGGTTTCGTAGGCGCGCGGTATTCAATTGACCAAGCACCGGCGTTCCTGGTGGTGTTCTGGCGCTGCCTGTTGCTCACCCTGTTGCTTCTGCCTTGGGCCTGGAACGCACTGAAAACCACGCCGCTCAGGCCGTTGCTACGCCAAGCGGCGATTGGTTTTCTGGCCATGACCGGTTACCTGGCAGGGGTGGTTCAGGGTATTGCCCTGGGCGTGCCCGCTGGGCTAGCGGCGTTGATCGCCGACCTGTTGCCGCTAGGCACGGCGCTGTTGGCGGCAGGCGTTGGCCAGCAGCGGCTGCCTGCCGTGGGGTGGTTGGGCTTGGGTCTTGGCTTGGCCGGCGTATTGGTGGTCACTCAAAATGCCTTGCAAGTAGGCGCCGCGCCGCTGTGGGCTTATGGCTTGCCGTTACTGGGCATGCTGTCGTTGGCGGTTGCCACGCTTTGGAAAAAGGCCACGCCCGCAGGCCACGCCCTGGGCCTATGGCCGAGCTTATGGGTGCAGTGCGCGGTGTCCACCCTGTGCTTTGGTTTGGCATGTCTGTTCGATACCGGCTTGGCGCCGGTGGCAAGCTTGGGCTTTGCCTACAGTGTGGGCTGGACCGCGGCCGTGAGCACCTTGGGCGGCTACGGCCTGTATTGGGTGTGCCTTAACCGGTCTTCCCCCACACGCGTGGCCAGTGTGTTGTACCTCAGCCCGGCGGTGACCATGGCCTGGGCCTGGGCGATGTTCGACGAACCGCTGTCATGGGCCATCGCCGCTGGATTGGCGTTGTCGGCGGTAGGTATCACCCTGGTTATCCGCGGCGAGCGCCGCGCACCCACGCGCATGCCTTTGCGGGCCCTGCGGCGGAACTGATTCGGGCCGCCGACCACGCAGTGCTGATACACCGGTTTCGTTACGCGGCCTGACGGCCTGGAACCTGGTGCACCAGGGCGCCTGTGCCGCCTTGTCGATTGGCTCGCAGACCTACGGCCCAACAGGGCGGAGACCGCTATGAATCTACCTATAAACAGCCTTAATTCCGGCTACATGCCTAGAGATTTATCCCTCCAACTCGACCCTTCCTTCTCAGGCAAGCCACTGGCTTCGGATACCCCAGGCCAGGGCGGTGGGCAGGCGTTGTCTTTCGGTAATGTAGGGGGCGGCCAAGTGGACTTCTCGCCAATGAGCGAAAAGCGCCAGGTGCAGTCCACGGACCCGTCCGACCCGCAGTCTGGGCAGAATGCCGCAGGCGGTGGGCTGTCCTCTGAAATCATGTCGTTGCTTCAACGGTTGATGGAGTTACTCCATCAGATGATGGGTAATTCCGAGGGCGCCAATGGCAAGGGCGATAAGTCCTCTGGCGCAGGCGGAGGCAGTGGCAGTGGTGCAAGCCCGATCTCCAACAAGCAGGCGGCCGCGCCTCAGGCGCCGCAGGGGCTATCGTCGCCTGAGGCCGGCGCGGCACCGGCGCAAACGGGCCAAGCTGACGAAGCTGGCGGCGTAGCCTCGAACGCCGATGTTGGCAAAGCGCCGCAAGGCATGCCCCAGGACCTATGGAAGGACTGCGTGGCATCTGGGAACAAACATGGTGTTGACCCCTTCTTGCTAGCAGCGCAGGCCAAGCAGGAAACCCAGTTCGGCGCGGATAAATCCGGCCCGACCGGCGGTGATGGGGTGATGCAAGTAGAACCGGGCACCCGTTCCGACCACGCCGATGACTTCCGTCAGAAGGCGGGCCATGAGTACAACCACGCCAGCCAATCGGATCAGGTAGAAATGGCGGCAGTGATCATGAGCGGCCTGAAGGGCAGTGAGCAGGAAAAACTAGTAGCGTATAACGGCGGCCCCAACTGGAAGCAGGGCGACATTGACTCTGCAAACCGAACGACTCAACCTTACCAATATGCCGAGAAGGTCCAGCAAATTGCCGCTGAATTGAAGGCCAGCGTGGCATAACCCCACCTAAGGGCGCCCTCAGCGCTCACCACCTGCGCAGACACCAAGGCCAGGTAACCCAGCGGGTGCCCACTTATCAGGCGCCCGCTGGGTTACCTGGCCTTTTACCTTTCGAGCGCTCAAGGAACGCTAACCCCCGGCGGCGTTCTCGGCGGTGCCACTCGCCGCTTGCCTGTGCTTTCAAAAGCCGCGGCCAGGGTCAGCAGTTGGTTGTCATCGTAGGCACGGCCGGCGAAGGTCAAGCCTACCGGCATGCCGATATCGGCCATCAAGCCCATGGGCACGGTGACCGTGGGTACGCCCAGGTGACGTATGGCGAGGTTACCGTTGGCCACCCACACACCATTGCTCCAGGCGATATCCGCCGATATCGGGTTGACGTCAGCATCGGCGGGGGCGACATCCGCCACGGTAGGAAAGATCACCGCATCCAGGCCGCGCTCGGTCATCCAGGCCTCAAGGTCCAGCTGGCGAGTACGCTCTAATGCGGCCAGGCCATCGGGCAGGGTAGGCAGCTGATCCCATGGGGTAATGCCGCGCTCTGCCATGCGCACGTATTCATCCATGCCCGCGGCCAGGTCGCCCTCGCGGTTGGGCAAGGTGCCTGGGTCGTGGGGGAAGATCAGCGGGCCGTTTACATCGACCAGGCGGTTGAGCGTGGGGTCGCCGTTGGCCTGAAGGAAATCGTCGAACGCCCAAGCGGTCAAGTCCCACAGTTCGTGGTGTAGAAAGTCCTTGGAAACCAGGCCGCGATTGAACACGGTCGGTGCTCCGGGGCGGTCGCCTTCGCAATTGGAAACCAGCGGGAAGTCCACCTCGATTACCGTAGCGCCAGCGGCTTCCAAGGCTTGGCGCGCCTGCCGCCACAGGTCCATCACCGCCGGGCGAGTGTGAATGCGCTGCCCGGTAGGGCCGCCGATACCGGGTTGTTCGCTGGTGCCGGCGGCGGGGTCGGCGTTGATGTACATGCGTGGCACGCCCAGGCGCTTGCCCGCCAGAGCCCCGACGCCGGTGGCAAGGGCAGGGTAAGCCTTCGGCCGCACCTGGGAAGCCGCCGGAAGAGGCACCCAGGGCTGCAGACGCCACAGGTCGCCACGAGGGTCCGAGTCATCGGCCACGATCACGTCCAGTACTTCCAGTAAGTCCGCCATGGTGCGGGTAAAGGGCACCACCACGTCCATGGTGGGGGTCAACGGCCAGTTACCGCGCACGGAGATCACCCCGCGTGACGGGGTATAGGCGCACAACCCGTTGTTGGAGGCGGGGCCGCGGCCACTGGACCAGGTTTCCTCCGCCAAGCCAAAGGCCGCAAAGCTCGCGGCTGTCGCGGTGCCAGCGCCGTTGGAAGAGCCCGACGCGAAAGGCGCGGTAAGGTAGGCGTTGTTGTAAGGGCTCTCGGCCCGGCCATACACCCCACGCTGCATCCCACCATTGGCCATGGGGGGCATGTTGGTCTTGCCCAGGCATATGGCACCCGCGGCTCGCAGCCGTTCGATGGTAAAGGCGTCCCGCTGGGCGACAAGCTTAGCAAAGGCGGGGCTACCTGAGGCCGCGGTCAAACCCTTGACCAGGTAGCTGTCCTTGGCGGTATAGGGAATGCCATCAAGGGGCCCGAGGGTTTCGCCACGGGCGCGACGGGCATCGGACGCTTGTGCTTCTTCCAGGGCCTGAGGGTTACGGACCACTAGGGCGTTGAGCGCCGTGGGCGTGCTTGGCCCATCGTAGGCTTCCACCCGCGCCAGATACGCTTGCACGAGCGCCACGGCGGTGGCTTCGCCCGCTTCGAGTGCTGCCCTGAGCTGGGCAATGGAAACCTCGGTTACCTCGATCATGCTGTCACCGCTAGCCATTGAGAAGCACACATTCTGGCGGCCACGGGAAGGGACTGCAAATCGGCCCGAGCGTTTACCGAGAAAGCCACCTGGACGCACTATGCTTATTCTTTAAAAGTATTTAAATAATTAATTTTATAACGATATGGTTTTCCACCTGGGATGCGCTTATTACCCGATGGAGCCTTTTATGCCCGCCCTTTCTTTGGCCGAAGCGGCCAACCAAGCGTTTGATATCCGACCCTTTGACGGCCAGGTTGGCGCCGAAGTATTAGGCCTGGACTTGACACAGCCGCTCAATCACACCGATTTCAGTCGCATCCATCACGCTCACCTGGCTTATCACGTGCTGGTGTTTCGCGACCAGCGCATCAGCCCCGAGCAGCACATCGCATTCAGCCGCCGTTTCGGTAAGCTGCAAATCCATGTGCTCAAGCAGTTTTTATTGCCTGGCCACCCTGAAATCCTGATCGTTTCCAATATCGTCGAGAACGGCCAGCCGGTGGGCCTGGGCGATGCCGGTAAATACTGGCATTCAGACCTCTCTTACAAGGCACTGCCCAGCCTCGGCTCCATGCTCCATGCCCAAGCGTTGCCCAGCGAGGGGGGCGATACCTTGTTCGCGGATATGCACCGGGCCTGGGATACCCTGCCAGCGCCTCTACGCAAGGCCGTGGAGGGCCGTCAGGCGGTGCATTCTTATACCGCTCGCTACAGCGAAGGTAAGAACGCCGCCAGCTGGCGCCCCAAGCTTACCGACGAGCAATTGGCCCAAGTGGTGACGGTGGCGCACCCGGTAGTGCGCACCCACCCCGAAAGCGGTCGCAAGGCGCTGTTTGTCAGTGAAGGCTTTACCACCCATATCCTTGGCCTGCCCGAGGACGAAAGCCGTAGCCTGCTGGCCGAGCTATACGCCCACAGCGTGCGCCCCGAACATATTTACCGGCACGCCTGGCAGCCTCATGACCTGGTGTTCTGGGACAACCGCGCCTTGATCCACCTGGCCGCCGGTTGCCCTGATCACCTGCGCCGCAAGCTGTACCGCACCACCATCGAAGGCAGCGCGCCCTTCTAACCCAGGAGCATGCAATGAACTCTGCATTGCCAGGCCACACGGCCAGCGAGCGCAACCCCTTGGCCCGTGGGCGCCAGGCTGCCATCGAGCCGCTGCTACAGGTGAACAACCTAAGCCTTGAATACCGCACCCCCGACCGTGTAGTGCGGGCGACCCATGAGGTCAGCTTCGAGGTAGACCAGGCCGACCGGTTCGTCTTGCTGGGCCCTTCAGGTTGTGGCAAGTCCAGCCTGCTCAAGGCCATTGGGGGCTTTATCCAACCTACCCACGGCGAGGTGTACCTGGCCGGCCAATCCGTTACCCAACCAGGGCCGGACCGGATGATGGTGTTTCAGGAATTCGACCAATTGCCGGCCTGGAAGACGGTGTTGGAAAACGTGATGTTCCCACTACTGGCCTCCCGCGCCCTCAAGGGCCCGCAGGCCAAGACGCGGGCCTATCAATACCTTGAGAAGGTGGGCTTGAGCGCCTTTGCCGAGGCCTATCCGCATACGTTGTCGGGCGGCATGAAGGCGAGGGTGGCCATCGCGCGGGCGCTGGCCATGCAGCCGAAGGTGTTGCTGATGGATGAACCTTTTGCGGCGCTGGACGCCTTGACCCGGCGCAAGATGCAAGAGGAGTTGCTGGGGTTGTGGAAGGAGGTGCGCTTTACCTTGGTGTTCGTGACGCACTCCATTGAAGAAGCGCTGGTGGTGGGGAACCGGATACTGCTGCTATCGCCGCACCCAGGCCGGGTGCGCGCAGAAGTGCACAGTCACCATTATGGGTTGGGTAGCCTGGGCAGCGAGGGCTTCCAGGCCAGCGCCCAGCGCATTCACCGCTTGCTGTTCGACGAGGACGCCCACGCCGCGCCCAGACCGCCGACCGAGTTCAGCCACTTGCGTATCGCTTACTGATTCCCCTGGAGCCTTTACATGAGCCTGGATGCCCCCACGCGAAAAGAGTACGAAATCGTTCTGGAACCCTTCACCGCCTCAGCATTGACGCGGGATATCCCGCTGGCGCACCGCATCTGGCAGCGGGCTTGGGTGCGCAAAGCGGTGATCTTGCTGGTGCTGGTGGTGCTTTGGGAGGTGGTAGCCAGGGTGCAGAACAACGACCTGTTGCTGCCAAGCTTTTTGCAAACCGCCCAGGCCTTTGCAGAGGGGGTGACCAGCGGTGAGCTGCCGTTAAAGGTATGGCTGTCGCTGACGGTGCTGATCAAGGGTTACCTGATTGGGATCGTGTTGGCTTTTGCCTTAACCGCATTGGCGGTGTCTACCCAGTTAGGCCGGGACCTGCTTGGTACGTTGACCTCCATGCTCAATCCATTACCGCCCATTGCGCTGCTGCCGTTGGCACTGCTGTGGTTTGGCCTGGGCCAGAACAGCCTGATTTTCGTGCTGGTGCATTCGGTACTGTGGCCCCTGGCGCTTAACACTTACGCCGGGTTTTTAGGTGTGTCTGAAACCCAGCGCATGGCCGGCCGTAATTATGGCTTGCGCGGCGTGCGGTTTATTACGCAGATTCTGATCCCCGCGGCGCTGCCGTCGATCCTGGCCGGGCTTAAACTGGGCTGGGCTTTCGCCTGGCGCACGCTAATTGCCGCCGAGTTGGTGTTCGGCGCCTCCTCGGGCAAGGGCGGCCTGGGTTGGTACATTTTCCAGAATCGCAACGAGCTGTACACCGACAAGGTGTTTGCCGGCCTTGCCGCGGTGATCATGATCGGCCTGCTGGTGGAGAACCTGCTATTTGCCACCCTTGAGCGGCTGACCCTCAACCGTTGGGGCATGCAGCGCCATTAAACCGTGCGACCCTCGATTTCTTCCAAGCGAATGTGAGCCTTTCATGCCCATTTTTAACACACGTTCTCTGGCCCTGGGCGTACTCGCCGCTGCCTTGGCCACTCAGGCCAATGCCGAGGGCACGATCAGCATCGCCCAGCAATTGGGCATCGGCTACTTGATTCTGGATGTGGTACGCGACCAGAAACTGATTGAAAAGCACGGCAAGGCCGAGGGCCTGGACATTACCGTGAACTGGAACAGCATTTCGGGCGCTACCGCTATGAACGAAGCCCTGCTGGCGGGTGCGTTGGATGTGGTCTCGGCGGGTGTGCCGCCGATGTTGACCCTGTGGGACCGCACCCATGGCAAGCAGAACGTCAAAGCCATCGCCTCACTGGGGTCGATGCCTAACTACCTGCTGAGCAACAGCCCCGAGGTCAAAACCCTACAGGACTTCACCGACAAGGACCGCATCGCGGTGCCCGCCGCGGGTGTAGGCTTCCAGTCTCGCACCTTGCAGTTGGAAGCGGCCAAGGTATTGGGCGACAGCGAGTTCAAGCGCTTCGATAACCTGTCTGTCAGCCTGCCGCACCCCGATGCCACGGCGGCGCTGATTGCCGGCGGCTCGGAAATCACCGCGCACTTCTCAAGCCCGCCGTTCCAATACCAAGAGCTGGAGCACCCCAACGTACATAAAGTGCTCAGCTCCTACGACATCCTCGGCGGCCCGGCCACCTTCAACGTGCTCTATACCACTGAAAAATTCCACGACCAGAACCCCAAAACGTATAAAGCCTTCTATGACGCCCTGGCTGAAGCCGCGGAGCTGATCAAGGCCAACAAGCCCGCGGCAGCCGAGACCTATATTCGTGTAGAGCAGTCGAAGATGAGCCAGGCCCAGGTCGAAAAGATCGTGACGGACCCGGAGATAGACTTCACCGTAGTGCCTCAGCGCACCGCTATCTACGCTGAAAAGCTGCATACGCTAGGGGTGCTTAAAAACAAGGCCGCCAGTTGGAAAGACTACTTCTTTGAAGAAGCCCATGGTGGCGCGGGGAGTTAAGCCGCGCCCCCTTGATAAGTGGCTTCTACTCCAGGCTAATGGGCCTGGGCATTACGCGCCTGGCGATAGTCCGCCACGGCCTCGTATACCGCTTTGCGCAGGCGATTGATCCCGCCCAGGGGCCGATGTGCCTCGATCCCGTGCCAGGGGCTGAAACGCAGGTTGTCGCAGGCCAGGTTCTGCTCGGGGGTGTCAAAGTCTTGGGGCGGCAGGCGTACGTGCGCCACGGTCTGGAAGGCAGAATCGCTTTGCTTCCATTGCACGCTGGTGTCTTCCAGAGGCATGAAAGCGTTAGCGTTTTGCAACTGCACCTGCAAGGCAAAACACGCCGGTTGGCGGTCGGTGGATAGCTGCTGGTAGAGCGCGCCCCGTAGGAAGTTCGGCTGGTCCCGGTTCATGGGTGGCAAGCTGTAGGCCGGGCAGGCCGAGGGTTCAGGCACTACGCGGAATTTAGCGTTGGCTGTGCCATAGCGGTAGGGCGATACCGAATAATAGGCGGCATCCGCCGGCGTGTCCGGGGCCTTGCTCAGCGTGGCCAGGGCGATGAACAGGTGGCGAATTTGCCAGGTACGCGGGTCCCAGGAAGGGAAGAATGCCAGGCCCCGCTTGCCCTCGGCCTGGGCGGCGATGTTCTGGCGGTATTCGGCCACGTCGCTCACGAAGAAATTAGGATGGTTAAACATCACGAAGTCCTGTTCGTGACGTGTTGGTTGGCTGGCCAGCAAGGGTAGGCCGGGCACGTCCAGCAACTTGATGGCCATGCCCCTGGCATCGGCGATATTGTCGAACTGTGGATAGGCGTTGCCGTTGGACAGCCGCACCCAAGCCTGCCAGGTTTTGCCTTGTTCGCTGAACACACCCTGCTGCAAGGTAAAAGGCAAGTCCGACGCGACCTTGACCTGGGCTTTTAGGCAGCCATGGGCCTTGGCATGAGCATCGCGCAGGTAGCGGGTGTCGGTACGGTATTTATCGACGATGCCAATGGCCGTCTGGATGATGTCCTGGGTCATGGCCGCCTCGCCAAGGGGCACGTGCTCTACCGTGGCCACCGGCCCGGAAAAACGCCAAGCGTACCAAACGCTGGCGCCCGCCCAGCTCACCAGGGCCAGCATGCCAAGGCCCAGCAGCGCCCAGCCCAGGCCTTTACCCAGGGCTAGCCACAGCCGTGCCAGCCCGCCAGCGGGGCGTGTGATCAACAACCTGCGTTCGTTCATGGCAGTCGAGCCTCCAAGGGGCCACCCAGTACTTTGAGGTATTCGAGCAAGGCCCAGCGCTCTTGGGGTTGCAGCCGTGGCCCTATGACCCCCGCGCCTAACGGGCCGTCCCGGAATTCATGCCCGCTATTACGGTTGCCGCTAATACGGGTGTCGTACAAAAAGCCACCCACAAAGGCCGTGGTCTGGTAGCCCAAGTGCCGTGGGTCGTAGTCGAAGGTGCCGCGGTAGAACGTGATGTCACGCTCATCCTGGGGGGAGAGCAGCTGATACAAGGTGGGTACCGAGCCGTTATGCAGGAAAGGCGGCGTGGCCCAGATGCCCGCCAGTGGTCGCGCTTTGTACACCCTTAATTCTTGAACCTTAATGGGTAGGCCGAAGCCGTTCATTTGTGCCTGACGCTCTGGCGTTATGCCGGCATTGGCGTAGGCCCGCCGTTCTACAAAGGCTGTGACCCAGGCCAGGCCCATGGCCACTGATACCCGATGCAGGTCGACTTCGGTGGGTTTGGGCTCTACGTTAAGCTGGTTCAACTCGGCCAGTGTCCACTGCAAGGAGGACAAGTCGAAGCGGCGATCGGCGATATTGTCAGCTGCGGTAGGGTCGGTGCCGATCACGTGCGTGGGAACCAGATGAAGGTTCGCCTCGGGCCGGCCGTTTCTCTGCTCAACCACAGGCACATGACAGGCGGCGCAGTGCTGGGTGAACAACGCGCGGCCCTGGCTTGCCAAGGGCAGGTCCACCGGCCCCAGCACTGCTTCGGGCCAAGTCGGAGGCGTGAGGCGCTGTAGGGTTTCTTCGATCAGGTGCAGGTCGTTCACCCGCACGCTGGAGGGGTAACGTTGTTCACCGGCCAGCGGTTGGCCGTTGCTGTCGTGATAGGTAAGGGTGGCGCCCACGCCTAGGGACTCTCCAATATTACGGGCCATGGGCTGCTTGGCCGAGCCGTTCCATTGCACCCAGTCGAAGGTCCACATGTCCCAGAGTTGGGGGTAATCCACCGGGGCGTTGCCGGGGCGGTAGTTATCTGGCGTGAGCCCGTCGCCGAAGGCTGCGTTGGCGATGCGGCCAAAGGCATCGGTGCGCCCTGGGCCTTCCTGCACCGGATATAGTCCGCGGTGGGTGTCGTTCCAGGCCGCGTGCAGGAATTGAGCTAGCGAACCGCGAAGCGCCTGGCGCAGTTCGGCTTTGCCTGCCGGGTAACGTTCGCCCAGCACCTTGCGGGCGAACCGGTCGAACTTCCAGGGCACATAGGCGGTGGCCGCAAGGCTAGCCACTAGCGCCTGGCCGAAGCTACCGCCGCGCAGGGTCGGCACCGTGGAGGGCAGCACATGTTGAGCCGTGCCGCCATCGATACGCAGCGCGGTGCCCTGATAGCGGAGTTCTCCGGTGTGGCAGGCGGCGCAGGTGAGGTCCAGGTAGCGCTCGCCGTCGGCGCTATTCACATGCTGGGTAAAGCCCACCGGTAGCCGGCCGGTATTGGCCGTATTGGACGGGTTATCGAATACGAAGCCGAAACGGCCCAGGTTGGCCTGCAGGGCGAAAGGCGCGGTGGAGAAGGGCTGTTCCAATGCGGTGAACCATTGATAGCGCAGGTTTTTGACCTGAGTACCTTGAGGCGTGGAGTAATAGCGTTGCCGGTCGGCATCGCTCCATTGAGGCAAATACTGCACACGCTCGGGCGGCGTATAGGTCGGAAGGTTCGGCCAGGCCACGTAGTACAGCACGATTGCCAAGCCGGCCAGTAAGGCCAGCAGCAGTGCAACACACAAGCGAAGAGCTACACGCATTGGTTTCATCCTTGAAGAGCGGGCGCCTTTATGCCTGAAACACGCAGTGGTGGCAAGTGGCTACTTTATCTTTTGGCTGTGGCTGGAATGCTCGTTTTCATTGGGTTTCAGCGTGAGGGGTAAGCTTTCCTACAACTATTTAAGGCGCCCTCGGTTTGATACGAAAGCAGGCACACCTATACCTTGTGGGTCGGCTCCCACAGCAGGCACATACAGCGGCATGGACATGCGTAAATTTCGGTGTCGCCAGGCACCTCCCATTAGCTTTACCTACCGCAATAGCAGCGGCGTATTGAGCGAGCACTCGCTGCTTTACTGGCAGGAAAACACCCAAGCCCTTCAGGGTCGTGAACGCACCGGGGCTTTTGCCAGCTTTCGTAAGGCGCAGATCGTCACCTTGCGCAGTGGCGCAGAGTTCATCGGCCAGGCACCGGTACAGGCCGCCCCCAACCCCTGGGCCCGTGCAGAAGGCGGGTTCAGCCCCCGTATCTTCTTTCTGGGTTTCACCGCCGAAGAACGCGCGCCCCTTGAACTGCTGGCGGCAGAAAAAGGCCTGCATGTAATGCCGGCCCTGACCCGCTACCTGGAATTTTGCTGCTGTGGCCAGCGGGTGCGCTGGCGAGACCTGCAACAGGCCTTCGATCGCCGGGCATGGGTACTGCATCCCCAGCAACTGCGGATCGCGCTGGAAACCGGGCAATTGCCTGAGCATCATCCGTGGCTGTTTTAGTGCTCCAAACTCCGCTAACCAAGTACTTACCCTTAGCCTGTCGGCTTGGTAACGCAGTACTTGAGGACAGTGGCCAATTTACAGGTATAAAAAAGCCCGGTCATGACCGCAATGCTGTTCACTTAAGGATTGTTGACTAATCCTTGGGTAGCAGGAAAATCCGGAATCTGATTATAGATTCCGG